>NZ_JAIUGQ010000019.1:0-114061 GCF_020164715.1 Mesorhizobium sp. ESP7-2
GCGCTTTCCCTAGGGAATTGCGTGAAAACAAAGAGTTAGAGCGGTTCGGCGATTCCAACAAACACTGAACCGCTCTAAGGACCGTCGATATGTCGGTCGCGATTCAGTTCAAGGCTCGATCGACACGCGGATCTCGTAGATGTTGACCGCCTTGCCCTGCTTGTCGAAATCGGAATTGATGGCGATGGTTCCGGCCGAGCCCGGATGCTTGTCGGGGAATTTCACGTCGAACAGATATTCGTTTTTCTGCTGGCCGACCGCGTAACGCTTGCGGCCGCAGTCGCCGAGTTCGCCGAAATTGCAGTCGACGGAGATCTGCGTGTCCTTGCCGTCCTCGGCGCGGGCGATGATGTCGAACACGGCATGCTTGCCGGCGAGCTTTTCCAGCACGCCCTGCCCGACATCGAAGGCGATCGCCGAGCCGGAGGCGCCGGACTGGATGCGCAGGAACGGCCCACTGTCATCCTTCACGGCCTCGGCCTTGGCGTCCGACGGGGCGGCGACATGGGTCGGATCTGTCGGTGAAAACACATTGATCCAGGCGCGCGACTGGTCCGCGGCACCGGGCTTTGCCGGCGCGTTGGCGCCGTCGGCCGGGGTGAAATCGGGGTCCTCGACCGTCGGAGGCGCTTCCGGCGGCGCGGTGTTGAGCTGCGCGGCCGTCTTGAACACACCGGTCTGCATGGCGAAGTACAGTCCGATGCCAATCGCCGCGAGCAGCGTGACCGTAAAGAAAATGGCGGTCAGCGGCAGGCGCCGGCCGCGAATGCGCCGCTCATCGCGGTCTGGGGTCACTTCCGTCGCGGCTCCCGGCGCTGCGGGAGCCGACATGTCGATGGCTGGCGCGCCGGGAAGGTTGGCGTCGGGCATGATGTCGGGAACCACCGGCAGCACGCGCGAGCGCGGTGCATCGGAGGCGGGCTGCACGGGGCCGTCGACGGTGACAGCGGGCGATGGCGCCCTCGGGCCGGCCTCGACCGCAGGCGCTGCGCCGCCCTCGGCCTCGCCCGCCGGCGCGTCGATCTCCGGGGCGACGCCGGGCACCGCCGGCAGGTACTCCGATTCGATTTCGGTGATTTTCGCCTGAATCGCCTTACGGCGCTTGATGGCGACTTCCACCGTCACGCCGGGATTGGCCTGGAGCGCACGGTCGAGCGCGGCGAAGGCCGACCGATAGACCCTCTCGCGGAACGCTCGGTTCTCGGCATTGCCCTTTTCCAAGGCGTTCCGGATCGCTTTTTCGATCGCGTCCAAGCGAGATCCCTCTGCAAATTGCCACAAGCTTTCATGATGGTTAGCGGCAGGCGACCAATCAATCAACGGGCGGGCGGCCGCATTCTGCCTCGACGTGCCGTCCAAAGTCCATCTTCGCGATGTTCCGGCAAACAAAATCGGAACATGGCGCCGATTCCAGCATGCAGGGGCGCTAGAACCCCGGTTTCGATCGCGGCGGCGCTCTTCGCATGATTTGCCAAGTCGCATCTTGAATTCGCGGCCCGTTGAGTCTATCACCCTGCCCATCTTGGAGGTCCTGGCCTCCCGGGCCGCTTTAGCTCAGTTGGTAGAGCACATCATTCGTAATGATGGGGTCAGGTGTTCGAGTCACCTAAGCGGCACCAGTTTTCAAACCAATGATCGAAGCAGCTCGGGTGCGCAGAAGATGGCCCGAATCCTGGCCGTTTGCTTCTGCCAGGCCGGATAGTCGTGCGACTTGCAGATACCGGCCCAGGCGCGAGGTCCTCCGGCCCTATAACGACAAGGTGCGATGGGGCCTTTTTCAAATCACAACAGCAAATGATGGACCGCGCGTTTCTATTTTTTTGGAACAGACGCCTGTTTTTTGGAACAGACGCTTGGGTCGCACATTTCCTGCCGTGGTTTCTACGGACAGGAGGTTTCAAATTGCCAAGGCGTGTCGACAAGGAAAGGCTCGAAAGGGCGGACCGCGAGGCGAAGCGGGTGCTGGATGCCGAGCGTCACGCAAGGGACGCCAAGACAACTCGCCTGAGGGAGCAGAGACTGCAGCAGGAGGCATTGGCGGACAAGTCTCCGCCTGCGCGCCGACGCGAGCCGGTCAGGAAGCAGGCGCGGCGTGTGATCGAGGTGGACTGATCCGCGGAGGTCGCCGGTTCGCCCCTGGAGCGCGATCCGCGTTGCCGCATAAGGCGGCAACCCAGAAGACCCATATGCCATTGTCGGGACACCGGTTTTGGTATGAAATAACAGGCGTCAGCATGGGAGGTCCAAATGCCCAACACTTTCAAGACCGGAGACGTCGTCAAGCTGAGGTCGGGAGGCCCGAAGATGACGGTCAGCGACGGCGCCGCTTCCGGCATGTATCTGTGCCACTGGTTCAACAAAGAGGGCGAGGTGTGGACGCCGCAGCATGCCGGCTTCAAGCAGGAGCAGCTGGTAGCCGCCGACCAATCGACGTAATTCCCGCTTTCGCCAAGGAATGGCCGGCCCGGGCGTATCCAGACGCGCCGGAGGAGGTGTTCTGCTGCTCCCCGGGCCGCGAAGGTCCGTCATCGCCGGCAAGCGGCGTGATCGGCATGGGTGACCGACGGATTTCTCCGATCGCGACGTTTAACGGTTGAAGCGTGACCATGGCATTGGGCCATGGCATGCGCCAACCGGAGACGTAAAGCCATGATACGCCGTTCGATCCTTGCCGCTGCCTTGAGCCTGCTGACCACCGCGGCTCCGGCCCAGACAGCGGCACAGCCACCGGCCGCGACGCCACCGGCCGCCGCGTCGCCCGCTGCTACATCGTCGGCCGCCAAGTCCGACATCACACTGGCCAAGTTCCAGAAACGGCGGGAGAAGGCGATCATGGCCGCCGACACGGACGGCGACGGCAAGATCAGCCTGCTGGAGTGGGAGGCCTTTCAGGCCAAGCGCAACGTCAAGGGCGATCCTGCCAAATCCTTCGCGCGCATCGATTCCAATCATGACGGCTTGATCGACCGGGCCGAGCTCGATGCGTTCTTCGCCAAGCGCTTTGCCCGGCTCGACAAGAATGGCGACGGCATGCTGACGGCCGACGAGATGCCGGGCCACAAATCCGCTCCCAAGCCGGAGCAGTGACCAAGAGGCTATGACGTGTGATGGATATCGGAAGTGCGCCAGCCGATGAGCGGCGATCCGGACGAGGAGTTGGTTCGTCGGGTCGGTGCTGGCGATCCCGCGGCGGTGCAGGCGCTCGTCGCGCGGAAGTTGCCGCGCATCCTTTCGCTTGCCGTGCGCATGCTGGGCGATGCGGCGGAGGCCGAGGATGTCGCGCAGGAAACCTTTATGCGCATCTGGCGTCATGCCTCGAAGTGGCGGCGTGGCAATGCACGCTTCGACACCTGGATGCACCGCGTCACGCTCAACCTTTGCTACGACCGGCTGCGTCGGCGCCGCGAATGGGTGACCGACGAAGTGCCGGACATTGTCGATCCCGCCCCGCTTCCCGATTCCCATCCTGGCGACGAGGCGCATCGGGTCGAGCGGGCCTTGCAGGCAATCGCGCCACGCCAGCGCGAGGCGATCATCCTGGTCTACTACCAGGAGATGTCCAACATCGAGGCGGCCGCGACCCTGGAGATCAGTGGCGATGCCCTGGAGAGCCTGCTGTCGCGCGGCCGGCGGGCGCTGCAGGCGATGCTGGCCAGGGATGGCTGCGATGACTGAGAAAGGCGCGCGCCCGAATACTGTACATTCAACCCGCCTTGCGGGTGTCCGGGTGGTCTGCGTCGTTTCCAACCCGCGTGGGCACCCGGCACCAAGGGGCAAGGGGAAAACAAATGGCTGAAGACATCGAAGACGGGCCGGCAATGGATGCCAAGCGTTTCGCGGCGCTCGCGCAAGCCTATGGCGGCGATGTGCGCCGCTGGCCGGAAGCAGAACGCGAAGCCGCCTGGGCCTTTGCGTCAAGCGAAGCGGGCCAGGCCATTTCGCGACACGCCGGCAGGCTTGACGCCCTGCTCGACAGCTATCGGGTCCAGCATCCCGGCAAGGCGCTGCACGGCAGCATCCTGCGCGCGGCCGACCGGCACCTCGTCCAGCGCCGACACCATCGGTTCTGGTGGTTGGGCCTGGGTCTCGCCGGCATTGGCCTGGCGGGCGCCGTTGCCGGATTGGCGCTGGTGAGCGTTGTCACGCCGAAAACCGGATCGGATCACTATGTGCTGGATGCCAACGCGACGGCGTTCGGCGATGCCGGCCCCGATGCCGAAAATGGTGAGGAGAGCCTATGAGCGCGCGCTGGGTTCGTGGTCTGGTCATCGCCTCGGTCGTGCTGAACGTCTTTCTTGCCGGGGCATTTGTCAGCGGGGCCGTCTGGCTGAGAAATGCCAGGGCAGGCGCCGGGTACTCGTTGGAGTCGGCTGGAGGACAGCTTCCCGAAAAAGATCGCAAGTCCTTTCGCAAGGCGCTGCGGCAGGTACGCATGGAAGCCCGCCAGACTATTCTTGACGGTCAGCAGGCAAGGCAGGAGGCGGCGGACCTGTTGCGCCAACCCGTTGTGGACACCGTGGCTTTGTCCGCCGCCCTGGAGCGGGCGCGCAACGCTGACGTGACCGTGCGCACGCGGCTTGAACAGGCCATTGTCGACTTCGCGGCGAACACATCGCCGCAGAACCGGAGCGCGCTGGCCGCGGCACTGATGCGCCATGTGGAACGCCGCGCGGCCGTAGCACCAAAAAAATCGCCGTGACGACCGACGGAAAACGCTCGCAAGGCCGTTTAACCAGGGGAAGGGCAGACCTGCCGGACCAATCGGTACGAACAGGTTTTCATTCTCGGACAACATTCGGAGTAACGTCATGAACCGTCTGACACAATACGCGGCAGCAGCCGTCCTCGCCTTGACCGGAACCGGCGCAACCGTCGCGACCTCCGCCGCCATGCCTATGACGGTGCAACCGGCCGCCCCGGCGCTGATCGAGCATGTGGCCTGGGGCTGCGGGCCCGGCTGGCATCCCAATCACTGGGGGCGCTGCGTTCCCAACCGTGTCGTGGTGTATCCGCGCTACCGCTATTGGCACGGCCCGGCCTATTATGGCTGGCATCCGCACCGCCACTGGCATCGCTGGTAGGCGCGTGGAGGGCCGGGCGACACACGCCGGCCCTGCCGCCTATTCCCAACTTGAGCTGGGAAACAGCCCAGTCGGGCGTCGCGCGCCTCCCGTGATATCCAACCATGGAGAGCTGACATGGCAGCCCCGGCTAAAGGTTCCGCCCTGCTGGATCCAGCCCTGATTGCCTTCAATCGCTTCGGGCTCGGAGCCCGGCCCGGCGACCGCGACGGGCTGGCGGACGATCCTCGCGGCTATCTCAAGGCGGAACTGCGACGGCCGGACGTCGCCATGATCTCGCCTGACGATCCGGCCTACACCGATCTCGAGGGAAGCACGTCTGCCATCCAGGCCAGCATGGCGGCAAACCTCCAGCGCAAGCTGGACCGGGAGCGGATGGCGACACAGCAGCCGGCAACGGCAACGGGCACGCCAGCCTCGGCCTCGGCTATGCCGCCACCGGCCGCATCGGGCGTGTCGTCGCCCGCTGCCAAGGCCAAACCCGCCGTCCCGCCTGTCGAGGTCACCTTGTTCCGGGCCGAGGCACAGGCGCGCTTCGACAAAGCCTTGCGGGCCGAGGCCGGCTTCGTCGAGCGTCTGGTCTATTTCTGGTCGAACCATTTCTGCGTCTCCGTGGCGAAGGGCAACATCGTGCGCGCCAGTGCCGGGGCCTTCGAACGGGAAGCCATCCGGCCCTTCGTGCTCGGGCGTTTCGCCGACATGCTCATGGCGGTGGAGCGGCATCCGGCGATGCTGTTCTATCTCGACAACCAGCACTCTATCGGCCCGAATTCGCGCGCCGGCAAGAACCGCCAGCGCGGCCTCAACGAGAACCTCGCCCGCGAGATCCTGGAACTGCACACGCTCGGTGTCGGCAGCGGCTATAGCCAGGCCGACGTCACGAGCTTCGCGCGCATCCTGACCGGCTGGACGATGGCCGGACGGGAAGGACGGCTGGGCGAACCCGGCAGTTTCGTCTTCAACGCCAATGCGCACGAGCCGGGCGACGCGATGCTGCTCGGCAAGACCTATCCGGCCGGCGGCATGGGCCAGGCCGAGGCCGCGCTCGATGACATCGCCCGTCATCCGGCGACCGCGCAACACATCGCCACGCAACTTGCCCGCCATTTCATAGCCGACGCCCCGCCGCCGGCGGTGGTCGCCCGTCTCGCGAAGGTGTTCATCAAGAACGACGGCAATCTCAGGGCACTGGCGGTGGCGCTGATCGACCTGCCGGAGGCGTGGTCGACACCATTGGCCAAGATGCGCTCGCCCTTCGACTATGTCGCCGCCATCAGGCGGGCGGCCGGCCCGGGACCGAGCGATCCCGGCCAGTCGCTCAACTGGCTCAACGCGCTGGGCGAGCCGCTCTGGCGGCCGCCGGGACCGAACGGCTTTTCCGACCAGGCGGACAGCTGGGCATCGGCGGAGGGCATGAAGACACGGCTCGACATCGCCTGGCAGGCTGCCAGGCAAGTGAAAGACATCGGCAATCCCAACGACATGCTCGACGCGGTCATCGGTCCCTCCGCCTCGCCGGAAACGCGCCAGGCGGTCGCCCGCGCCGAGTCCAAGCAGCAAGGCCTGGCGCTGTTGCTGATGGCGCCCGAATTCCAGCGCCGATAGCGCCAGCGCGGACAATGGAGACAATGTCATGAGCCTGCTGTGTGGAACACCTCATCCTTCCCGCCGCGCCGTGCTGATGACCGGCGGCTCGCTGTTCGCCTGGGCCTATCTGCCGCGCTTCGCCCGCGCCGCCGACAATCGCGACCCGCGCCTGATCGTCATCGTACTGCGCGGCGCGCTGGACGGCCTGTCGGCGGTCGGTCCGGTCGGCGATCCCGACTATGCCGGCTTGCATGGCAACATCGCCCTGTCACTTTCCGGCCCGCATGCGGCGCTGCCGCTCGACGGTTTCTTCGCGGTCAATCCGGCAATGCCGGTGTTTGCCCGCCTGTTCAAGGCAAACCAAGCGGCTGTGGTGCACGCGGCCGCGACCGGCTATCGCGAGCGCTCGCATTTCGACGGACAGGATGTGCTGGAAAGCGGCTTTGCCGGTCCCGGCCATGTCTCCACCGGCTGGCTCAACCGGGCGCTCGAGAACCTGCCGGCGGGCGATCGCGTGGCGACGCTTGGCGGCCTGGCCGTCGGGCCGTCGACGCCGCTGGTGATCCGTGGCGCTGCACCAGTACTCGGCTGGGCGCCGCAATCGCTACCGGCGCCCGCCGGCGACCTCGCGACGCGTGTTCTCGATCTCTACCAGCACCGCGACCCGGTTCTGGCGGTGGCGCTGCAAAAGGGCCTCGACGCCGACCGCATGGCGCTCGACGACCAGATCGGCTCCAAGGCGATGAAGCCTAGAGGCGGCCTCGACAGCGCCGCCGGTATGCGGCAGGCCGCGCAAGGTGCCGCCAGGCTGATCGCGGCCGATGACGGGCCGCGCGTCGCGGCAATGGCCTTCGACGGCTGGGACACGCATGTCAACGAAGGCGGCGCGACCGGCCGGCTCGCCACTTTGCTCGGCGGCCTCGACGGTGCCTTCGAGGAATTCGAAAAAGGTCTCGGCGAGCGCTGGAAGGATACGGCGATCGTCGCCATCACCGAATTCGGCCGCACGGCGCGGATCAACGGCACGGTCGGCACCGATCACGGCACCGGCACCGTGGTGCTGTTCGCCGGCGGCGCGATCAAGGGCGGCCGCGTCATCGCCGACTGGCCGGGGCTGAAGCCGGCGCAACTTTACCAGCAGCGCGACCTTGCGCCGACCAGCGATGTCAGGGCGGTGCTGAAAGGCCTGCTCGCCGACCAGTTCGGACTTTCGGCCGCCGTGCTCGGCGAGAAGGTGTTTCCGGACTCGGGTGCGGTGAAGCCGATGATGAACCTGATCGCCTGAGGCTCTGGCAACGCCGCGTTTCCTGACGCGGCGTCGCCTCGCTCTTGCCGGTGATCAGGCGGCCTCGACCTTGGCGGGCGCGAAGTCTTCGCCGCGCACCAGTCTGGTCACGCCGACGAAGTCGATCTTGCCCGAGCCAAGCACCGGCACATGCGACACGACTCGCACTTCGGCCGGCACCATCAGGTCCATGGCGCCGTTCGCCTTGGCGAAGGCCAGAAACTCGGCGCGCGTCGCCCTTTCGGCTTCGGTGACGAGCACCAGCTTTTCGCCCTTGCGCGGATCCGGCACGGTCGCGACCGCCGAGAGCGAACCTTTCCACAGCTCGCCCGCCATCGCCTCGACGGCAGCCAGCGAAATCATCTCGCCGCCGATCTTGGCGAAGCGCTTGGCGCGGCCACGGATGCTGACGAAGCCGGCCTCGTCGATGCTGACGATGTCTCCGGTGTCGTGCCAGCCGTCTTGCAGGGGTTCGAGCACACCAGGCTTTTCGGCCCTGAGATAGCCCGCCATGACGTTGGGGCCGCGCACGAACAGCCGCCCGCCACCTTCGACGCCGATCACCGGTTCCAGGCGGCATTCCATGCCGGGCATGATTTTTCCGACCGTGCCTGATTTGTTGTACATCGGCGTGTTGATGGAGATGACCGGCGCCGTCTCGGTAACGCCGTAGCCTTCGAGAATGCGCAGGCCGAACTTCTCCATATAGGTTTCGCGGGTCGAGGCCTTGACCGGCTCCGCACCGGAAAAGCAATAGCGCACCGAGCGGAAATCATAGGGATGCGCCGTGCGCGCATAGCCGTTGAGGAAGGTGTCGGTGCCGAAGATGATCGTCGCGTTCGAGGCATAGACCAGTTCCGGCACAATGCGGTAGTGCAGCGGCGACGGATAGAAATAGACGGGGACGCCCGACACCAGCGGCAGCACCGTGCCCGCCGTCAACCCGAAGGAATGGAAGATCGGCAGCACGTTGAACACCTTGTCGCCCGAATGGAAATCGATGCGCGAGGCGGCCTGCGCGGCATTGGCCAGGATGTTGCGGTGGGTAAGCACCACGCCCTTCGGCGTGCCTTCGGAGCCCGAGGTGAACAGGATCACGGCCGGGTCGGTGGCCTTGCGGGCAACCCTGGGCGTGCTCTTGCGCAACAGGCCAAGCAGCTTATCCTTGAGGCCGATGGTTGCACGCAGATCATCGAGCCAGACGATGTTCACCGACCGGCCGACCTCCTCGACCGTCGCGCCGAGCTTGGCCTGCTCGACAAAAGCCCGAGAGGTCAGAATGGTGGTTACCTGCGCCGCCTTGCAGGCGGACAGGATGTTGGCGGCACCGGCTGTGAAGTTGATCATCGCCGGGACCTTGCCGGCCGACATGACGCCGAGCAGCGCAGCACAGGCGCCATTGGCGTTGGGCAGCATGATGCCGAGCGTGTCCTGTCCGGCATAGAGCGTTTCGAACTTCTCGCCGAGCACGGCGACACCAGTGAGCAGCTTGCCGTAGCTCAGCGAACCGGCGACCGGATCCTGCACGGCGAGTTGCTTCATGCCGCGCTCGGTCGCCGTCTCGATGATCCTTTCGAGCACGGTCTTGTCGATATGCTGGGTGCGGAAGACGAGGTCGGACATCACCTGGTAGAGTGCGGCACCGGCGGCGGCCCGGCGCTTGCGGCCTTTCAGCTCGTCGTCGACCTTGAGCTTGACCGGCGGCAATATGGTCACCCTGACCTTCGGGAACAGGCGGTGGCGGACATGCTGCGCCGTCAGCCGCGAGAAGGGGCTTTTCTCCAGCCCCTCGATACGGATCGGCACCACCATCGAGCCGGTCTTGTCGGCCACCATGGCGGCGCCGTCATAGACCTTCATCAGCCCGCCGGTGACGGTGATGCGGCCCTCCGGGAAGATGACCAGCGGGTCGCCGTTCTGCACGATCTTGATCAGCGTGCGCGTCGACATCGGCTTGGCCGGATTGAGCGGCAGGGCTCGGGTCAGTTTGAGGAACGGCTTCATCCACCAGGCCCGCGCGATCGTGTAGTCGATGGCGAAGACCGGCTCTTCATCGGTCAGCGTCAGCGCCAGCGGACCGTCGAGGAAGCTGACATGGTTGAGCGCCAGGATCGGTGCCGGGCCCGCGGCCTTGAGGTTCTCCAACCCTTCCACTTCGAGCCTATGGAAGGCGCGGAAGAGAATGGAGACGAAGTCGCGGAAGGCGTTGGTCGGCAGATATTTCAACATCAGCCAGGCGGCCACGGCATTGAAGGCGGCAAGCCCGAACAGCACGCTGGCAATGGAGACGCCGGCGGCCTGAATGGCGGCGACGAGGATGCCGCCCAGCGTCATGAAGCCGGCGTTGACGATGCTGACAGCGGCGACGACGCGGGCACGGCGCGCCTCGGGCGACCAGGCCTGCACGGCAGCGAAGGTCGGCACCACCAGGAAGGCGCTGGAAATGGCCATGCCGGCAAGGTCGATCGCAACGCGGATCGTGTTCGGCCCGGCGAAGAAGAGGCCAAGGGTTTCGGCCTTGGGCGAAGGCTGCATGCTCCAGATCGTCCAGGCAAGGTGCAAGCCGAACAGCGCCAGCAGCGCCGTGCCGACCGGCGCCGGAAGCAGCACCATGCGGCCCTGCGACATCCAGGCGGCGATCGCCGAGCCGATGGCGATGGAGACGGCGAACACCGCGAGATAGGCGGTGACCGCGATCTCGTTGCCGCCGAGCTGATCCTTGATCAGCGTCGGCAGGATCGAAAGCACGATGGCGCCGATCAGCCAGAACCATGAGGTCATCAATCCGGCGCGCCAGATGCGCGTGTCGGTGCGCAATTCACTGACCTGCCGCCATGTCGAACGGAAGATGTTCCAGTCGATGACAAGGTTCGGCGCGGCCGAGCCGGTCGAAGGGATGGAACGGCTGACGACCCAGCAGCCGACCGCCAGGATCGTCATCATCGGACCGAAGACGGCGACACCAATGCCGTCGGCGGAGACGACGCCGCCCACGATCGTGCCGCCGAGGATGGCGGCGAAGGTCGCCGACTCGATCCAGGCGTTGGCGCGGGGCAATTCCTTGCGCTCGAGATGATCGGGCAGGATGCCGTATTTGATCGGCCCAAACAGTGCCGAGATGACGCCGAACATCAACAGCGCCGTCATCAGCACGGGAATGGAGGACAGCGCGATGCCGACGACCGCGACGGCAGCGGCGCCGATCTCGGCAAATTTCAGCCGGCGCGCGATGAGCGCCTTGTCGAAGCGGTCGGCAATCTCGCCGCCCAGCGCCGACAGGAGCAGGAACGGAGCCATGAACACGGCGCCGGCCAAAGTGACCAGCGAGGCCGCCTGATCGGCGGCAAGTGTGAAGAGGATCAGGAACACCAGCGTGTTCTTGAGGAAATTGTCGTTGAAGGCGGACAGGAACTGCGTCCAGAAAAGCGGCGCGAAGCGCCGCGAAAGCATGAGATGCGTGTTCATGGCGATTTCCCATTTGGCGGAACCACGCGGCGATGCTCCGGTGATCCCCGCGGGTTCATGCGCTTTTTCAATCGTTGTAATAGCGTGAGCTGGTTAAACTTCTTACCGGTCAGATCTTCCCCGGGATCGCAGGCCCAGGCTCGTTCCGGCCAGCGACCCTGCCCCGCGTCAACGTGGAGTTGTTCAACATTTCCGCTTCTCCCTATGAACAATGTTCATGGTGCCAACGTACCACAATGTGAACAGTGTTCAAGAGAAAAATGAACGACGTTCACGAAGAGCGGATTGATGGGAGAGAAGATGCAACGGTGGCGGCCAGCCGTGTTGCCGTGGCTAGAGTCACGGAGGCGATTGGCGGCGCAATCGGCGGAGGCCGCCCGTTGAAACTCAGATGACTGAAGATGATCCCAGCGTCGCCACGGTCTTCAGCGCACCGTCGAGCATGTCGCCCTTCTCGTCCTTGAGCGCCGCCTCGCGCAAGCGGCGGATCCAGTCGGCGGCGTCGTCGCGGCCCTCGAGCAGGTCGAGAGCAGAGAGTACGCGGTCGAATTTCGACTGGGCGCGCACATGCGTGTCGCTGTAGCCCTTGATCAGCCGGCGGCAGTTGAGGATTTCGACGGCAACGGCATAGTCTTGCCCAACATGGTCGAGCGCCAGCGTATACCAACGTTCCAGATGCGCGGTCTCGACCTGGTGGCGCAGCAGGCGGCGACGCCAGCGACGCAGGCCGCCGATGAACCACAGGGCGGCGAAGCCGGCAAAGCTGTCGGTGCGGATGCGGCGGCCATGGTTGATGCGGCGGTCGAGGAAGCCGGCGAGTTTGGGCCGGTTCTCGATGTAGCTGCCCAGCTCCGCCGGCAGCGTGCCGCAGAACTCCTCGATGCGCGGATGGAAGTATTCGGTCACTTGCAGGACCGAACCGCCCTTGACGCCAACCTCCTTGCGGACCCGCCTGTCGCGGGTCGAGCGCGTCTTCAGATCGGCGACGCGGATCATGTCGTCGTAGCACATGGCATTGGCCAGATGCTTGGCCGTCGCGCTGGACAGCGCATGGGCGTGGCCGGCGCTGTCCAGCGCGACGGCCTTGTCCAGCCGGTCGAGATATTCGCGCCCATAGGCGATGTCCTGATAGTCGACGACCTTTCTCAGGCCGCGAAGCGCCATGTCGCGCACCGCCGCTGGCATCAGGTCGATGCGGGCGGCTAGCGCCTGCCATCCCTGCAGCAGATTTTGCGGACCGCTCACGCGCCCGGTACCGAGGGCGGATTCGACAATCGCTGCCTCCGCCGGTTTTGACGAAGGTGTTGCCACGCCGCGCGCGCGATCGAACGCCACGCCGAAGGCGGCGAGGCTGGCCTTGACGCCACGGCCGCCGTTGCCGATTGCCTGCTCATAGCTCTCGCGGGTAAACGGCAGTGCGTCGGAGCCGGCCAGCGCGCCAAGCAGGCTGGCCGAGATCATCGAGCCGTTGTTGGCGGCGATCTTTTCCATATCGAAAGCGATGAAGCGCTTCGACGCGGCCTCCGCCGTGGCGTGGACCTTGGACGACGAAGCGCGGCCGTCGCCCGGTTCAATCTTTTCCGAGACGGCGGCGATGCGGTGCGAGGAAGCGATCAGCGTGGTGCGGTTGGGGGTGACGAAGCCCCTGATGATGGCACGGCCGGCTTCCATCAATTCGGCGGCGATCAATATGTCGACATCGCCCTGCGAGGGCGACAGCGCGAAGACCGGCAGCCGGCCGGTGTCGCGGGCCATTTCGATATAATAGATGGTGGCGCCGGTGCGCTGGGCGACGCCGGCGACCGACGTCGATTGCGCGACATAGCCATTCCGCTCGGCGACATCGGTGATCCAGTCGGCCAGCACGCCGCCGCCCTGGCCGCCAACCGCCAGCACGGCTAGCTTGATCACCGGCTCATCGGCAGCACCGGACCTGGGACGCAGGGAGGGAACAGGCTCAAGCATCGGCGAATGTCAGGCGCCGGCTTTCGCGCCGCCTCTGCAGGAAGCCGATCGTCGCGCGGCGCGTGGCTTCGAGGAAACGATCCCAGCGGCTTGGATTGTGTACGACATCGGCGCGGTAGAAGGACGGGCAGAGCACAGCCGCGTCCGCCACCTCGCCGCAATTGCCGCAGCCGACGCAGTTCTGGTCGATCGATGCGACCGGATCGTCGCGCAGCGGATCGTCCAGCGACTTCACCGACAGCGACGGACAGCCGGAGAGCCGCATGCAGGCATGGTCGCCGGTGCAGATGTCCTCGTCGACGCCGAATTTCGGTTTGACGACACGCTCGCCGCCTTTGATCGCTTTGTCGACCAGCGGCTTTTCGCGGCGCTGGCGGTTGAGCATGCATTCCGACGAAGCGACGATGACTTTTGGCCCCTTTTCGTCCGTCGTCAGCGCCTCGCGCAAGGTGTCCTGCATCTTGCCGACATCGTAGGTGCGGTCGACGTGGCGCAGCCATTTGACGCCCATGCCTTTCACCGCCTCGGTGATCGGATGCTTGGTCGACTTCGTCTTGTTGCCGGCGCGCGACGACAGGATGTCCTGCCCCCCAGTGGCCGCGGAGTAAAAATTGTCGACGATGACGATGACGCCGTCATTCTTGTTGAACACCGCATTGCCGATCGAGGAGGTCAGGCCGTTGTGCCAGAAGCCGCCGTCGCCGACGAAGGAGATCGAGCGGCGCTTGGTGTCGGGCGAATTGAACGCCGAGGCCGAGGCCGGACCCAGCCCGTAGCCCATGGTTGTAGCGCCGAGTTCGAAAGGCGGCATGATCGAGAACAGATGGCAGCCGATGTCGGAGGCGATGTGGTGCTTGCCGAGCTCCTGCTCGACCAGTTTGGTTGCAGCAAAGATCGGCCGTTCCGGGCAGCCTATGCAAAAGCCGGGCGGGCGGCCCGGTACGACGTTGATCAGATCAGCCGTGTCGACGCCGTCGCCGATCTTGTTGGGCGCGCGCACTTCGCCCGGCAACAGATGCGGTGCCTCGGCGCGCAGGAAGGCGCCGATGCCGTCGAGCATGACCTGGCCGGTATATTCGCCGGCCATCGGCAGATGCTCCTTGCCGACCAGCCTGGTGCCGCGCCCCGCCTTGTGCAGCATCGCGGCAAAGGCCTGTTCGATGTAGTTGGGCTGGCCTTCCTCGACCACCAGCACCGCCTGCTTGCCCTCGCAGAAGGACAGAAACTCGTCGTCGATCAGCGGATAGACGGCATTGAGGACGTAGAGCGGCACATCGGTGTCGCCATAGGTGTCGGCAAGGCCGAGCCGCTGCAGCGCGCGGACGACCGAATTGTACATGCCGCCCTGCATGACGATGCCGACCGAGCCGTGGTCCGAGCCGAAGAACTCGTTGATCTTGTTCCTGGTGATGAAATCCACCGCCGCCGGCCAGCGCTTCGCCACCTTCTCCTTCTCGTGCAGGAAGGAGGCGGGCGGCAGCACGATGCGGCCGGTGTCGCGGCGCGGTGCGTCCAGCGCATCGGCGACCGTCATCGGCGGGCGCTTGTTGTCCTTGGCGATGAAATGGCCATGCACATGGCAGCAGCGGATGCGCACCTGCAGCATGACCGGCGTGTTGGAGATTTCCGACAGCTCGAAACCATCCTCCACCGCCTTGACGATCGACGGCAGGTTCGGACGCGGGTCGAGCAGCCAGACCTGGCTCTTCATGGCGAAGGCATGGCTGCGCTCCTGCATGATCGAGGAGCCCTCGCCATAATCCTCGCCGACGATGATCAGCGCGCCGCCGGTGACGCCGCCGGAGGCGAGATTGGCCAGCGCGTCTGAAGCGACGTTGGTGCCGACCGTCGACTTGAAGGTCGCGGCACCACGGATCGGGTAGTGCACCGAGGCGGCGAGCATGGCGGTGGCGGTGGCTTCCGAGGCGCTGGCCTCGAAATGCACGCCGAGCTCGCCCAGAATGTCCTGCGCGTCGGCCAGCACGTCCATCAGATGGCTGATCGGCGCGCCCTGGTAGCCGCCGACATAGCCGACGCCGCATTGCAGCAGCGCCTTGGTGATGGCGAGGATGCCCTCGCCGGCAAATTCCTCGCCGGCGCCGAGCCTGAGTTTTTCGACTTCCTTGGCAAAAGACCGTTCGGCCATCTCTGCCTCCTTCCCTTGCCGCCGACAGCCGGCGGCGCGTGCGTTCTAGAATCCTTGTTTACGCATGTCGTTTCCCCAAAACCGGGTCCACTTTTGGGCGACATGCATTAGATGTCGTGCTTGCGAATGTTCTTCAGCATCTTCAAAAGCGTGGCGATAAGCGCTGCATATTCCGCGTCGTCGATATCGTCGAACATCGCCTCGAACGCGTCATGCATGGCCGGCCAGGCGCGGGTGAACTCGGCGCGCCCCTCGTCGGTCAGGAACACATGGCGGATGCGGCTGTCGGTGACGCCCTGCTCGCGCCGCACGAACCCTTGCCCCTCCAGCGTGTCCAGCGTGCGGCTCAAGGTCGACTGCTCGATGACAGTATAGACCGAGAGGTCGTTGACGGTGACGCCGTCGGTGACCGACAGCACGGCCAGCGTGCGCACCTGCGAAATCGTCAGGCCCTGCTTGCGGAAATCTTCACGCAAGGTGGCGTTGTAGCGGCCCATGATGCGGTTCATCAGATAGGGCGCGAATTGCTGCAGGCCGATCTGACCGAGGGTCGAAATGCGTTGGCGTTTTTCGGCGACCTTCTGTTCCATCACAGTTTCCCCGCCAGCAGGAAACCGGAGCCGCCGCCAAGGCCAGCACCGGGATGGGTCGAGGCACCGATATGGTAGAGGTTCTTGATGCCGGTCTGGTGGTTGCGGCTGGTCTTGAACGGCCGCCACAGGAAGGACTGGTCAATGGTCGAGGAGCCACCGTAGGGATCGCCGCCGACCAGGTTGACGTTCATCGCCTCGAGATCGGCCGGCGAATAGGCGCGGCGCGCGATGATGCTGTCCTTGAAGCCGTCGATATGGCTGGCGAGGATCGCTTCGGCACGGTCGGCATAGGCTTCGCGCAGCGCCTCGGTCCATTGACCGTCAGCCGGCGCCTGCAGCTTGCCGGCAGCGTCGCCCTTGATGTGGCGCGGCGCCTCGGGCAATTGCAGCCACAGGATCGCCTTGCCTTCCGGGCAGCGCGACGGGTCGAGCGCATGCGGCTGGCCGACACAGATGGTCGGCACATCAGGCAGCATGCCGCGCGCCGCCTCGTTGCAGGCTTTCGAGACGCCATCCAGGCCAGGCGTCAGATGCAGCAGCGCCACCTTGTCGAGGCCCTCGCCGCCGCGCCAGGCCGGTGGCTTGTCGAGGGCGTAGTGGATCTGGAAGTTGCCTTTGCCATAGCGGTATTTCCGCGTCGCTTCGACGTCGTCCTTCGGAGCGTCCGTGCCGAGCAGGCGACCATAAAGCTGCGTCGGCGTGACCGAGCAGATGACGCTCTTGGTGGCGTGAACGGTTTCGCCCGAGGCCAGCCGTACGCCTGTGGCGCGACCTCCGGTCAGGAGGATGGAGGCAACGTCCGCTTCGGTGGAAATGACGCCGCCACGCTCCTTGATGAGCGCCTCGAAAGCCGACAGCAGGTTCTTCGCGCCGCCCTTGACGATCGGCGCGCCGGCAGCCTCCAGCGCGAAGGCGATCACCTTGGCGATCTGGCCGGAAAAGCCGTCTTCCGGGCCAAGCCCGGCATGCAGCACCCACGGCGCCCAGAGCGCGCGGACGGTCTCGGACTGATAAGCGCTTTCCAGCCAGCCGCGCGCCGACACAAGGGCGTCACCGAGAAAGGCGGCAAGCCCGCGCGGACCACGCCGCCAGGCGTCGCCGGCCAGCAGCTTGGCCGTCGGATAGGACCACAGACTGCCGCTGAGCAAGCCGAACAGCAGGCCGGCATTGCGCTCGATGCCGCCGACATCTTCCGCATGGCGGTCACCGTCGCCGGCCGCGATCGCGTTGAACGCAGCGATGTTGGCGGCGCGGTCGGTGGTGAGCACCGCGTGGCTGCCATCCGGCCGCAGCACGCCCGTTGGCGTGCCGGTGTGGCAGAATTCCAGCCCGTGCCGGGCGAGGTCGGCGCCCAGTGCCGCGAAGGCCGGCGAGGTGATGAACAGCACGAAGGTCGTCGCCATCACGTCGTGGATGAAGCCGGGCGCGGTGATCTCCTCGGTGCGCATGCAGCCGCCGATACGGTCATTGCGCTCCAGCACGAGCACCCTGGCGCCATTACCGCCAAGCATCGCCGCGCAAACCAGCCCATTGATGCCGCTGCCGACGATGATGTGATCGGGGGCGTTCATTGATGATTCCCCGGGACCAGCTGGTAGGCATCCGAGGTCAGCCCTCTACGGCGCCCCCCTCTGTCCTGCCGGACATCTCCCCCACGAGGGGGGAGATTGGCAGCTTTGGCGCCCCGCTCGTTCTTGCAACGTTGGAAATTGGCGAAGGCAACGATGACAGCCGATCTCCCCCCTCGTGGGGGAGATGTCCGGCAGGACAGAGGGGGGCGCCGTAGAGCGGCGGCCTTGCCAGGCTGCCCCTTCCCACCCATCACTACAACATCTGCTGCAACCATGATCTTCTCCCGAAGACCGCCTACGCCCTATTTCCCCGGCACCAGCGCGAGTGCGCGGATCGGGCTGCCCGTGCCGTGCTCGATCTTGAGCGGTGCCGCGATCAGGATGGCACCTTTCGGCGGCAACTGGTCGAGGTTGCAGAGGCTGGCCAATCCATAGCGGTTGGCCTTGTGCATCAGCGTGTGCGCCGGGAATGGCGGCTCCATGCCGCCGGCCTTGCCGGCATCGGTGCCGATGGTCTCCGAGCCCCAGCCCTTGATATTCTTGCTGATCAGGAACTGGATGGCTTCAGCCGTCGGGCCGGGCGTGTGCGGGCCGGTCTCGTTGGCGTTGAGGAACTCGGCTTCCGAGCCGTTGCGCTTGTACCAGTCGGTGCGCATCACCACCCACTCGCCGGCATTGATGGCGCCATGCTTGGCTTCCCAGGCCTTGATGTGGTCGACGGTGAGCAGGAAATCAGGGTCGGCGGCGGCCTCTTTCGAACAGTCGATGACATTGACCGGACCGATGAAATTCTGCGCCGGAATGGTGTCGGTGGCGCCGTCCGGATAGTCCTTACCGCTGATCCAATGCTGCGGCGCGTCGAAATGCGTGCCGGAATGCTCGCCGAGCTTCAGCCAGTTCCACGCCCACCACGGACCGTTCTTGTCGTAGCGGGAGATCGAGTGGATCTCGACCTTCGGCGTGTCGACGGCGAGCTCCGGCGGGAGCTTGATCAGCGGTGTGTCCGGTCCGAGCGGCGCCGTCAGGTCGACCACCTTGATGGCGCCGGAAAGGAGCTGGCCGGCGACTTCGCCGAGAAGTTTTTGGGTGTCCATGGTCTCTGTTCCCTCTTGTCTGACATGATCAAGGCTCGTCTCGGCCCTTAATATCCTACTAGACGAAAACATATGCATCTGCAATTATCTTTAAGCATAAAGGAAATGGGAACGGGGCGTGAGCGAGTTCGACGCCATCTTTGTCGGGGCGGGCCACAACACTCTGGCATGCGCTGCGCATCTGGCGCTCAAGGGCTGGAAAACCGGGGTTTTCGAGCGCAGCGCGACAATCGGCGGCGCCGTCCAGACCCGCGAATTCACCCTCCCCGGCTTCCGCCACGACTTCGGCGCGATGAATCTGAGCCTGTTCGCCGGCTCCGCCTTCCACCAGAAATATGCAAATGAATTGAAAGCGCAGGGGCTGGAATTCGCGCCGGTCGCCGACTGTTTCGCCAGCGCGTTCCCGGATGGACGCTGGTTCGGCGTCAGCAGCGATCTGGAAAAGACCGCCGGCCGCATGGCCGCGTTCTCCGCCGCCGATGCCGCAACGTGGCGCAGGCTGGTTGCCGCCTTCCCGGCCGAAGCCGAGCATTTGTTCAGGCTGCTGGGCTCGCCGATGAGCGCCCGTGCGCTTGCGGGCACCGCCTGGAACCTGTGGCGCAAGAAGGGTGTTTCGGGCGCGCTCGACACCGGCCGGCTGCTGTTGTCTTCGCCGCGCGCCTGGCTGGAGGAAAATTTCGAGTCTCCACACATCGGGGCGACGCTCGCCACCTGGGGCATGCATCTCGACTTCGCGCCCGACATCGCCGGCGGCGCCGTGTTTCCCTATCTGGAATCGATGGCCAACCAGAGTTTTGGGATGGTGCTCGGCAAGGGCGGCGCCGACACGATCATCCGTGCGCTGGCCGGCATGGTGACGTCGGCCGGCGGCAAGATCGTCCCCAGTGCCGATGTCACCGAGATCAGCGTCTCAGGCGGCAAGGCCACCGGCGCGCGGCTTGCTTCCGGCGAGACGCATACGGCCACCAGGGCGGTCATTGCAGGCGTCGCGCCCAAGGCGCTGACCGGCAAGCTGCTGCCCGGAGGTTCCGGCGATGCCGGCTTCGACACGGCGATGCAGAAATTCCGGCATGCGCCGGGCACGATGATGATCCACCTGGCGCTGGCCGATTTGCCGGACTGGCGCGCCGGAGCAGAGCTGCGCCAATTCGCCTATGTGCATCTGGCGCCATCGCTCGACCAGATGTCGCGCACCTATCAGCAGGCGATGGCAGGCATGCTGCCGGACGAACCGGTGCTGGTCGTCGGCCAGCCGACCGCGGTCGATCCGTCGCGCGCACCTGCGGGCAAGCATGTGCTGTGGGTGCAGGTGCGCATGCTGCCCGCCGAAATCGCGGGCGACGCCTCGGCCAAGATCGCGCCGGCGCATTGGGATCAGGTCAAGGAGGCCTACGCCGACCGCGTGCTCGACATCATCGAAACCTACGCGCCGGGCCTGCGCGCAAAAGTCCTCGGCCGCGCGGTGTTTTCGCCCATCGATCTCGAGCGCGAGAACCCGAACCTCGTCGGCGGCGACCAGGTCTGCGGCAGCCATCACCTGTCGCAGAACTTCCTGTTCCGTCCTGCGCGCGGCTATGCCGGCTGGAACACGCCGGTCAGCAATCTGCACCTCACCGGCGCCGCGACATGGCCCGGTGCCGGCACGGGCGCCGCCTCGGGGTTCATGCTCGCGCAACAACTTGGCGGGAGGTAGGCCAGACGATTTCATGAGGGCGACGAGAGGCAAGGCGCTGCTGCCGACGAAGCCCGAACCAATGACCGGACGAAGCCGCGCGAAGACAATACCAACAAGGGGAACGACCATGACAATCAACAGACGCGAATTGCTGGGGTACAGTGCCGCGGCACTTGGCGTGGCCGCCGTTGGCCTGCCAACCATCGCCAAAGCCGCCGCCGGCGAACTGACCATCGCCTACAACGTCAACCTGCCGTCCTGGGATCCGACCACCGGACCGTCAGCCGTCAACCCGACAATCCAGGGTCTCTACCAGTCGGTGTTCGACCAGTTCATCCCGCAGAAGCCGGACCTGTCCTTCGCGCCTGGCCTGCTCACCGAATGGGGCTGGAACGACGACCGCACCAAGATCATGATGACGGTGCGCGAAGGCGTGAAATGGCATGACGGCTCACCCTTCACACCGGAAGACGTCGTCTGGTCGCTGCAGCGCGCTGGCGACGAAAAGACCGGCAATCCGATCCAGTTCGTCTGGAAAAACGTCAGCAATTTCAAGATCGACGGCAACAAGATCACAGGCGACGTCGTGCAGTTCGACCCGGTCTATTTCAAGTGGATGTCGTTTCTGACCGGCTACATCATGCCCAAGGCCTATTACGAGAAGGTCGGCGCCGAAGGGTTCGAGAAGGCGCCGATCGGCACCGGCCCCTACATGGTCGAGAAGTTCGAGCGCAATGCCTTCCTGCGGCTGAAGGCCAATCCGAATTATTGGGGCGGCAAGCCGGCCTTCGAGAATGTGACGATCAAGTTCGTCACCGATGCGGCAAGCCGCGTCGCCGAGATCGAATCCGGTTCCTCGCAGGTGACGCTCGAAATCCCCTATGAGGAATACGACCGGCTGATCGCCAAGGACGGGCTCGCCGGCTCGATCAAGAATGTTTCCGACATCGGCATGATCTTCTTCAACGACATCGAAGCGATGCTGGACAAGAACGTGCGCCAGGCAGCTGTCATGGCGGTGGACAAGGAGCTTCTGGTCAAGCGGCTGCTGCGCGGCTATGGCCAGCCGATCGCCACGCTGGAGACGCCGGAATACACGGCTTTCGATGCCTCGATCAAGGTCGAGCACAATCCGGAGAAGGCCAAGGAGTTGCTGGCGGCATCAGGCTATTCGCCGGAAAAGCCGGTCAAGTTCACCATCCAGACGACCAAGGGCTTCAAGCCCAAGGACTATGAGATGATCCAGGCGATCGTCGGCATGTGGCGCAAGGTTGGCATCGATGCGACGATCGAGGTCTACGAGATCGCCAAGCACTACGAACTGCGCGCCGCCGACAAGCTCGCGCCCGCGGCCTTCTACAACTGGGGCAACGCCATTGGCGATCCGACCACCTCGACCGGCTTTGCCATGTATGGGCCGAGCCCGCATTCGGTCTGGGACAGCCAGGACCTGATCGACATGATCAATCCGCTGTGGGGAGAGAAAGACGAGGCCAAGCGCATCGCCGGCTGGAAGGCGGTCGACAAATACATCGCCGAACAGGCCTATGTGCTGCCGCTGATGCAGTACGCGCAGCCGATCGTGCATGCCAAGGGCGTCAATGTGGTGCAGCATATTTCCGGCGCGCTGCTGCCGGCGCTGATGACCCCAGCCTGATCGGCCTGGAATTGCCGCGCGCCGTCGCCAATGACGGCGCGCATTTTCCATCGGGCATACGAGCCCAAGGGCTCCCGAAGATTTAAATGCTCCTGCAACGATTCCTGATCCGTCTGCTGACGATGCTGATCACGCTGTTCGGCGTGGCCGTCGTCGTATTCGTGGTCATCCGCGTCGCGCCCGGCGACCCGATCGCCATGATGCTGCCGCCCGGCGCCACCAGTGACGACATCGCCCGGCTGCGCGCGCTCTACGGGCTCGACAAAACGATCGTCGAACAGTTCTTCATCTGGCTGTCCGGTGTCGCCAGGGGCGATTTCGGCACCTCGATCTCGCTGCGGCAAGACGTGCTTGGCCTCGTCTTCAATCGGCTGCCGGCGACGCTGGAGCTGGCCATCGTCGCGCTTGTCATGGCGGTGGCGATAGGCGGCACGACGGCGATCCTCGGCGCGCGCGAACGCGGTACGGCGGTCGAGGCCGGCATCGACATCGCCAGCGGTGCGGCGCTGTCGATTCCCGACTTCCTGTGGGGCCTGGTGCTGATCCTGCTGTTCGGCGTGCTGGTGCCGATCTTCGACATTTCGGGCCGCGTGTCGCCGCAACTCGACCTGCCCTTCGTCACCCAATTCTATTTCTTCGAGAGCCTGCTTCGGCTGCGCCTCGACCTGACCTGGGACCTGTTGAAACACATGCTGATGCCGGCGATTGCCCTGGCGCTGCCGCTGGCGGCAATCATCTCGCAGCTGTTGAAACAGTCGCTGAAGCAAGTGCTCGACCTCGACTATGTCGTGCTGGCACGGGTCAAAGGATTTTCGGAGACGCAGGTCATTCTGCGCGAGGCGCTGAAGAACGCCGCCCTGCCGACACTGACCCTGGTCGGCGTGCAGTTCACCTTCCTCATCGGCGGCACGGTCATCGTCGAACGGCTGTTCTCCTATGAGGGCCTCGGCAACATGGCGATCGACGCCGTCATCAACCGCGACCTGCCGCTGATCCAGGGCATCGTGCTGGTCTTCGCGCTGCTGTTCGTGCTGATCAACCTTGCCGTCGACATGATGTATGCGCTGCTCAATCCGAGGCTGCGCCGTGGATGAGGCACGCATCTCGCGACGCGGATTGAGCCCGAGGCTGTGGCTGGCCGGCGGCTGGCTGCTCATCGCGCTCTTGGCGGCGATTTTCGCGCCGCTGGTCGCGCCGCAGGATCCGCTGGCGCAGGATTTAATGCTCGAACGTCTGCCGCCGTTCTGGCTCGATGGCGCCGAGCCTGGTTATTGGCTCGGCACCGACAGCCTCGGCCGCGACCTGCTCTCGCGCCTGATCTTCGGTGGCCGCATCGCCTTCATCGTCGCCTTTGCCGCGGCCATCGCCGCCTGCGTCGTCGGTTCGACGCTCGGCTTGATCGCCGGCTATTTCGGCGGCTGGGCGGACCGGATCATCTCGCGCATCGTCGATATCTGGATGGCGTTCCCGCCGGTGCTGTTCGCCATTCTTCTGGTCGCCGTGCTCGGCACCGGCTTAAGCTCCGTCATTCTCGCGATCGCCATCATCGACTGGACGCGCTTCTGCCGCGTGATCCGTGCCGAAGCCATGGGTCAGTCGCGCATGGATTATGTCGAGAATGCCCGCATCGCCGGTTATGGCCGTATCGGCATCATGCTGCGCGAGGTGCTGCCCAACGTGGTGCCGTCTATCGTGGCGCTGCTGTCGCTGGAAATGGGCATCGCCGTCATCGTCGAGGCGATCCTGTCCTTCGTCAATTTGTCGATCTCGACCGACGATCCTACCTGGGGCGGCATCATCGCCGAGGGCCGGCTGTCGATCCATCAGGCCTGGTGGGTTCTGGTTTTCCCGCTGATCACGCTCATCCTTACCGTGCTCTCGTTCAGCCAGTTCGGCGAAGCGCTGAAGACGCGTTTCGATCCGGTGCTGCGATGAGCGCCTGTCTCGACATCGCCAATCTGAGCGCCGTGCTGGCCAACGGCCAGCGCGTGCTGCGCTCGGTATCGCTCTCAGTGCAGCCCGGCGAAGTGCGTGCCCTGGTAGGCGAAAGCGGCGCCGGCAAGACGATGATCGGCAAGGCGGTGCTTGGCGTCCTGCCATCGAGCGTGCGCGTCGTCGAGGGCGATATGCGGATCGAGGGCGAAGACCTCGGCAAACTCCAGCCCAGGGCGCGGCGCACGCTGATCGGCGCGCGCACCGCGCTGATTCCGCAGGATCCGCTGACAGCGCTCAACCCGTCGCGCCGCATCGGCCCGCAGATGACCGACCGGCTGGTGCGCATCCTCGGCTGGAGCGGCGACAGAGCCGACCGGCGTATCCGGCAATTGCTGGACGAGGTGCAGATTCGCGACCCCGACCGCGTGCTGAAGAGCTATCCGCACGAACTGTCCGGCGGCATGCGCCAGCGCGTGCTGATTGCGGCGGCCTTCGCCGCCGAGCCACGGCTGATCGTCGCCGACGAGCCGACCACGGCGCTCGACGTCACCGTGCAGAAGCAGATCCTTCGGCTGATCGCCGCGTTGCAGCGCGAGCACGGCACCGCGATCCTGTTCGTCACACACGATCTCGGCGTCGTCGCCAAGATCAGCCAGAAAGTGTCGGTGCTCTATGCCGGCAAGGTGGTGGAAGAGGCCGAGACCGCTGATCTCTTCGCGGCACCTCGGCACCCCTACACCCGGGCACTGATGGCTGCGACGCCGCGCTACACCGATCCCTTCGCCTCGCTGAAACCGGTGGACGAGTCGGTGCTGGCCGGACTTGCCGCCGAGATCGCTTCCGTCGATCAGGCCTGGAGGCGTCCGCATGGCTGAGCCGCTGTTTTCCGTGCGCGAGCTGAAGGTCGCGCTGCCCGACATGACGCGCAAGCCGCTGATCGGCCGCGCACCGCTGGCCGAGATTCTGAAAGGCCTGGATTTCGACCTGCCCAAGGGCTCGGTCACGGGCATCGTCGGCGAATCCGGGTCCGGGAAATCGACGCTTGGCCGCGCGCTGGTGCGGCTATTGGAGCCGAGTGCCGGCAGCATCCGTTTCGAGGGCCGCGATATCACGCATCTGCCGGAAGCGGCACTGCGGCCGCTGCGCCGCGACCTGCAGATGATCTTCCAGGATCCGATGTCGTCGCTCAACCCGCGCCGCACCATTGCCAGCATCATCGCCGCACCGCTCAAGCAGAACGGGCTTGGCGACAATCTGAAGACACGTGTCGCCGAGGCATTGCAACGCGTCGGCCTGCCGCAGAGCTTCGCCAGCCGCTTCCGCCACCAACTGTCGGGCGGCCAGCGCCAGCGCGTCGGCATTGCGCGCGCGCTGGCGCTGTCGCCCAAATTCGTGCTGGCCGACGAGATCGTCTCCGGGCTCGACGTCTCCACGCAGGCGCAGATCCTCACCCTGCTGGAGAAGCTTGCCGCGGAGATGGGCCTGACGGTGGCCTTCATCAGCCACGATCTGTCGGTCATCCGGCGGCTCTGCCAACAGGTGATCGTCATGCGCGAAGGCAGGATCGTCGAGGCGAGCGCCACGGACGCGCTGTTCGACAATCCCAGGGAGACTTACACGCGAGACCTGCTTGCCGCCATTCCGCTTCCCGAGATCGACGCGGACTGGCTGCGGCCGCCCGCATAAGACTTTTCATCCCGCACACGAGCGGAGCCCGCTCCTGTTCGGCTCGATGGAGGCGGCGGCGGATACGCTTGAAGACCATCGCGCAAGCGAGCAACCCAACGTCCGCACAATCATTTCGACATAAAACTTTAAGCTTGAAATATCTTATCTCCGGCGCGATACTGAGGTACAGCAAGCGAAGAGGAGATCGCACGGATGAAGGTTGCGGTTCTCGGCGGCGGACCAGCCGGCACCTACTTTGCCATTTCGATGAAGCTGAGGGACGCCGCGCACGACGTGACGGTTTTCGAGCGCAACCGCGCCGACGACACGTTCGGCTGGGGGGTCGTGCTATCGGCCGAGACGCTCGATAATCTTGCGAAGAACGATCCGGTCAGCGCCGTCTGGATCAAGAAGCATTTCGCCTATTGGGACGACATCGCCGTCATCCATGACGGCGTGCGCACGGTCTCGTCAGGCCACGGCTTCTGCGGCATCGGCCGCAAGCGCCTGCTGGTCCTCTTGCAGCGCCGCGCCCGCGAACTCGGCGTCAAGCTGATGTTCGAAACCGACATCGCCGACCCAAAACCCTATATGGAAACGCATGACCTGGTCGTCGCCGCCGACGGCTTGAACTCCAGGGCGCGCAACAGCTTCGTTGATATCTTCAAGCCCGACATCGACACGCGCAAGTGCAAGTTCGTCTGGCTGGGCACCAAGCAGAAATTCGACGACGCTTTCACCTTCATCTTCGAAAAGACCGAGCATGGCTGGGTGTGGGCGCATGCCTACCAGTTCGACAGCGACACCGCGACCTTCATCGTCGAGTGCAGCGAACAGACCTGGGCCGCCTTCGGCTTCGGCGCGATGACGCAGCAGGAGTCCATCGCTGTCTGTGAGCGCATCTTTGCCAAACATCTTGGCGGCCACGCGCTGATGACCAACGCCAACCATATCAGGGGCTCGGCCTGGATCAATTTCCCGCGCGTGCTGTGCGAGCGCTGGTCCTACAAGAATCTGGCGCTGATGGGCGACGCCGCGGCCTCGGCGCATTTCTCGATCGGTTCCGGCACCAAGCTCGCCCTGGAAAGCGCGGTGGCGCTGGCCGACTATGTCGAAACCGAACCGGACCTCGAGGCCGCGTTCCGCAAATATGAGGATGCCCGCCGCACCGAGGTGCTGAAGCTGCAGTCGGCGGCGCGCAATTCTCTGGAATGGTTCGAGGAGGTCGAACGCTATCTCGGTCTCGATCCGGTGCAGTTCAACTATTCGCTTTTGACCCGCTCGCAACGCATCAGCCACGAGAATCTGCGGCTGCGCGATGCCGAGTGGCTGGGCGGCGCGGAAGAGTGGTTCCAGCGCCAGGCCGGTGCCGGCGGCAACAGGCTGCGCCGGGCGCCGATGTTCGCGCCCTTCAAATTGCGCGACATGGTCCTCAACAACCGCGTCGTCGTTTCGCCGATGGCGCAGTACAAGGCCGTCGACGGCTGCCCGACCGACTGGCATTTCACCCATTATGCCGAGCGCGCCAAGGGCGGCGCCGGGCTCGTCTATATCGAGATGACCTGCGTCAGCCCGGAAGGACGCATCACGCCCGGCTGCCCCGGCTTCTACGCGCCCGAACATGAGATGGCATGGAGGCGGCTGGTCGACTTCGTCCATACCGAAACCGAAGCGAAGATATGCGCCCAGATCGGCCATTCCGGCGCCAAGGGTTCCACCCGTGTCGGCTGGGAAGGCACCGACGTGCCGCTGGTCTCGGGCAACTGGCCTGTCATGGCGGCATCGGCCGTTGCGTGGTCGCCTGAGAACCAAGTGCCGAAGGCGATGAACCGCGCCGACATGGATTTGGTGCGCGATCAATTCGTGGCCTCAGCCGAGATGGCCGATCGCTGCGGCTTCGACATGCTGGAGATCCACGCCGCGCACGGCTATCTGCTGTCGTCATTCATTACGCCGGTCACCAATCGGCGCACGGACGCCTATGGCGGCTCGCTTGAGAACCGCATGCGCTATCCCCTCGAAATCTTCCACGCGGTGCGCGCCGCCTGGCCGGCGGGAAAACCGATCTCGGTGCGCATTTCGGCCAATGACTGGGTCGGCATCGAAGGCGTGACGCCGGCAGATGCCGTCGAGATCGCCCGGATGCTGCACGAGGCCGGCGTCGACATCTGCGACGTCTCGGCCGGCCAGACGTCGGTTGCCGCCAAGCCGGTCTATGGCCGCATGTTCCAGACGCCGTTTTCGGACCGCATTCGCAACGAAGTCGGCATGGCGACGATGGCTGTCGGCAACATCTACGAGCCCGACCATGTCAATTCGATCTTGATGGCCGGCCGCGCCGACCTCGTGGCGCTGGCACGGCCGCATCTCGCCGATCCCTACTGGATGCTGCATGCGGCGGTGACGCTCGGCGACCGTGGCGTCAAATGGCCGGATCCCTATCTGCCCGGGCGTGATCAGATTTACCGACTGGCCGAGCGCGACGCGGCCGCGGGGCTGAAAGTATGACGGCCGCGACGACGATTCCCGGCAAGCACGCGCTGGTCACCGGCGGCGGCTCCGGCGTCGGCCGGGCCATCGCGCTCACTTTGGCCGAGGCTGGTGCCGACGTGACCATATGTGGGCGCCGCGAAGCTGAGCTCGCCAAGCTTGCCAGCGCAAACGGCCACATCCATGGCATCGTCGCCGATGTCACCAATGAGGTGGCGATGGCATCGCTTTACGAGACGGCGGAGGCCGCGCGCGGGCCGTTCGACATCGTTGTCGCCAATGCCGGCACGGCCGGCAGCACGCCGGCGCACAAGACCTCACTGGCCGACTGGCAGCGAACGCTCGACGTCAATCTGACCGGCGCCTTCCTGACGGTGAAGCCGGCGCTGGCCGGCATGGCCGCGCGCAAGGCAGGCCGCATCGTCTTCATCGCATCGACCGCCGGACTGAAAGGCTACGCCTATGTCGCGCCTTACGTCGCGGCCAAGCACGGCGTCGTCGGCCTGATGCGGGCGCTTGCCGCCGAGTCGGCGAAATCCGGCGTCACCGTCAATGCGGTGTGTCCGGGCTTCGTCGAGACCGACATGTTGGAGGAATCCATCCAGCGCATCATCGAAAAGACCGGCCGCTCGGCTGGCGAGGCGCGAGCCAGCCTCGTCTCGACCAATCCGCAAGGCCGCTTTATCCAGCCGCAGGAAATTGCCGAAGCCGTGCTGTGGCTGTGCGGCGACGCTGCGGCGTCGATCACCGGACAGGCCATTTCTATCTCGGGAGGTGAAACATGGTAGCCGGCCCCCTGCCCGTGCCATCGGGACCCGGCAAGGACCGGCTGCGTCTTTGGATCAGGCTGCTGCGCGCCTCGCGCACGATCGAAGCCGAACTGCGCGAACGGCTAAAGAAGGAATTCGATACGACCCTGCCGCGCTTCGACGTCATGGCCGCGCTTTACCGGGCGCCGGAAGGCATGCTGATGAGCGACCTGTCACGCTTCCTGCTGGTGTCCAACGGCAATGTCACCGGCATTGTCGACCGGCTGGTGTCGGAAGGACTTGTCGCCCGCGCGCGCCGCAATGGCGACCGCCGCACCTCCATGGTGCGGTTGACCGACGAGGGCACGAAGTCCTTCGCCACCATCGCCGCCGCGCATGAGGGCTGGATCGGTGAATTGCTGGGCAAGGTCAGCGAGGAGGATGCGCGCCGGCTGACCGGCATGCTGACCTCGTTCCGCAGCAACTGGGAGGGACGCGAATGACTGCAATGGCCGGCCTGAAGCCGAAGCATTTCCTGTGGGAGGTCGAGGGCAGGATCGCCAAGATCCGGCTCGACCGGCCGGAGCGCAAGAATCCGCTGACTTTCGACAGCTATGCCGAGCTACGCGACACGTTCCGCGACCTCGTCTATGCCGACGATATCGACGCCGTGGTGTTCCTGTCCAATGGCGGCAATTTCTGCTCCGGCGGCGATGTCCACGACATCATCGGTCCGCTGGTCAAGATGGACATGAAGCAACTTCTCGCCTTCACCCGCATGACCGGCGATTTCGTCAAGGCGATGCTCAATTGCGGCAAGCCGATCCTCGCGGCGGTGGACGGCGTGGCGGTCGGCGCCGGCGCCATCATCGCCATGAGTTCGGACATCCGCATCGCCACGCCGGAAGCCAAGACGGCGTTCCTGTTCACCCGTGTCGGCCTTGCCGGCTGCGACATGGGCGCCTGCGCGATCCTGCCGCGCATCATCGGCCAGGGCCGCGCCGCCGAACTGCTCTACACCGGCCGCACCATGACGGCTACGGAAGGCGAGCGCTGGGGGTTCTACAACAGGCTGGTCGATGCGGCGGCTCTCGAGGCCGACGCGCTGGAGATGGCGGCACGGATCGCCTCCGGCCCGACCTTCGCCCACGGCATCACCAAGACGCAGCTCAACCAGGAATGGTCGATGAGCCTCGACCAGGCGATCGAGGCCGAAGCGCAGGCGCAGGCAATCTGCATGCAGACGCGCGATTTCGAGCGGGCGTACCTGGCTTTCGTGGCCAAGGAAAAGCCGGTGTTCGAGGGAAATTGAGGATGATCGGTTTGCGCCCAGGCACCCCCCTCTGGCCTGCCGGCCATCTCCCCCGCAAGGGGGGAGATCGGCTGACTGCATCGCTTTCGCCAATCGCCGGCGTTGCAAGATGGGCGGGAAGATTGAAGCTGCCAATCTCCCCCCTTGCGGAGGAGATGCCCGGCAGGGCAGAGGGGGGTGCGACGGATCGCCACCAAGACCAAGGGCGCACCCATGCCTGACCGCTCCTTCCTCGCCTGGCCGTTTTTCGACGACCACCATCGCGACCTCGCCGAGCACCTCGACGCGTGGTGCGCGAAAAACCTGCCCGTCGATCATCATGACGTCGATGCCGCCTGCCGTGAACTGGTGGCGAAGCTCGGCAGGGACGGCTGGCTGAAGCCGACGGCGCTCGACATCGACAATCCGGGACCGCTCGACGTACGCACTCTGTGCATCACGCGCGAGACGCTGGCGCGCCATGATGGGTTGGCAGACTTCGCCTTCGCCATGCAGGGGCTCGGCACCGGCGCGCTCAGCCTGTTCGGCACGCCGGACCAGCAGCAATGGCTGGCGAAGACACGCGCCGGCAAAGCGATCTCCGCCTTTGCCCTGTCGGAGCCGCGCTCCGGATCCGATGTCGCCAACACCGAGATGACGGCGACGCGTGACGGCGACAGCTACGTTCTCACCGGCGAGAAGACCTGGATCTCCAATGGCGGCATCGCCGATCTTTATGTTGTCTTTGCCCGCACGGGAGAGGCACCGGGCGCCAAGGGGCTTTCGGCCTTCATCGTGCCGGGAGACGCCAAGGGCCTCGGTATCGCCGAACGTCTCGAAGTCATCGCGCCGCATCCGCTGGCGCGGCTTTCGTTCGGTCAGGTCCGGCTGCCCGTCTCAGCGCTGATCGGCAGGCCGGGCGACGGTTTTCGCATCGCCATGTCGGTGCTCGACGTGTTCCGCTCGACGGTCGGCGCGGCGGCGCTCGGCTTTGCCCGCCGCGCGCTCGATGAAAGCATCAAGCGCGTGGCCGAGCGCAAATTGTTCGGCGCGCCTATGGCCGAGTTGCAGATGGTGCAGGGCCATGTCGCCGACATGGCGCTCGACATTGATGCGGCGGCGCTGCTGGTCTATCGCGCCGCCTGGACCAAGGACATGGGCGCCGCGCGGGTGACGCGCGAGGCGGCGATGGCCAAGCTGTTCGCCACCGACAAGGCGCAGGAGGTCATCGACAAAGCGGTGCAACTGCATGGCGGCGACGGTGTCCGCAAAGGCCACGTGGTCGAGAGCCTGTATCGCGAAATTCGCGCACTGCGCATCTATGAGGGAGCATCGGACGTGCAGAAGGTGGTGATCGCGCGGCAGGTGATGGGCGAGGCCTGAACAGGTCGCGTTGATGGATTGGATTGTTTTGAAACGCGGATATTGCGGAACCCGATATTGGATAGGCGGAGAGACGACATGCACGAGATCCTGCAGCCGGAAGGCTGGGCAAAACCGGTCGGCTACGCCAATGGTGTCGCGGCGCGCGGCAGGCTCGTCTTCGTTGGCGGACAGGTCGGCTGGAACAGGCAATGCCAGTTCGAGACCGACGATTTCGCCGGCCAGGTGCGGCAGACGCTCCAGAACATCGTCGCGGTGCTGGCCGAGGCCGGCGCGGAGCCACGACACATCACCGCGATGACCTGGTATTTTACCGACAAGGCCGAATATCTCGGCAACCTCAAAGGGATCGGCGAGGCCTATCGCGAGGTGATCGGCCGACATTTTCCGGCCATGGCCGCCATGCAGGTGGTGGCGCTGGTCGAGGATCGCGCCAAGGTGGAGATCCAGGCGACCGCCGTCGTTCCGGAATAAAGAATTCGTCTCTCCGGAATATTCTATTCGCGAAGTCCGGCCTGCCTCAGCAAGGGCAGCACGTGGTCGCAAAAATAGGGCAATTCCTGCGTATAGTTGACGAAGGACAGGGCGATACCTTGATAGCCGTGCGCGGCAATGGCGGCCATCTCGGCGGCAATCGTCTGCGGCGTTCCAACCAGCGGATAGGTGCCGGCGCCGCCGGCGAAACGCTGGCGGTAGCGGTCATAGGCATGCGGGTCGTGCGACTGCGAGAATTCCTTCTTGCCGGCCATATGCGCATCGACCGCCTCGTGGTCGGCCAGATCGACGGCATATCTGTTATAATAGGCCTGCGCCTCTTCCATGGTCGGACGGCAGACGACATGGGCCACGGTGTAGACGCCGACCTCTCGGCCCACCTTGTCGGCCCGCTCGCCGATGTCGGCGACATGCTTGCCCGCATCAGCGATCTCGGAAAAGGTCGTGAACAGATAGTCGCATCTGGCGGCGGCGAAATCGCGGCCCGGGCCGCCGAAAGCGGCGTTCATGGTCACCGGGCGCGGAACCTGCAGGCTGGCCGGCCGGCTGACCGCCTCCTTGAGGTGATAGTAGGTGCCTTCATAGTCGAGTGGGTCCGCCGACGCGTAGAGTTTTTCCAGGATTTCGATCCATTCGGCCGCCTGATCATAACCCTTCTCGACCAGCGGCGTGCCGAACATGCCGAATTCCTTCGGGTTCCAACCGCAGACGATGTTCAAACCGGCACGGCCCTGGCTGATGTGGTCGACCGTCGCCAGCGCCTTGGCGGCATAGAGCGGATGCACCAGCGGCACGTGCACGGTCATGAACAGGCCGATCCGGTCGGTGGCCACGCCGAGCGCCGCCGCCCAGGTGAAGGTCTCGAACGACCGCTCGCGCACCTTGTTGCGGCCGCCAAAGCCGCGCCAGCGGGCGATCGGCAGCAGGAACTCCAGCCCGGCGCGGTCGGCGATCCGGGCTGCGGTCAGATTGTCCTGCCAGCTCGCCGTCCAGCGCTCCGGCACATCCGATATGGCAAGGCCACCATCGGCGTTGGTCGAGAAGACGCCAAGCTTCAGTTTGTTGGAGCCATGCAACGGATGTGCTTTGTTCATGTCGTGACCTCCCGGCGAAGATCGCACGCTACGGTTCCGCGAAAATATTTCAAGCATGAAATAGCTTCGCCTCGCGCTGGTTTGCCGATATGAATTTGGCGGGATGAAAAAGGGATCGGCATGAGCGAGTTCCGCCAGAAATGCATCGGCAAGACCAGCCTCGTCGGCTCCTTCGCCGCCATTCCTCACCCCGTCGCGGTCGAATTGCTGGCGCTGTCCGGCCTCGATTTCCTCTGCATCGACTGGGAGCATGCCCAGATTTCCCGCGACATGGTCGAGAGCATGGTACGCGCCGCCGATGTGCATCGCGTGCCGGCGATGGTGCGCGTTCCCGGACATGCGCCCGAAGCCATCCAGGCGGCGTTGGACAGCGGCGCGCAAGGCGTGCTGGTGCCACGCGTCTCGACACCGGCGCAGGCGGCGATGGCGGTGAAAGCGTCCCGCTATCCGCCACGGGGCGAGCGCGGCGTCGGACCCGGCCGCGCCGCCGGCTATGGCTATCGCATTCCCGAATATCTGGCCGGCGCCAATGACAGGACCGTCGTGGCGGTTCAGGTCGAGACTTCGGAGGGGTTGGCCAACATCGAGGCGATCGCTGATGTCGACGGCGTCGACGTGATTTTCGTCGGCCCCGGCGATCTCTCCGTGTCGATCGATGCGATCGGACCGAAGGGCGCCGACAAGCTCGCGGATGCGATCCGCAGGATCATCGGCGTGACGATCGCGCACGACAAGACCTCCGGCATATTTTGCGCCAGCCCGCAGACCGTCGGCCAATGGGCAGCCGTCGGCGCCAGCTTTTTCGTGCTGGCCAGCGACACGATGTTTCTCGGCGCGGGCGCCGCGGCCCATTATGCCGTCGCCCAGGCCGAACTGGCGGGGGAAGACACGCGCTAGCGCCCAGCCGAGCGGCAAGCCGAGCAACTTTTTTAAGCTTAAAACTTTTGCCTTGAAAAGCGCCGCGCTTTGGATAAGCATTCAAGATCGATGGCGGCCGTCGGGCTGGCGGGTTTCCGGGCATTTCATCGTTCTGCTCCGGGTAGGAGAGGTTTCAGTCCTTGTCGTTTGTGCTGCCCCAATCATCGTCCAGCGCGCGCTACGCCTGTGATGCGTGCGCCCAGGAATCCGCATACCGAGACCATCGCCAACCTTGCCGCGCGCATGAATGCCTACGCGACGGTGACCAGATTGCAGCCACGCTCGAGCCCATGGTCGCCATCATGAATTGACGCCCCGCTGGGAGGCGGGACGGCAACAAACCGTGCGGGGCAGCCCGCCCGATCAACAACCAGAGGGAACACCCCAGAGGGACCACCAATGAACCTGACCCGTCGCAATCTCATCCTTTTCGCAGCGGCAATCGGTATCGGCGCCGGGCCGGCAACCGCCTATGCCGCCGATGTGCTCAATGTCGGCGCCTACCCGACCAACCCGCCCTTCGAATACAAGAACGAGAGCGGTACCTTCGAGGGTTTTGAGGTCGACATCGTCAACGAGGCGGCCAAGCGCGCCGGCATGACCACCGACATCGCCGATCTCGGCTTCCAGGCACTGTTCGCCGCGACCACTTCCAAGCGCATCGACGTCGCCATCTCCTCGATCACGATCACGCCGGAGCGGCTGAAGTCGCAGTCGTTCACCCAGCCCTATTATGATTCCGACATGGGCATCGCCACCAAGACCGACAGCGCGGTCAATGCCGAGGCCGACCTCAAGGGCAAGATCGTCGGCGTGCTCTCGGGCTCGACCGGCGAGACCTGGGTCAAGGCGCACCAGGACGCCGACGGCTTCAGCGACGTGAAGGGCTATGACACGCAGCAGAACCTGCTACTCGACCTCAGCGCAGGCCGTGTCGACGCCGCCGTCAGCGACATTCCCGGCATGGAATATTCCTTCACCAAGATGAAGGACCTGAAGGTCAAGCAGCGCATCAAGACCGGCGAGCAGTACGGCCTGATGATGACCAAGGATCATCCGCTGCTCGGCAAGCTCAACGACGCGCTGAGCGCGATGAAGAAGGACGGTACGCTGGCCGCCATCCACAAGAAGTGGTTCGGCAGCGACGCCCCGGCCGATTCCTCGACCGTCAAGGAAATGCCGCTGCCCAAGGCCTGAGCGGCGATCGACAGAACGGAAGGCGTGCCGGCTCCGAAGGGTCGGCCGTTTTCACGCATAACCTTCCCGGGACCAGTATCCGTTCGGCAAGGCCGATCTTGATCCCGGGTCGGGCTCTCCGGCGTCAGATGACGCAACACCGTTCGGGAATGCTCCGATGTCGCTGATCGACACCTTCTTCAACGCCGACGTCATCGCGTCGAGCCTGCCGGCGCTGCTGCGCGGCTTCCTGAACACGCTGCTGCTCGGCCTGCTCAGCATCGGCATCGGCATTCCCATCGGCCTGGTGATCAGCCTGTTGCGGCTCTATGCGCCGAAGCCGCTACGCTGGCTTGCGGTCGGCTACACCGACATCTTCCGCGCCTTGCCGGTCCTCGTCGTGCTGATCCTGATCTACTATGCGCTGCCCTTCCTCGGCATTCGCCTGTCGTCCTGGGCTTCGGCGGTGACCGCGTTCGCCATCATCATGTCGGCCTATTCGGCCGAAGTGTTCCGCTCCGGCATAGAGAGCATTCCGCGCGGCCAGTTCGAGGCCTCGCAGGCGCTCGGCCTGCCGTTCCTTTTGACCTTGCGCAAGGTGGTGCTGCCGCAGGCGGTGCGCGTCGTCATCCCGCCGATGACCAGCAACTGCGTCTCGATGTTCAAGGATACATCGCTGGCCTCGACCGTGGCCCTGCCGGAACTGTTGAAGGAAGCGACCAACGCGCAATCGCTCTACGCCAACCCCTCGCCGCTGATCGGCGCGGCACTCGTCTATCTCATCTTCCTTTGGCCGATGGTTCGTCTCGTCAGCCTGCTTGAAGCCCGCTTCAAGGACGAGAAAGCCCGCTAGAGCGGTTCAGTGTTCGTTGGAACCGCCGAACCGCTCTAACTCTTTGTTTTCACGCAATTCCGGACGGAAGACCGCTACGCACTTTTCCTGGAATTACTCTAGCCACTCACCACAAGCACTTCGCAGGAGATATTCTTGAGCAATCCCCAGGCCACCGGCGGCTTTCCCGTCGACACCATCCGCGCCATGTTCCCTGCCCTGCAGCGGGCCGGCGATTTCATCTTCATGGACAATGCCGCCGGCGCGCAGATCCCGCAGAGCGTGCTCGACGCGGTGACCAACCACCTGGTTTCGCACAATGTGCAGCGCGGCGGCCGCTATGGCCGCAGCGTCACCGTCGACCAGTCGGTCGCCGATGCTCGGACAAGCGTCGCCTTGCTGATCAATGCCTACAGCCCGGCGGAAATCTGCTTCGGCATGAACGCCACCTCCTTCATCCGCCTCGTCAGCCTCGGCATCGGCCAGATGCTTGCAGAGCGCGATGAAATCGTCATCACCGACATGGACCATGATGCCAACATCGCCACGTGGCTGGCGCTGGAATCCGCCGGTGCCAAATTCAAGTGGTGGCGCATGCGCGAGGACGGCAATCTGCATGTCGACGATTTGCGTCCACTGGTCTCCGACCGCACCCGCTTGGTGGCCTGCACGGTGACGGCACACTCGATCGGTTCGATCGTCGATGTCGCTTCGGTGGCCAAGATCGCGCGTGCCGCCGGCGCCGAAGTGTTCCTCGACTGCGTGCATTACGGGCCGCATGGGCTGATCGACGTGCAGGCCTGGGACTGCGACTATCTCGTCTGTTCCGGCTACAAGAACTTCTCGCCGCATATGGGTTTCCTGTGGGGCCGCTTCGAGACGCTGAAGCGGCTGCCGACCTTCCGCGAGGACTTCATCCCGGACGAGCCGCCATACAAGGTCGAGGCCGGCACCTTCATCTATGAGAACGTGTCGGGCATGGATGCCGCCGTGCAGTATCTGGAATTGATCGGCCGCAATCTCGCACCCTCCAACAACCGCTCGCGGCGCGAAAACATCGTCGCCGGCATGGGCGCGATCCGCGACTATGAACTGGTGCTGGCGCGCGAGATGATGAGCGTACTGAAGAACTGCGGCGCGACCATCTACGGCGTCGCCGACGAAGCCCGCATCAACGAGCGCGTGCCGACCTTCTGCTTCAACATCGGCAAGCTGTCGCCACAGCGGATCGTCGAGGAAATGGCCGAGATGCAGATCGGCATCCGCGACGGCCACATGTACGCGCCCCGCCTGATGAAACGCCTCAACCTGTCGATGGACAGCGGCGCCATCCGCGCCTCGCTGGTGCATTACAACACAGTCGAGGAGATCCACAAGTTCGGCGCGGCGCTGCGGGCAATCATTGCGAAGCTGTCGTAACCGGATGGGCCGTGCCTGACCTCCGGTCAGGCCGCCTTCTTCTTCGCCAACCTCGCTTTAATGCTGGCAACGTCGGCTCGCGGCGTCGCGGCAAACAGCGTCCTGGTGTAGCTGTGCTTGGGGTCGGCAAAGACCTCGTCGCGCGAGCCGTATTCGACGGCCTCGCCGAAATACATCACCATCACGTCGTCGGCGATGTAGCGCACCACGGAGAGGTCGTGGCTGATGAAGACATAGGTCAGCTGGAATTCGTCCTGCAGGTCGGCGAGCAGGTTGAGCACCTGCGCCTGCACCGACAGGTCGAGCGCAGAGACCGGCTCGTCCAGCACCAGCAGGCTGGGGTTGAGCATCAGCGCGCGGGCAATGGCGATGCGCTGACGCTGGCCGCCCGAGAACATGTGTGGATAGCGGTTGTAGTGCTCGTGGCCGAGGCCGACCTTCTTCAGCATCTTCATGGCGAGGTCGCGCCGTTCGGCGGCCGGCTTGTCGGTGTTGATGAGCAGCGGCTCGCCGAGCACGTCGCCGATCTTCTGGCGCGGGTTCAGCGAGCCATAAGGGTTCTGGAAGACGATCTGCACCTTGCGGCGCATCTCCTTCGTCAGTCCGCCCTTGGCGATGTCGACCTTGTTGCCGTCGATGAACAATTCGCCCGACGTCGCGGGATCGATCAAGGTGATGATGCGGGCGAGCGTGGACTTGCCGCAGCCGCTTTCGCCGACAATGGCCAGCGTCTTGCCCTTGTCCACCGTGAAGGAGACGCCCTTGACCGCGTGCACGGTGCGCGGTCCGGTGAACAGGCCGCCGCCGATATGGTAGTCGCGAACGATGTTCTTGCCTTCGAGGACCGTCGTGCTCATGCGGAGGCTCCCGCTACCGAGGGGGCCGGCTCGAACAGCATGTCGGACACGGTCGGCAGCCGGTCGCCGACGGCGTTTTCCGGCAGCGCCGACAGCAGTGCGCGCGTGTAGTTGCTCTTCGGCGATTCAAACAGCGACAGCACGTCGGCCTCTTCCATCTTGCGGCCCTTGTACTGGACGATGACGCGATCGGCGGTCTCGGCCACCACGCCCATATTGTGGGTGATCATGATCAGGCCCATGCCGTATTTGGCCTGCAGCGAAACGAGCAGATCGAGGATCTGCTTCTGGATGGTGACATCGAGCGCTGTCGTCGGCTCGTCGGCGATCAAAAGCTTCGGATTGCAGGCAATGGCGATCGCGATCATGACGCGCTGGCACTGACCGCCGGACATCTGATGCGGAAACGAACTCAGCCGTTCTTCCGGATCGGCAATACCGACCAGCTTCATCAGTTCGATGGCGCGGGCGCGGCGCTGTGCTCGGTCCATGCCCATGTGGAACCGCAGCACTTCCTCGATCTGGAAGCCGACCGTGAAACACGGGTTGAGGCTGGCGATCGGCTCCTGGAAGATCATCGAGATGTCCTTGCCGACGATCTTGCGGCGCTCGGACGGGCTGAGCTTCGACAGGTCGACGCCGTCGAAGGCCATGCGGTCGGCCTTGACCGTCGCGGTGTTGGGCAACAGCCCCATGACCGCCAGCATCGACACCGACTTGCCGGAGCCGGACTCGCCGACTATCGCCAGCACCTCGCGCGGCTCGATCGAAAGGTCGATGCCTTGCACGGCCATGAACGGTCCGGCGGCGGTGTCGAAGGAAACGGTGAGGTTCTTGATCTCGAGCAGAGACATGCTCACGACCTTTTCAGCTTGGGGTCGAGGGCGTCGCGCAGGCCGTCGCCGATCAGGTTGATGGCAAAGACGGTGATCAGGATGGCGAGGCCCGGGAAAGTCACCACCCACCAGGCGCGCAGGATGAACTCGCGCGCTTCGGCAAGCATGGTGCCCCATTCGGGCGTCGGCGGCTGCGCGCCCATGCCGAGGAAGCCGAGGGCGGCGGCCTCGAGAATGGCGTTGGAGAAGGACAGCGTCGCCTGCACGATCAGCGGTGCGATGCAGTTGGGCAGGATGGTGACCAGCATCAGCCTGAGATGGCTGGCGCCGGCGACCTTGGCCGAGACCACATATTCGCGGGTCTTCTCCGCCATCACCGCGGCGCGGGTGAGCCGGGCAAAGTGCGGCTGCAGCACGAAGGCGATGGCGATCATGGCATTGACGAGGCCGGGGCCGAGCACCGCGACCAGCACCAGCGCGAGCAGCAGCGACGGGAAGGCCAGGATGATGTCCATGATGCGCATGATCAGCGTGTCGACCCAGCCGCGGCAGTAGCCGGCAAGCAAGCCGAGGATGACGCCGGAGATCAGTGCCGTGGTGACGACGACGAAACCGATGGCGAGCGAGAAGCGCGAACCGTAGATAAGGCGCGAAAGCATATCGCGGCCGACGGCATCGGTGCCGAGCAGGAACTGCGCGTTGCCGCCCGCCTGCCAGGCCGGCGGCGTCAGGAAGAAGTCGCGGAACTGATCGTCCGGCGAATGCGGGGCGAGCAGCGGCGCGAAGATGGCGACAAGGATCAGCAGGGCGAAGACGACGAGGCCTATCACCGCGCCCTTGTTGATGGAGAAATAGTGCCAGAATTCGGCGAACATCTGCAGCCGCGCGTCCCGCGGCTCGACGACGGTCGCGGCTTCGATGGTGGCTGGGCCTTCATTGGTCATGTCAATTCGCCCGGATACGCGGGTTGATGACGGCGTAGAGCACGTCGACGATAAGGTTCACCGACATGACGATCAGCGCGATCAGAAGCAACCCGCCCTGCACGGTGAAATAGTCGCGCTTGGAAATAGCGTCGATCATCCACTTGCCGATGCCGGGCCACGAAAAGATGCTCTCGGTCAGGATGGCGCCGGTGAGCAGCGTGCCGACCTGCAGGCCGATGGTGGTGACGACCGGGATCAGCGCATTGCGGAAGGCATGCAGGCCGATGACACGGCGCGGCGCCAGGCCCTTGGCGCGCGCGGTGCGAACATAGTCCTCGCCCAGCACTTCGAGCATGGCCGAGCGCGTCTGCCTAGCGATGACCGCCAGCGGAATGGTGCCGAGCACGATGGTGGGCAGGATGAGGTGCGACACCGCCGAGCGGAAGGCGCCCTTCTGGCCCGAGATGAGGGAATCGATGGTCATGAAGCCGGTCACCGGCTTGAAGAAGTAGAGAAGGTCTATGCGGCCCGAGACCGGCGTCCAGTGCAGCATGCCGGAGAAGACGATGATCAGCAGCAGCCCCCACCAGAAGATGGGCATGGAATAGCCGGCGAGCGCGGTGCCCATGGTCAGCTGATCGAACCAGGAGCCACGGCGGATCGCGGCGAAGATGCCGAAGGCGACACCGAAGATGACGGCGAAGATCATGGCGAAGATGGCGAGTTCGACCGTCGCCGGGAACCGCACCAGGAAATCCTTGAGCACCGGCGTCTTGGTGGAAAACGAGGTGCCGAAATCGCCGCTGAGGATGTTGGTCAGATAGGTCAGATACTGTTGCCAGATCGGCAGGTCGAAACCGAACTGATGCATCAGCGCCGTGTGGCGTTCGGGCGACAGGCCACGTTCGCCCGCAAGCACCAGCACCGGATCACCGGGCAGGATGCGCACGAAGCCGAAAGCGAGGATGGTTATCCCGATGAAGGTCGGGATGATGAGGGCGAGCTTGCCGAGGATGTAACGCAGCATGGCGGGCGAGGTGGGGCGGCGCGCTGTGGCGCCGCCCCGTTTCGCGAACCTTATTCGGCGATATCGACGCCGTCAAAGCGATGGATGCCGAGCGGATCCATCGCAAAGCCGGAGACTGTCTTCTGCATCGGCATGAACACCTTGGAATGGGCCAGCGTCGCCCACGGTGCCTGCTCCTTGAAGATGACCTGTGCCTGTTCGTAGAGCTTGGTGCGCTCGGCCTGATCGGAAACCGTCTTGGCCTTGTTGATGAGCGCATCGAAGTCCTTGTTGCACCATTCCGCGCGGTTGTTCGAACCGACGGAAGCGCAGCTCAGGAGCACGCCGAGGAAGTTGTCCGGATCGCCGTTGTCGCCGGTCCAGCCGACGATGACGGCGCCGTCGTGATCGACCGCCGAAGCGCGCTTGAGGTATTCACCCCAATCGTAGCTGACGATGTTGACGGTGACGCCGACCTTGGCGAAGTCGGCCTGGATCAGCTCGGCGGTGCGGCGCGCGTTCGGCATGTACGGACGCGACACCGGCATGGCCCAGACGTTCATCTTGAGGTCCTTGACGCCAGCCTCTTCAAGCATCTTCTTGGCCGCGTCCGGATCGTACGGATCGTCCTTCACGTTCTTGTTGTAGGACCACATGGTCGGCGGGATCGGGTTGATCGCCACCTGGCCGGCGCCCTGGAACACGGCGTCGATGATGGCCTTCTTGTTGATGGCCATGTTGAGCGCCTTGCGGACGCGCACGTCGTCGAACGGCTTCTGCTGGGTGTTGTACATCAGCGCGCCGACGTTGAGGCCTTCCTGCTCCGCGACCGTCAGGTTCGGATCAGCCTGCAGGCCTTTAATATCGGCTGGCGCCGGGTAGGACATGATGTTGCATTCGCCGGCCTTCAGCTTCTGCGCGCGCACCGCCGGATCGGTGGTGATGGCGAAGACCAGATCGTCGATCTTCTGCTTGCCGCCCCAATAGTCCGGGTTGGCCTTGTAGCGGATTGCGGCGTCGGTCTGGTAGTCGACGAAGATGAAGGGGCCGGTGCCGACCGGCTTCTGATTGAACAGTTCAGGCGTCTTGTCGGCCTGCAGCTTGTCGGCATATTCCTTCGAGACGATCGAGGCGAAATCCATGCCCAGCGTCGGAATGAAGGTGATTGCCGGCTCCTTGAGGGTGAACTTCACCGTCAGGTCGTCGACCTTCTCGACCTTGGTGATGTTGTCGCCGAACTGGTCATTGTAATACTGATAGGCGATGCCCGGTATGTACTGGAACCAGGGGCCGTTCTTGTCGACCTGGCGCTGGAACGAAAACACCACGTCGTCGGCGTTCATGTCGCGCGTCGGGGTGAAATAGTCGGTGGGCGCGAACTTGACGCCCTTGCGCAGCTTGAAGGTATATTCCTTGCCGTCGTCGGAAATCGCCCAGCTCTCAGCCAGGCCGGGCGAGACCGAGGTCTTGCCGTGATCGAATTCGACGAGGCGGTTGAAAACGGTACGCGAGGACGCATCGAACGTCTGTCCCGCGGTGTACGGTGCCGGATCGAAACCTTCCGGCGACGCCTCCGCGCAATAGACCAGAGTTTTCGCGTTGGCCACGCCTCCCAGGACGCTTGCAGCCAGCAACGCGGCTGCAAAAGTCAATTTCTTCTTCATTGAGCACTCCCTGATGTTCTGCCAAGCCCCTCTATCAGGCTCGCGAAGCGCGCATATAAGCACCGTTTTTCCGGCTTTGGAACACCCCGTTTGCTTACCCCTCGGGAAGCAGAAAAAGAATCCGCGATTTCGCTAAACGGCAGAAAAAATTAGCAGTTCTTTCTATTCACGATATTATTAACGACCGCATTTTTTTATTGATCCGGCGGCCGGCGACCAAGGTGCCGCGCGCCGTCTTCATGCGGCCATCGATGCGGAAAGATGCCGGTTCCAAATGCAGCCGGCGGGAACGATTTTCGGCGGCAAGTCTTTCGGCGTCTTGCCGCAAGGGCAAGACTTGCACCGCCGCCGATAGTGGCAATACATAGATGGACAACGAGCGGCGGCGGAGGACGTCTCCATCAATCCGGAGGCGGCGCGGCACGGGCCAACGAGAAACAGGCGACCAGGGTTGTCGAGGAGGAACGGGTGGCAAAAGCATCGAAGGCGCCAGTGAAGGCGTCGGCCAAGGCGGTCTCGAAACCAGCCGCTGGAGCCGATGGGCAAGGCAAGGCTGCGGGCAAAGCCGCGACCGCGAAGGCGGCGACCAAAACCGCCAAGAATACCCCCGCGGCAAAAGCAGCGGCCACCGCCAAGAAGCCGGCGACGAAAGCCGCGCCGGCAAAGGCATCCGCGACCAAGGCCGGAACAGGCAATGCCGGAACCGGCAAGATCGCGATGACGAAGAGCTCGCCACCAGCGAAAACTTCACCGGTCTCGAAACCGGCAACGGCAGCCAGCCAGCGGTTGCCGAAGGCGCTCACCGAACTCACCGCCGGCCTGCCGCAAAAACCATGGCTCAACAGCTATCCCAAGAACATGCCGGCCGAGATCGGCGCCCTTCCCTACAGTTCCATCGGCGACTTCCTCGTCGGCGCCTGCAAGCAGTTCGCCGGCCAGCCGGCTTTCACGTGCATGGGCAAGTCCATCACCTACGCTGAACTCGAGCAACTTTCGGCGGCCTTCGGTGCCTATCTGCAGTCCACCGGATTGCAGAAGGGCGCGCGCGTCGCCCTGATGATGCCGAACGTGCTGCAGTATCCCGTGGCGATGATGGCGGTCGCCCGCGCCGGTTTCACGGTGGTGAACGTCAATCCGCTCTACACGCCGCGCGAACTGGAGCATCAGCTCAAGGATTCCGGGGCGCAGGCCATCGTTATCCTCGAAAATTTCGCCAGCACCTTGCAGGCGGTCGTCGCCAGGACCTCGGTCAAGCATGTCATAGTCGCCGCCATGGGCGACATGCTCGGCGGCCTGAAGGGCTCGATCGTCAATCTGGTCGTGCGCCGCGTCAAGAAAATGGTGCCGGCCTGGTCATTGCCCGGCCATGTCAAGTTCAATGCCGCCCTGAAGGCTGGCCGCGGCATGACTTTCAAGCCGGCCACGGTGGCCGCCAGTGATGTCGCCTTCCTGCAATATACCGGCGGCACCACCGGAATCTCGAAAGGCGCGACCCTCTTGCACAGCAATGTGCTGGCCAATGTCGCGCAGAATTCGCTGTGGCTGCAGGACGCCTACACGGTCAAGCCGAAGCCAGCGCATCTCAACCTCGTCTGCGCACTGCCGCTCTACCATATCTTCGCGCTGACGGTGAATGCGCTTATGGGCATGCAAATGGGCGGTCAGAACATACTGATCCCCAATCCGCGCGACATTCCCGGCTTCGTCAAGGAAATGGGCAAGTATCCGATCCACATCTTTCCGGGCCTCAACACGCTGTTCAACGCGTTGCTCAACAATGAGGACTTCCGCAAGCTCGACTTCAAGCCGCTGCTGCTAACCCTGGGCGGCGGCATGGCGGTACAGAAGGGCGTCGCCGAGCGCTGGAAAGCACTGACCGGTTGCCCCGTCAGCGAAGGCTATGGCCTTTCGGAGACCTCACCGGTGGCGACGGCCAACAAGTTCAGCTCCGGTGAGTTCACCGGCACCATCGGCCTGCCGCTGCCGTCGACCGAAATCGCCATCCGCGACGATGACGGCAACAACGTGCCGCTGGGCGAGGTCGGCGAGATCTGCATCAGGGGACCGCAGGTGATGGCAGGTTACTGGAACCGGCCGGACGAGACCGCCAAGGTGATGACCAGGGACGGCTTCTTCAAGTCGGGCGACATGGGCTTCATGGACGAGCGCGGCTACACCAAGATCGTCGACCGCAAGAAGGACATGATCCTCGTCTCCGGTTTCAACGTCTATCCGAACGAACTCGAGGAGGTCGTGGCGGCACATCCCGGCGTGCTCGAAGTGGCGGCGATCGGCGTGCCGGACGAGCATTCGGGCGAGGTGCCGAAGCTGTTCATCGTCAAGAAGGATCCGGCCCTGACCGCCGAAGCCATCGTCGCCTTTTGCCGCGAGAACCTGACCGGCTACAAGCGGCCCAGATATATCGAGTTCAGGACGGAATTGCCGAAGACGCCGGTCGGCAAGATCCTGCGCCGGGCTTTGCGCGAATAGTGGATCTCGCCGACGACGATGTGCCGGGCCGGCGCCTCCGCCTCGATCCGACGGAATTCATCAAGGCGAATATGCGCCTTGCCCCGGTACCGGCGCTTCCCGAAATCCAGCTTTACACCACTCACCCAGGCAGCGGATTGAGGCGCCTCGTCGACCCCGAAGACGACGGCGATACGGACGATGGCAGGCCGGAACCGCAGCCGCCCTATTGGGCCTATGCCTGGGCGGGCGGCGCCGTGCTGGCGCGCTATATCCTCGACCATCCGAAGATCGTGGCCGACCGCCGCGTGCTCGACCTCGGAGCGGGCTCCGGCATTGTCGGCATCGCCGCCGCGAAGGCCGGCGCGCGCGAGGTGATTGCCGCCGAGATCGATCGCAACGGCGTTGCCGCGATCGGCCTCAATGCGGCGGCGAATGGCGTCGAGATCGCCCTTGTTGACAAGGATGTCACCACAGGCCCGCCGCCGGCCGTCGACCTCGTTCTCGCGGGCGACGTGTTCTACGGCCGCGAGGTTGCCCTGCGGGTTATCCCGTTCCTCGATCGCTGCCTGGCAGCCGGTATCGAGGTGCTGGTCGGCGACCCCCGCCGCAGCGACCTGCCGCTGCACCGGCTGCGATTGCTCGCCGAACATCAAGTGCCGGATTTCGGTGACGCGAGGGGCACTGCAACCAAGCCGAGCGGGGTGTTTTCCTTCGAGACGGAATGTCGCTGAAACCCCGACTCAAATACAATCGCCCTTGCAGACGATCCTATACAAGCTATAGTCCAATCATGGGGTATCGGCTCGATATAGAAGCCTTGCTAGCCCCGCTAGAGCTTGATCAAAACACCTCCGATCGACCACAATTTGTTTTCGAAGTTTCGTTCGCCCAGTCGAGGTTCCGGCAATCCGGAGCTGATGACCAACCCCGTCTGGGCATGGGCGGTTGAGCACCGTCTCACCGGTTACGGTCTGAACAAGGCGTTCCTCGGCCCACGCTCGGAGCATGTAGGGCCGTGCTGGAGCTTCAGCCGGTACGGGCGCACTGAAACACTGCTGCCAGACGGTCGCCTTGTCAGGATCGGCGGCGAGTATGAAGATCACTACGATGCCGATTTCTATATTTACAATGATGTGATCGTGAGCGACGCCGAGGGGCACACCGAGATTTTTGGCTACTCGGATAAGGTTTTTCCGCCCACCGATTTCCACACGGCAAATCTTGTCGACGACCGCATATTTATGATCGGCAACCTATCTTACCCCTTTATTCGGGCCGACAAGGCGCAAGTGCTCGTGCTGGACACAACAAGTTATGGCATCGGTCACTTCGAAACGACAGGCGAGGCTCCGCCATGGATATACAAGCACTCTTCAGAACTTGTGAAAAATGGTGGTGCGATCCTGGTTCGCGGCGGTCTCCTCATCGGGCCAGCGTGGCCTGTCGTGGTCGAGAACATCGACGACTGGCGCCTGGACATCACCGCGGGCCGCTGGGAACGCCTCACCAAGCGGCCATGGCCTCGATTTTCATTCGTTCGAGATGACGGCTTGCCTAACCATCTAACTTGGCTTCGCCGCGCTCTGTCGGATCAAAAATGGGGGAAAAGCGAAAACAGAAGCAGCTTTCTAGCCGAGCGCCTTCGCGAACTTGGCCCCAACCCTCGGATAGACCTGATCGAAACGTTGTACACGCCCGAGCTTCCACACTCGAATATCCCTGAAATGGCGGACGAGCATGGCGTCCACCGTCTGTGTGTCGAAGGCGTCACCGTGCGCTATGTCGAGGACTGGCACGATATCCAGTTGACGGTCGAAGGTGTTCTTCCAGACCAGACCGTCGAAATGATCCGCCTGGATCTATTGACCAAACTGGCCGCCATCGAGAATGCGAATATCGACTGCGTCCGCCTGACAGTCGACTAGTGCCTGGAAGAACTCCCTGTACTCGTTCGACTATTGGCGACAAAGCCCAGATTGATTGCGCTTGCCCCGCCTTCCTGATCAGACCGTCTCTTTGACCCGTGCCGATAGCAAATCCGGCAGATCGGCAACCGAATCCAGGACGACGTCGGCGATCTCGGCCAGCGACTCACGTGTGCCGGTGCCGGAGAGCACGCCGACCGCGAGGCCGCAGCCGCCGGCACGCGCCATTTCGAGATCGTGCCTGTTGTCACCGACCATGGCGATCTCCGCCGGCTTCAGCCCGGTAAGATCGCAGAACGCCTGGATGGTGTCGGGGGCCGGCTTGGGGTTCGCCACGGCGTCGTAACCATAGGCCGCGTCGAACAGCTGGGCGACGCCCAGCGTGACCAAGGTCTTCTCCGCGCCGCTGGTCGAATCGTTGGTGGCGACGCCAAGCCGGTAGGATCGCTTGTGCAGCAGAGCCAGCGTGTCGACGATATCAGGCAGCGCCACCGCCATCGCCGAGCCCTGCACCGAAGTGATCTCGTTGAAGCGGGCGACGGCCAGCATCTGGTCCTCGTTGGACAGGCGCGGAAACCACAGTTCGACGACGTCGAGATTGGTGCCGGAGGCAAAGATGGAATCGGGTTTGAAGCGCCGGTTGGCGAAATCGAAGCCGGCGGCCGCCAGCAGCCGGTCGGCCTTCCAGCGATCGCCCTCGGCTGCATCCATGGCCATGAAATCGGCGACGCCGAGCCATGTCGCGTTGAAGTCGACAAGTGTCCCGTCCTTGTCGAACAATATGCCCTTGATGTCTGCCAAACTTTTCACTCCGAACCACGCAATTGGTGGATGTATCCCACAAGGCCAGCGGTCGACGCGTCGCGCTTGGCGGCACTTTCCTTGCCTTCCACGACAGGCAGGAGGCCGGTCGCCAGTTCCTTGCCGAGCTCGACGCCCCACTGGTCGAAGGAGTTGATGTTGAACAGCGTGCCTTCGACGAAGACGCGGTGTTCGTAGAGCGCGATCAGCCGGCCGAAGGTGCGCGGATCGAGCTTGCGGTAGAGGATGGTCACCGAGGGCCGATTGCCGGAGAAGACACGATGCGGCGCGATTCGGTCGACATCGGCCGGCTTCATGCCCTTGGCCAGCATCTGCGCGCGCGCCTCCTCCAGAGTGCGGCCCTTCATCAAGGCTTCCGACTGCGCCAGGCAGTTGGCGAGCAGCAGGTCATGCTGGTGCTTGAGATCGGGCTCGTGGCCGACGGCGGCGGCGAGGAACTCGACCGGGATCAGATCGGTGCCCTGGTGCAGCAGCTGGAAGAAGGCGTGCTGGCCGTTGGTGCCGGGCTCGCCCCAGACCAGAGGCCCGGTCGGCGTCGTCACCGGCGTGCCGTCAAGAGTGACGCTCTTGCCGTTCGATTCCATGTCGAGCTGCTGCAGATAGGCCGGCAGCCGGGACAGGCGCTGGTCGTAGGGGATGACCGCGCGGGCCGGATAGCCGCAGATCACCCGGTGCCACCAGCCGACAAGCCCCAGGAGCGCCGGCAGGTTCTTCTGGAGCGGCGCGGTGCGGAAGTGTTCGTCCATCTCGTGCGCGCCATCGAGAAAGGCACGGAAATTACGCGGGCCGACGGCGATCATGACAGGCAGGCCGATCGCGCCCCACAGCGAATAGCGGCCACCGACCCAGTCCCAGAAGCCGAAGACGCGATCCTGCTCGATGCCGAACTTGGCCACCAGGTCGAGCGCGGTCGAGACAGCGGCGAAATGCTTGCCCACGGCCTCCTTGCCGAGCGTCTTTTGCACCCAGTCGCGCGCCGTCTGCGCGTTGGTCATCGTCTCGACCGTGGTGAAGGTCTTGGAGGCGATGATGAACAGCGTGGTTTCGGCGGACAGCCCCTTCAGCGTGTCGTGGATATGGGCGCCGTCGATGTTGGAGACGTAGTGCGCGCGCGGGCCGTCATGATAGGGGGCGAGCGCCAGCGTCGCCATGGCCGGACCAAGGTCCGAACCGCCGATGCCGATGTTGACGATGTCGGTGATCTTCTTGCCGGTGGCGCCTGTCGCCTTGCCGGAGCGGATGGCATCGGCGAAGGCGCCCATGGCGTCGAGCACGGAAATGACATCCGCCTTGACGTCCTGGCCGTCGACCGTGACACCTTTGCCGCTCAGGTTGCGCAGTGCCGTGTGCAGCACGGCGCGGTCTTCGGTGACGTTGATCTTCTTGCCGGCGAACATGGCGGCGCGGCGACCTTCGAGATCGGCGGCGGCGGCCAGTTTTTCCAGCAGATCCATGATGGTCGCGTCGACGGCGCATTTCGACCAGTCGAGCAACATCTCGTTGTCCGTGGCCGAGAATGTCGCGAACCGCCGCGGATCGGCGGCAAAGGCCTGGCGCATGCTAGCGGGCGCCGCGGCGCGATGATCGCGCAGGGCGGCAAGCTGTTTCTGAAAGGCTGACTGATCCACTGGCGGGGACTCCTGTCGTTTTGGACGCACCATATCAGACCGGATGTTTCCGGCGCGTGTCGTCGCGCCGAAACTATTGAGCCGAATTCCATCCGGTCAATACGCGGCGATGACGCAGCGCATCACGATGCGATGACACACTGTATCGAGCAGGGAGGTGGGTATCGAGCAGCGAGGCGGCAGCGCGTTGGTTCGAGCTTGAAGGATCACTGGCATAAATCCCAAAGATCAGAAAAATTGATTGGCGCAACCCCTTGTGCCACGGGTACGTTCGGCTGGTCCAGCCAAGCGAAAAAAGCTGGCCATCGAGGAACATCTTCCATGCCACAGAGAAACGACACGGCGATATGGTCCGGCCTGTTCCGGATTTCGGCTGAGTCCGGCCAGACCCTGCAGGCGCAGATCCGCCAAGCCATCGTGGCCGCCATTCTCGACCGCCAGATCGCCGCTTCGATGCCGCTTCCTTCCTGCCGCATCCTGGCCGAAAAACTCGGCGTGGCGCGCGGGACCGTGGTGCTGGCCTTCCAGCAGCTCGTCGACCAGGGTTTCCTGGTGGCGCGCGAGCGGCGCGGCCATTTCGTCAATCCGGACGTGCTGGCGACACCGGCCAAGCCGCACCAGAAGGCGCCCGACCAGGCCAACGAGATCGACTGGAAGGCGCGCCGGCAGATCGCGGCAAGCGACATGCCGCCGCCGGCCAAGCACGAGAATTGGATCAAGTCGTCCTACCCCTTCGTCTACGGCCAGTTCGACCCGGCACTGTTCCCGACCGCCGAGTGGCGCGAGTGCAACCGCATGGCGCTGGCCGTGCTGGAGATCCGCAACTGGGCGTCCGACATGGTCGACCGCGACGACCCGCTGCTGATCGAGCAGATCCAGGCACGGCTGCTGCCCAGGCGCGGCATCTTCGCCAATCCGGATGAAATCATCGTCACGCTGGGCGCACAGAACGCGCTCTATATGCTCGCTTCGCTGCTGATGACCAAGGGCTCCAAGGTGGCGATGGAAGACCCGGGCTACCCCGACGCGCGCTCGATCTTCCGCCTTGCGGGCGCCGACATCGAGCCGGTGCCGGTCGACCAGTCCGGCATCGTAACCTCTTCTATTCCCAATGATTCCGGCTTCGTCTTCGTCACGCCCAGCCATCATTGCCCGACCATGGTGCCGCTGTCGGCGGAACGGCGGCAGGACCTTCTGGCGCGCGCCAACCGGCACAACCAGATCATCATCGAGGACGGCTATGACAGCCAGCTGCTCGACGAGGCACCGCAGCAGGCGCTGAAGAGCCTCGACCGCTCCGGCCGTGTCGTCTATGTCGGCTCGATGTCGAAGACACTGGCCCCCGGCCTGCGGCTTGGCTACATCGTGGCCTCGGCTGGACTAATCGCTGAACTGAGGGCGCTGCGCCGCTTCATGCTGCGCCATCCGCCGGCAAACAACCAGCGCGCCGTGGCGCTGTTCCTGTCGCTCGGCCATCACGAAGCGCTGGTGCGGCGGCTGTCGAGCGCCTTCGACGAGCGGCGCAAGCGTCTGGTCCATGCGATTTCCGCCTTCCTGCCGGAATGGCGCTCGACCGATTCGGCCGGCGGCACGTCGCTGTGGCTGGAAGGACCGCGGGGTACCGATTCCCGCGGTTTGGCCGAAGCCGCCGCCTCGCGCAGCGTCATCATCGAACCTGGCGACCGCTTCTTCGACCGCACCGAAAAGCCTTCGCGTTTCATGCGGTTGGGTATTTCCTCGATCGCGCTGCAGCACATCGAGCCCGGCATCCGCGAATTGGCCACGGCCGCTGGCCGCAGGCCCGCTGCCGCCTGATTCCACTGACCGGAGCCGCCCAATGGCGGCTTCGGCTCCTTTAGCGCTGGCATATGCAACCGGACCGGCTGGCTCATAGGCTGTGCCAATGCCGGCAGCATAGTCGTGGCACAAAGGGGAAGAAGCAGCCGATGGTGGGCCAACCGCCGCGCTGTTTCTCAGCAAAGGTGGAGTGCTTCGATGTCTGTGGTTCTTGAAAAGCAGGAAGCGGCGGCGGATCAACGCTCGCGCCGCTCCGGCGGACGCGAAGCGCGTCGCGCCATGCGGGCAGCGCCGCTCGCCGACGACATCAGGCCGGTGCGTGCCGGCCTCGAGGGCGGTAGCTACGGGCCACTCAAGGTCAATGATCGCGAGCGCATCCACGAAGCGGTGCTGACGCTTCTCGAGACAGTCGGCTTCGCCAACGCCATCCCTTCCTGCATCGAGGCGCTGACCCAGGCCGGCGCCAGCTATGGCGACGATGGCCGCATCCGGTTCCCGCGCGTGCTGGTGCTCGAGACGATCAAGAAGGCGGCACGGAACTTCACCTTGCACGGCCAGGATCCCAGACACGACATGGTGATCCAGGGCAAGCGCGTGCACTACGGAACGGCAGGCGCCGCGGTTCATCTGGTGGATGTCGAGAAGCGCGAATACCGCGAGTCGCTGCTGCAGGACATCTATGACGCCGCCCGCATCGTCGAAGGGCTCGACAACATCCATTTCTTCCAGCGGCCGATGGTGCCGCGCGATATTCCCGATCCGCTCGAAATGGACTTCAACACGCTCTACGCCTGCGTGATGGGCACGTCCAAGCATGTCGGCACCTCATTTACGGTCCGCGAGAACGTGCAGCCGGCGCTCGAAATGCTCTATGCCATCGCCGGCGGCGAGGAGAATTTCCGCGCCCGGCCATTTGTGTCGAATTCGAACTGCTTCGTCGTGCCGCCGATGAAGTTCGCCGAGGACGCCTGCGGCGTGCTCGAGGCCTGCGTCGAGGGCGGCATTCCAATCCTGCTGCTGTCGGCGGGCCAGGCCGGAGCCACGGCACCGGCGGCGATTGCCGGCGCCGTGGTGCAGGCGGTGGCCGAAGTGCTGGCCGGCCTGGTCTATGTCAACGCCATCAAACCAGGGCATCCGGCGATCTTCGGCACCTGGCCGTTCATATCGGATCTCAGGACAGGCGCCATGTCGGGCGGCTCTGCCGAACAGGCTGTCTTGACCGCGGCTTGCGCGCAGATGGCGCAGTTCTACGACCTGCCGGGGGGCTCGGCCGCCGGCATGACGGACTCGAAACTGCCTGACATCCAGTCGGGCTATGAGAAGGGCATCACCGATGTGATGGCCGGCCTTGCCGGGCTCAACCTCGTCTATGAATCGGCCGGCATGCATGCCTCGCTGCTCGGCTTCTGCCTGGAAAGCCTGATCATCGACAACGACATGCTCGGACACTGCCTGCGCTGCGTGCGCGGCATCGAGGTGACCGACGAAGCGCTGTCGATCGACACCATCGCCGATGTCTGCCTGAAGGGGCCAGGTCATTATCTCGGCAACGAACAGACCTTGCGGCTAATGCAGACGGAATATTTCTATCCCGCCGTCGGCGACCGGTTTTCGCCGAAGGAGTGGAACGAGAAGGGTCGGCCGGACATCCTGCAGCGCGCGATCATCGAGAAGAAGCGCGTCCTTGCCGAACGCTTTCCGCGCCATGTGCCGAAGCTGCTCGACGACAAATTACGCGCCCGCTTCGGCGACATGATCAAGCTGCCGCGCGGCGGCATGGGCGGGTAGAACTGCTTCTCGCCAAGAGATTTAGTCGGCGCCCCTAATTCGAAGAGATACGTCTCTACAATCGCCAAGACCTAACTTGATTTAATGTCGAGACAACAATAGATAAATAATTATTTAAAATCTTGAGATTGTTATCGGATGTATCGCAATATTCGAAAGGTTCTTTGAAATTCAATCCAACTACTGCATATATGATTTTTCCAAATGCTTCCCAATCGCTTACACCACAGAGCAGATCTCCATCTTTCGAGAAAATTCCGACATTAAATCGCATTCTCCATTTGTATTTCGTTCTAACGTCAAAAGTTACCCTTATGCTTATTTGCTCAAGAAACCCATTGCCTCGCCATGTCAGATATCCATCCCCTTTCGTATAGGAAACGTCTTTTAATCCTGACGATACAAAGCAATCTTTTACTACCGATCCGACAATCTTAACCTCGGCACCATTCGGTATTTTACGTTCAAGAGAATTTTCGTCATGGTGAAAGAGATAACCCGTCCGCTCTTTCCACATACCTACGTCTGTAACAATGTTATTGAGCGAGTTCTCCTCAGCAGGGCTCATGCCCGCGGAGAGAGGCATCGCTTGCTGGAGTCGTCGCGACATGAACACGGCTTCTGTCTGAGAACGATCTAATCCGATTTCCCTCATTGCAGGCTCAAGGAAAATATCTTGCATACCGGTATAGCTAAGTTCGGAAAATCCACCTTGGCGACTATCGATGGCATAAAGTAAGACTTCTAGTTTCTGTTTGATTACCTTCCCTAAGTCGAAATCCGACATAATTTCACCCCTTAGAAAGCGAGCGCTGCTAATCCAGCCCAATGCGGCTAAACCACCCATCAGTCCAATCGCATTTCGCGTAGATTGATTCTCTCGATCAGATACATTTGGCTTTGTCGAATTATTTGTCACAGGTGCAGAAGAAGTAGCCTCGTTTGTCCTCTTTGACGTCACTGAAGTGGCTAGGCGATATCTGCTGAGTTGCGTCCGGCCTACCTTTCAACCCCTACGCCCTTTACCCGTCGGTCGGGACTAAATAAATCTCCTCGGACGGTATCATGCTCTATCTCTTTGATTTAGAGAGGGATTCAGATTTCAGGTCGATTAGACCTGAAATCATCCGGCGGCCAACCCGTAGCGCTCGACGACTTCGGCGTTGATCAGCTTGGCGTGCAGCGCCATCAGCACGATCCGCGCATCGAAGCTGTCGCCGGTTTCAAGGGCCGCCTCGATCCGGCGCTCCGCGTCGAGCCGCTGCAGCAAGCCTTGCGCACGCTCGAAGGTATCCGGTCCGGCGATGCAATAGCTGAACAGCTGCGCCACCTGCGGATAGGCCTGCGGCGGTGGCTCCTCGGGCCAGCGGTCCTTCATCAGATTGACTATGGTGAGTTTCACCCCTTCGGGCACAAGGGCGGGGTGCAGGTCGGCGCCGCGCAAGGCGGCATCGAGCTGCCGCAAATCACCCGAGCGGCCGAACATGCCGAGAAAGCCGAGGGAAGAGCGTCGTTGCGCCATGATGGTCCAATCCGTTTCCAACCAGTTAGAGCAATTCCAGGAAAAGTGCGTAGCGGTTTTCCGTCCGGAATTGCGTAAAAACAAGAAGTTAGAGCGGGTCAGAGATTCTATCAAACACTGAACCGCTCTAGGTGGTTGGCTGGCAGAATACAAAGGCAGCAACATGCGCCTATCCGCTCACCGCCAGCAGCAGGACACCGGCCAGGGCTGACCCGGCAAGTGTCGGCAGCATGCCGATCTTCAGCTTGAGGATGGCGATCATGGCGGCACAGGACAACAATGCGGCTCGCCAGTCGATCGATGACGGCACCGGCACATTCATGCCGAGGCCAAGTTTGCTGACTTGGTGAAAGATGACGTGCATGGCGAACCACAAAGCGAGGTTCAGGATGACGCCGACCACGGCGGCGGTGATGGCTCCGAGCGCGGCCGACAGGGCCTTGTTGCCACGCAAGGCCTCGATATAGGGCGCACCGAGGAATATCCAGAAGAAGCACGGGGTGAACGTGACCCACAAGGTCAGCAGCGCTCCAAGCGATCCGCCAAGCAACGGGGCCAGCGAACCGGAGTGGCGAAACGCGGCGATGAAGCCGACAAACTGCAACACCAGAATGAGCGGACCAGGCGTGGTTTCGGCAAGCCCGAGGCCATCGACCATCTCGCCGGGCGCCAGCCAGCCGAACGATTCGACGGCGGCCTGTGCGACATAGGCAAGAACCGCGTAAGCGCCGCCGAAGGTGACGACCGCCATGAGGCTGAAGAACCCGCCGATCTGCGTCCACACGCTGCTCGTCCCGGTGAGCGCCCAGAGCAACAGAACCGGCCCGAGCCAGATCGGCAGCCAGATGGCGACCGTGCGCGGCGCATGCCATCGTGTCGGCCTGGTATGGGCCAGTTCGCCGCGTTCGAACATCAGGTCGACCGCGCCCCTGATGTCGGGAGCGTCGTTCTTGCCGTGCGCCGAGCCGGAAAACAGGGCTGGCGCGACCCGGTTTCCCAGCCATCCCACCAGCCCTGCAAGCAGGACGATGAGCGGGAACGGGATGCTGAACACATAGATGCCGAGAAACGCGCAAACCGCGATCGCCACCATCACCCGGTTCTTCAAGGCGCGGCGGCCGATGCGGATCACCGCCTCGACCACCACCGCCAGCACGGCGGCCTTCACCCCGAAGAACAGCGCCTCGACCAGCGGGACATCACCATAGAGCGCATAAAAGGTGCTCAGGGTGAGCATGACGAGCGCACCGGGCACCACGAACAAGACGCCTGCGACGAGACCGCCGACCGTCCTGTGCAGCAGCCAGCCAATATAGATGGCGAGCTGCTGGGCCTCGGGACCGGGCAGCAGCATGCAGTAGTTCAAGGCATGCAGGAAACGCTGTTCGCCGATCCAGCGCCGGTGCTCGACCAATTCCTTGTGCATGAGCGCGATCTGCCCCGCCGGCCCGCCGAAGCTCAGCAATCCGATCTTCGCCCAGAGTTTCGTGGCTTCGCGGAAGCTCGGAACCGCCGGCGCCTCGATGATGTCGGCATCTTTCCCCGACATGAGGCTGCTCATGACGGCTTCGCCCCGCTCGGCCAGTTGTGCGTCTCGTCCGTGGCGTCGCGGCACCAGCGGAAGAACGCGTCATAGAGCAGCATCCCCGCCTCCAGCTGTTCCAGATCGTCGCGGAACATGCGTGACAGGCCGAGCGAGGCGGCAAGGAATCCGGCGGCCTGGGGAACGAGATCGAGCCTGGCGGTGTCGGCCGCGCGCACGATCGTGGCAAGGCGATCGAGAGCCTGGGATTCCAGCCCGAACTCCTCGATCATCGTGTCGAAGGTGCAGCGTTCGCCGCGATGGCTCCAGAACACATTGTCGATATCGAAGGGCACTGCTTGGAAGCGGTCGGCGACGGCAGGCACTTCGGCCGCCTCGACGAAAAGAAAGACCGCATGCGGATCGATGAAACGCCGGATCAGCCAGGGGCAGGCGATGCGGTCGACCTTGGGGCGAGCCCGCGTCACCCAGACGGTGCGGCCTTTTTCATCGCGGGACGGTATCTTGCCGGCGCGGACCAGAAGGCCCCCGGCATCGCGCCAGGCCTCGAAACCGCCTTCGAGGGATTCGGCGGCAACGCCCTGGTGCCGCAGCCATGCGGCCACGCCCTGCGAAAGCTTTTGCCCCCTCTGGCAGACGACGGCCACTTGGCTGCCGGCAAGATCGTTTGCCCAGACCGAGACGGTTTTGAAGTTGCGCCGGTGCGAGGCCGGCAGCAGGCGCGGATCGGCGTCGTGATCGTCATCGATGCGGACATCGACGATCACAGGTGCGCCGGGCAGACCAATCAGACGGGATAGTTGCTGTACGGTGATAGCGGTTGTTGACGGCATGGCGTCCACCTCCTGAACAGAGAAGCCTGGACGCGAACATTGGGCTGACGCCTCACGGGGTCGTCGCGATGCACCCCTTGGCATGATGGTGGAATTGTTGGGCGGGCTTGTCAAGGACGGAGCGTTCCCGGCCTAATGGCGCACCGGCGGCCTGATCGATCAGGCCGCCGGTGTTCGTCTATTCATCCATCTGTGACCAGCCAGGAATAATCGATGATTATTCCGGGGAATAATCGATGATTATTCCGGGGAATAATCAGTGATTGTCGCGAGGCACGCCCATGGTGTGCGCGACATCCTGGTATTTCACCGCCGGCTTCAGCACCATGCCGGCCGAGAACTGGTCGACCATGCCGCGTTGGATCTCCTGCCACGGGGTCTGGTGCTGGGGATAATGATAGCCGCCATCTTTCTCCAGTTCGGCGCGACGCCGGGTGATTTCGTCGTCGCTGACGAGGATATTCGCGGTGCCTTTCCGCAGGTCGATGCGGACGCGGTCGCCGGTCTTGAGCAGCGCCAGGCCGCCGCCGACGGCGGCTTCCGGCGAGGCGTTGAGGATCGACGGCGAGCCCGACGTGCCGGACTGGCGGCCGTCGCCGATGCAGGCGAGCGCGTGGATACCCTTCTTGATGAGGTAGGCCGGCGGCTGCATGTTGACGACCTCGGCGCCGCCAGGATAGCCGACGGGGCCGGCGCCGCGCATGAACAGGATGGTGTGCTCGTCGATGCCTTGCGCCGGATCGTCGATGCGGGCGTGGTAATCCTCCGGGCCGTCGAAGACCATGGCGTTGCCCTCGAAGGCTTCCGGATCGTTCGGGTTGGACAGATAGCGCTCGCGGAATTCCGGCGAGATGCCGCTCATCTTCATGATCGCCGAATCGAACAGATTGCCCTTGAAGTTGATGAAGCCGGCATTGGACTTCAGCGGCTCGGCCACGGTGCGGATGACGTCGGTGTTCTCGTTGGCGACCCCCTCGCAGTTGGCACCGATCGACTTGCCATTGACGGTCAAGGCATCGGGATGCGGCAGCATTCCGGCCTTCATCAGTTCGGCCACCACGGCGGGTACGCCACCGGCGTGGTGGTAGTCTTCGCCGAGATATTCACCCGACGGCTGCAGGTTGACGATGAGCGGCACGTTGAGGCCGACCTTCTGCCAGTCGTCATTGTCGAGCGGTACGCCGAGATGGCGGGCGATCGCGTTGAGATGGATCGGCGCGTTGGTGGAGCCGCCGATCGCCGAATTGACGACGATGGCGTTTTCGAAGGCCGCGCGGGTCATGATGTCGGACGGCTTCAGGTCCTCGTGTACCATGTCGACGATGCGTTTACCCGTCTCATAGGCGATCTGGCCGCGCTCGCGGTACGGCGCCGGGATGGCGGCCGAACCGGGCAGCTGCATGCCGAGCGCCTCGGCCAGCGAATTCATCGTGGTGGCGGTGCCCATGGTGTTGCAGTAGCCCGTGGACGGCGCCGAGGAGGCGACGATGTCCATGAACTCGTCATAGTCGATCTCGCCGGCCGACAGGCGCTGGCGCGATTCCCAGACGATGGTGCCCGAGCCGGTGCGCTTGCCCTTGTGCCAGCCATTGAGCATCGGGCCGACCGATAGCGCGATGGCCGGGATGTTGACGGTCGCCGCCGCCATCAGCAAGGCAGGCGTGGTCTTGTCGCAGCCGATGGTCAGCACGACGCCGTCGAGCGGATAGCCATAGAGCACCTCGACCAGGCTGAGATAGGCGAGGTTGCGGTCAAGTGCCGCGGTCGGCCGCTTGCCGGTCTCCTGGATCGGGTGACAGGGGAATTCGAAAGGAATGCCGCCCATCGAGACGATGCCTTCGCGCACGCGCTTGGCGAGCTCGATGTGGTGCCGGTTGCAAGGCGAAAGATCGGAGCCCGTCTGGGCGATGCCGATCAGCGGCTTGCCCGACATCAGCTCGGCGCGTGTCAGTCCGTAATTCAGGTAGCGCTCGAGATAGAGCGCCGTCATTCCCGGATTGTCGGGATTGTCGAACCACTCCTGCGAGCGGAACTTTTTCTTTTTCGTGGGGGCGCCGGCCATCATGGTCTCCGTATTTGTATGACAAATCGATATGACAACGCGCGGATGCAGGCAAGGGGCACGCGTGATCTGAATCCCGACTTTGGTGCGATAGACAGCTATCGAGCCGCGCGCTACGACCAATCCGACATCGGCGATCGGGGAGGTTTAGATGGCTTTGGTGATCGAGGGCGAGGAACGTATCGCCGCACCCGTGCAGAAAGTGTGGGAAGCGCTGAATGACCCAACCGTCCTGAAGGACGCCATTCCGGGCTGCAAGAGCCTGGAAATGAAATCGGCGACCGAGATGGCGGCAACGGTGGTGCTGAAGATCGGGCCGATCAAGGCGACCTTCAACGGCGAAGTGACGCTGAAAAATCTCAAGCCGCCGCATGCCTATACCATCCAGGGCGAAGGCAAGGGTGGCATCGCCGGCTTCGCCAAGGGCGGCGCCGACGTCACCCTCACCGCCGACGGGCCGGACGCGACGGTCCTCAAATATGCCGCCAAGGCAGAAGTCGGCGGCAAGATCGCGCAGCTCGGCAGCCGGCTGATCGAATCGACATCGAAGAAACTGGCCGGACAGTTCTTTTCGGCATTCGGCGAGAAAGTCGGCGGCTGATTCTTCCCGTGAAGGATCACTCAAATACGATGTTCGGCACCGCCGCTTCGGCCGCGCCGCGTTCCTCAATGACCCTGTCCCAGACCTTGGAGGCTATATCGCGGTAGATTTTCGCCTCGGCGCCGTCGGGCTTCGAGGCGACCACCGGCGTGCCGGCGTCCGAGCTCTCGCGAATGCCCATTTCCAGCGGCACCTCGCCGAGGAAGGTGACGCCCAGCCTCTCGGCCTCGCGGCGCGCGCCGCCATGGCCGAAAATATCGTAGCGCTGGCCGGTGTCCGGGGCGAGGAAGTAGCTCATGTTCTCGACGATGCCGAGCAGCGGCACGTCGACTTTCTTGAACATGTTGAGACCCTTGCGGGCATCGATCAGCGCCAGGTCCTGCGGCGTCGAGACGATGACCGCGCCGGCCAGCGGCACCTGCTGGGCCATGGTGAGCTGCGCGTCGCCAGTGCCGGGCGGCATGTCGACGACAAGCACGTCGAGCCGCCCCCATTCGACCTCGCGCAGCATCTGCGTGAGCGCCGACATCACCATCGGCCCGCGCCAGATCATCGGCGTCTCCTCATCGACGAGGAAACCCATCGACATCACCTTGAGGCCGTAATTCTCCATGGGTTTCAGGATCTTGCCGTCGACCGTCTGCGGCCGGCCGTGGATGTTGAGCAGCCTGGGCATGGACGGACCGTAGATGTCGGCATCGAGCACGCCGACCCGCAAGCCATTGGCGGCAAGGCCAAGCGCCAGATTGACGGCCGTGGTCGACTTGCCGACGCCGCCCTTGCCGGAGGCAACCGCGATGATCGCCTCGATGCCGGGCACGCCGCGCTTGCCGTGGCTCTGCGAAGCGGGAGCATGCTGAGCCGCCCGCGGTGCGGCGGCGGCCGGAGCCGGCCTGGGTGCGGGACGCGGTGGAACCGGTGCCTCCATGCCTCCGCCTTTCTTTTCGGCCGTCAGCGCAACGACCGCGCCGGCGACGCCGGGAATGGCCTTCACCACCCGCTCGGCGGCGGCACGCAAGGGCTCCATCTCCGGGGCGCGCGCGGCGGGCACGGTGATCGAGAAGAACACCTTCGAATCGGCGATGAAAATCTCCGAAACCATGCCGAGATCGACGATGTTGCCGGTGAAGTCCGGCCCGTTGACGGTCTTCAGGCGCTCGACGACGATTTCCTTGGTGATGGACATGGCTGTTATTCCCTGGCGTTCGGCTGCAGCTCACATAGTGCAGAACGCGGACGGCTCCAAGCGTCAGGCGTATGGCGGTCGTCAAGCGGCCTGGGTGACCTATTTCCATGACCAGAGGGAATGACAGCCAGGAAAGGAGACGATCATGCTTGAAAACAGCAACGCAACGGCCAATCTCGCGGTCAGGGACCTGGCCAAGGCAAAGGCTTTCTATGAGGGGACGCTCGGCCTGAAACAGGTGCACGATGAGGGCGGCGAACTGATCGTGTACAAAAGCGGCGACACCACCATCAATGTCTATCGCTCCCAATTCGCCGGAACCAACAAGGCGACAGCGGTGACGTGGACGGTCGGCGACGCGATCGGTACCGTCGTCGCCGCGCTGAAATCGAAGGGCGTCGTCTTTGAACACTACGAAATGCCCGGTTTGACGCTGGAAGGTGATGTCCATGTCGGACAGGGTATGAGGGTCGCTTGGTTCAAGGATCCGGACGGCAACATCCTGAATCTCGTCGACAGGTAGTTTTTTGCGATTGCGCAATGGCTGGGGGCGGCACGATTGTCGGCGGTAGCAGCAACCATCTGGCGCGGCGCCACCGCGCCGGATAGCTTCCGCCAATGATCGACAAGCTGGAATTCTTCATCGCACTGGCCAGGGAAGAGCATTTCGGCCGCGCCGCGGAAGTGTGCGGCGTCACCCAGCCGACGCTGTCGGCCGGCATCAAGCAACTGGAAGGCCAGCTCGGCGTCATGCTCGTACTGCGCGGCTCGCGCTTTCAGGGGCTGACGCCGGAGGGCAAGCAGGTGTTGGTCTGGGCGCGCCGCATCGTCGGCGACTCCAGGACCATGCGCGAGGAGATGCGGGCGGCGCGCCACGGCCTCTCAGGCCGCATCCGCATCGCCGCCATCCCGACGGCGCTCGCCATGGTGGCGCGGCTGACGACGCCGTTTCGCGAAAAGCATCCGGGCGTCACTTTTTCAGTATTGTCGCGAACCTCGATCGAAGTGCTGTCGCTGCTGGGTAATTTCGATGTCGATGCCGGCATCACCTATCTCGACAACGAACCGCTGGGACGGGTGACCAGCGTGCCGCTCTATGACGAGCGCTACCAGTTGATCACCGCTATCGGCAATCCCTATTCCGACCGCGACAAAGTGACATGGGCGGAGATCAGCCATTTGCCGCTGTGCCTTCTGACCCCGGACATGCAGAACCGCCGCATCATCGACCAGCATCTGGCCGAGGCCGGCGTGCAGGTGCGGCCGACACTGGAATCGAACTCGATGATCGTGCTGTTCTCGCACATCCGAACCGGTAAATGGTCGTCGATCATGCCACTCAACCTTGCGGAAACATTCGGTTTTTCCGAACCGATCCGGGCCATTCCGATCGTCGAGCCCGATGCCAGCCATACAGTCGGACTGGTGGCCGCGCCGCGTGAGCCGCACACGCCGCTGGTGCAGGCGCTGCTGGACGAGGCGATGGCGCTGGCAGACGATTTCCGCGCCCATCGCTAGGCTAGAGAATGGAGGCTGAGCGTTGTCGATAGAAAATTTCTATCAAACGACGGGACAGCTTTATTGATCTCGGGGGTTTCCTCTGATTTCGTAAGGACTTAGCGATATTGCGCCCTGTGCATGTCGTTACCCCAAAACCGCTCTATATCTTGGGGTGACATATATCGGGCCGCCATGACCAGGGAGGGCGCTGCATGACCGTGCAGCCTGCAAGTACCGAGATCGCATCGCGCACCGCGGCGATCATTCAGGATCTGAAGGACCTCGAAGGTCCGTTGCTGCCGATCCTGCACGGCATCCAGGAAGAGTTCGGCCATGTGCCGCAGGCCTCGCTGCCGGTCATCGCCGACGGGCTGAACCTCTCCAGGGCCGAAGTGCACGGCGTCGTCAGCTTCTATCACGATTTCCGTGCCCGGCCGGCCGGCCGGCACGTGCTGAAGCTCTGCCAGGCGGAAGCCTGCCAGTCGATGGGCTCGGACGCCGTCGCCGCCAGGGTCAAGCAGTTGCTCGGCATCGATTTCCATGAGACCACGCATGACGGATCGGTTACATTGGAGCCGGTCTATTGTCTCGGGCTGTGTGCCTGTTCGCCGTCGGCTATGCTGGACGGCGAGGTGATCGGACGGCTCGATGACGAGAAGATCGACGAGATCGTCGCCGAGGTGCGCTCATGACCCCCCGCATCTACATTCCCGGCGATTCCGGCGCGCTGGCGCTGGGCGCGGAAAAGGTCGCCAAAGCGATCGCAAATGAACTGGCCGAGCGCGGCATCGATGCCAAGATCGTGCGCAACGGCTCGCGCGGCGCCTATTTCCTCGAACCGATGGTCGAGGTGGCGACAGACAATGGCCGTGTCGCCTACGGGCCGGTGAAGCCGTCGGACGTGAAGAGCCTGTTCGACAGCGGCTTTCTCCAAGGCGGGTATCACAAGCGCTGGCTGGGTGCGCCCGACAAAATCCCGTTCCTCGCCAAGCAGACGCGGCTGACCTTCGCACGCTGCGGCATCAACGACCCGCTGTCGCTCGATGCCTACAAATCGCTCGGCGGATTGAAGGGCCTGCAGATCGCCGTGGCCATGGCGCCCGCCGACATCGTCAAGCAAGTGACCGACTCCGGCCTGCGCGGTCGCGGCGGCGCGGGCTTCCCGACCGGCATCAAATGGAAGACGGTGCTCGACACGACATCGGAGCGCAAATACATCGTCTGCAACGCCGATGAAGGCGACAGCGCCACCTTCGCCGACCGCATGATCATGGAAGGCGACCCCTTCGTGCTCATCGAGGGCATGACCATCGCCGGCATCGCCACAGGCGCGACCAAGGGTTTTGTCTACATCCGCTCGGAATATCCGCACGCGGTGGTTGTCATGAACAAGGCGGTCGAGATCGCCCGCAAGGCCGGTGTGCTCGGTGTCAATGTGCTGGGCTCGCCCAACGCCTTCGACATGGAAATCCGCGTCGGCGCCGGCGCCTATGTCTGCGGCGAGGAAACCTCGCTCTTGAACAGCCTGGAAGGCAAGCGCGGCGTGGTGCGCGCCAAGCCGCCGCTGCCCGCGATACAAGGATTGTTCGGCAAGCCGACGGTGATCAACAACGTCATCTCGTTGGCCTCGGTGCCTATTATCATGGATAAGGGCGCCACCTTCTACAAGGATTTCGGCATGGGCCGCTCACGCGGCACGATCCCGATCCAGATCGCCGGCAACGTCAAGCAAGGCGGCCTGTTCGAAACCGCTTTCGGCCTGACACTGGGCGAGATCGTCGACGATATCGGCGGCGGCACTTCCACCGGGCGCCCGGTGAAGGCGGTGCAGGTCGGCGGCCCGCTCGGCGCCTACTTCCCGCGCGCGCTGTTCGACACGCCGTTCGACTACGAAGAATTCGCCAAGCGCGACGGGCTGATCGGCCACGCCGGCGTCACAGTTTTCGACGATACTGCCGACATGCTGAAGCAGGCACGCTTCGCCATGGAGTTCTGCGCCATCGAAAGCTGCGGCAAGTGCACGCCTTGCCGCATCGGCTCGACGCGAGGCGTGGAGACCATCGACAGGCTTGCCGCCGGCATCGAGCCGGAGAAGAACCTCGCTTTGGTCACGGACCTCTGCAACACGATGAAGTTCGGTTCGCTCTGCGCGCTGGGCGGCTTCACGCCCTACCCGGTGATGAGCTCGATCACGCATTTCCCCGAGGATTTCAAGCCCGCGCCAGCGCGCGTGGCTGCTGAATAGGAGCTGGCAGATGAACATCAAGGCCGACTTCCCGACGCTGATCGAAGAACTCGATTACGGAACTCCGCAATCGAAGGCCGAGAAGCAGGTCACGCTGACCGTCGATGGCCGCAGCATCAGTGTGCCGGAAGGCACGTCGATCATGCGTGCGGCGATGGAAGGCGGGGTGGAGATTCCGAAGCTCTGCGCCACCGACATGCTGGACTCCTTCGGCTCCTGCCGCGTCTGCCTCGTCGAGATCGAAGGGCGTGGCGGCACGCCGGCCTCCTGCACGACGCCGGTCGGCGAAGGCATGGTGGTACGTACGCAATCGGACAGGCTCGACGCCATCCGCCGCGGCGTCATGGAACTCTACGTCTCCGACCATCCGACCGGGTGGAACGAGAAGGCGGGAACCGGCGCCAGCGAGTTCGATGTGGTGGCGAAGTCCGTCGGCCTGACCGAAAACCGCTACGGCGTCGAGGGCCGCAACCACGTCAAGGAAGAAAATGGCGTCGCGCCCGGCCATGGCTCGCTCGCGGTCGACTACATCGCCCGCGATGAATCCAACCCCTATTTCACCTACGATCCGGCTCAGTGCATCGTCTGTTCGCGCTGCGTGCGCGCCTGCGAAGAGGTGCAAGGCACTTTCGCGCTGACCATCGAGGGCCGCGGCTTCGAATCGCGCATGGTCGCCGGCATGCACGAGGACTTCATTGCCTCGGAATGCGTCTCCTGCGGCGCCTGCGTGCAGGCCTGCCCGACCGATGCGCTGCGCGAGAAGACCGTGCTCGAAAAGGGCCTGCCGGAGCGCTCGGCCGTGACCACCTGCGCCTATTGCGGCGTCGGCTGCTCGTTCAAGGCCGAAGTGAAGGGCGACGAGGTCATCCGCATGATGCCCTACAAGGAGGGCATGGCCAACCACGGCCATTCCTGCGTCAAGGGTCGCTTCGCCTATGGCTACGCCACCCACAAGGACCGCATCCTGTCGCCGATGATCCGGGAAAAGGTCAGCGATCCCTGGCGCGAGGTGAGCTGGGAAGAGGCGATCGCCCACACGGCCAAGGAATTCCGGCGCATCCAGTACCAGTACGGCCGCACCGCGATCGGCGGCATCACCTCCTCGCGCTGCACGAACGAGGAGACCTATCTCGTCCAGAAGCTGGTGCGGCAAGGCTTCCGCAACAACAATGTCGACACCTGCGCACGCGTCTGCCATTCGCCGACCGGCTATGGGCTCGGCCAGACCTACGGCACCTCGGCCGGCACACAGGATTTCGATTCCGTCGAATTCACCGACGTCGCCGTCATCATCGGCGCCAATCCGGCTTCGGCGCACCCGGTGTTCGCCTCGCGGCTGAAGAAGCGGCTGCGCCAGGGCGCAAAGCTGATCGTGCTCGATCCGCGCCGCACCGAGATGGTCAAGTCGGCGCATGTCGAAGCCGATTACCATTTGCCGCTGAAGCCCGGCACCAATGTCGCCGTGCTGACGTCGCTGGCACATGTCATCGTCACCGAGGGCCTTTTCGACGAAGCCTTCATCCGCGAGCGTTGCGACTGGGCGGAATTCCAGGACTGGGCGTCCTTCGTCGCCCTGCCGGAAAACAGCCCCGAAACCGTGGGCAAGCTGTCCGGCGTCGATCCCGAGCTGATCCGCGGTGCGGCGCGCCTCTACGCCAAGGGCGGCAATGGCGCGATCTATTACGGCCTCGGCGTCACCGAGCACAGCCAGGGCTCGACCACGGTGATGGCGATCGCCAACCTCGCCATGGCCACCGGCAATATCGGCCGCCCGGGCGTCGGCGTGAACCCGCTGCGCGGCCAGAACAACGTGCAGGGCTCGTGCGACATGGGCTCGTTCCCGCATGAGCTGCCGGGCTACCGGCACATTTCGGGCGACGCGGTGCGCGACATCTATGAGAGCCTATGGGGCGTGAAGCTGGACGACGAACCCGGCCTGCGCATCCCCAACATGCTGGATGCCGCCGTCGACGGATCGTTCAAGGGCATCTACATCCAGGGCGAGGACATCCTGCAGTCCGATCCCGACACCAAGCATGTCGCCGCCGGCCTTGCCGCGATGGAATGCGTGGTCGTGCACGACCTCTTCCTCAACGAGACGGCGAACTACGCGCATGTCTTCCTGCCCGGTTCGACCTTCCTCGAGAAGGACGGCACCTTCACCAATGCCGAGCGCCGCATCAACATGGTGCGCAAGGTGCTGGAGCCGAAGGCGCGCTACGCCGATTGGGAGGCGACGCAGGAGCTCGCCCGCGCGATCGGTCTCGACTGGAACTATACGCATCCGTCCGAAATCATGGACGAAATCGCCAAGACGACGCCAAGCTTCGCCAATGTCTCCTTCGAACTGCTCGACCGGGTCGGCTCCGTGCAATGGCCCTGCAACGACAAGGCACCGCTCGGCACGCCGATCATGCATGTCGACGGCTTCGTGCGCGGCAAGGGCAAGTTCATCCGCACCGAATATGTGGCGACGGACGAAAGGACCGGACCGCGCTTCCCGCTGCTGCTGACCACCGGCCGCATTCTCAGCCAGTACAATGTCGGCGCGCAGACACGGCGCACCGAGAATGTCATGTGGCACTCCGAGGACCGGCTGGAAATCCATCCGCACGACGCGGAAAACCGCGGCCTGCATGATGGCGACTGGGTGCGGCTGACCAGCCGTTCGGGCGAGACGACGCTGCGCGCGCTGATCACCGACAGGGTGTCGCCGGGCGTGGTCTACACGACCTTCCACCATCCCGACACGCAGGCCAACGTCATCACCACCGATTTCTCCGACTGGGCGACCAACTGTCCGGAATACAAGGTGACCGCGGTGCAGGTCGGCGCTTCCAACGGCCCGTCGGAATGGCAGCGCGACTATGACGAACAGGCCAAGCAGAGCCGCCGCATCGCTCCGCTGCAGGCGGCGGAGTAGCTGTGACGAGGCATTCGACAACAAGAGCTTCAATCTTGACGGCTGATCGACCCCCACTCCGTCGAGCTTCGCTCGACACCTCTCCCCCGATCGACGGGGGAGAGGAAAGGTGCGCGCTTCTGCCGGGAGGCACCCTTCCTCTCCCTCCGGAGGGGGGAGAGGTGGCGCTGCGAAGCAGCGACGGAGTGGGGGGCGGCCTCGGAGAGCAATCGCCGATTGAAGCAAAAAACCTTCGGCGCTTCCTAAGCGAAATGGCCGCCAGGCCAAAGGTTGGCGCCTCGTGACCCGCTCTCCTATCTCTCAAATCTCCAGACTGGCGCACCGCGCCAGCGGCACGGCTGCGGCCAGCCGCATGGTGCCGGAGGAGACGCCGGTGGCGTTCTCCTTTGCCGGCACCACGCATGCGGTGATGATGGCGAGCCCCGCCGATTTCGAGGATTTCGCGCTCGGCTTCTCGCTGACCGAAGGCATCATCGCTGTGCCTGACGAGATCGAAGCCATCGAAGTGGAAGATCATGGCGCCGGCATCGACATTCAGATCCGGCTGAAGGACCACGCCAATACGCGCTTCGAGGCGCGGCGGCGGCGGCTTGCCGGACCGGTCGGCTGCGGGCTCTGCGGCATCGAATCCATCGAGGAGGCGATGCGCTCGGTCGATGCGGTCGGTGCGTCGAAACTTACACTCAATGCCGAAGACATCACCCGCTCGGTCAAGCTGCTGTCGAAGGTGCAGCCGCTGCACACCGAGACCGGCGCCGTGCATGCCGCCGGCTTCTACGTACCGGGCAAGGGCGTCATCATGGCGCGCGAGGATGTCGGCCGCCACAATGCGCTGGACAAGCTGGCGGGCGCGCTGGCCAAGGCCAATATCGATGGCGCATCGGGCGCCGTCGTGGTGACCAGCCGTGTTTCGGTCGAGATGGTGCAGAAGACGGCGGCGATCGGTTCGGCCTTCATCATCGCCGTTTCCGCTCCCACCGCCCTTGCCATCCGCACGGCGCAAGAAGCCGGCATGACACTGGTGGCGTTGGTGCGCGGCGACGATTTCGATGTTTTTACCCACCCTGACCGGGTGATCTCCGGAGTTACCCAGCATGTCGCATGACGAAGAGCACATCATGAGCACACGGGAAAAGCTGGTGCGCATGGCCAACCAGATCGCCGCCTTTTTCCACTCCAGGCCACGCGAGGAAGGCGTTGCCGGCGTCGCCGAGCATATCAACAAATTCTGGGAGCCGAGAATGCGGCGCCAGTTCTTCGAGATGCTGGACAGCGGCGGTGAGGGCTTCGACGAACTGGTCGTGGCGGCTTCGGCTAAGATCAAACGGCCGATCACGTCGGCGGAAGCCGATCTCAAGCTCGGGCTCGACGCCTTTCCGGGCGACGTCGCGGCGTCGCAGAGATAGCCCCAGCGCCGGCTTATATTGCTCTTTGCTAAAGTTTAAGCTGCCGCAACCGGCGCGGCTCTGCTATGGTTGGCGATCAGAAATCGTCAGGCCGGGCGGACAATCTCGTGAGGCCGATCGAAACCCGATACGCCCTTAGCGGCGAGGTGCGGATCGCCTATCAGGTGGTCGGCCAGGGATCGTTCGACCTCGTCTTCGTGCCGGGCTTCATCTCCAATCTCGACCTGCATTGGGAAGACGAGGGGTATACCCGGCTCCTGAAGCGGCTTTCGGCGTTCTCCCGACTAATCCTGTTCGACAAGCGCGGCACGGGTCTCTCCGATCGCGTCGATGTCCATCACCTGCCCAGCCTCGAAACCCGTATGGACGATGTGCGCGCGGTGATGGATGCGGCGGGCAGCGGCCGTGCTGCCCTGCTTGGCGCTTCCGAAGGCGCGCCGCTGGCCATGCTGTTCGCCGCCACCTATCCGGAGCGGACGCGGGCGCTGACGCTCTATGGCGCCTATGCGCATTTCCACAAATGGGTGATGCCACCGGAGCGTCTGGACGCCTTCATCGCGATGGCCGAGACGGCTTGGGGCACTGGCGCCACCTTGCCCAATTTCGCGCCAGGCCGGGTTGATGACGCCCGGTTCTCAAACTGGTGGGCCCGCTTCGAACGACTGTCGGCGAGCCCGACCGCGGCGGTGGCACTGGCGCGGATGAACGCCGAGATCGATGTGCGCGGCGTGCTGGCGGCGATCAGCGCGCCGACGCTGCTGATCCATCGCCGCAACGATGTGCGGGTCGACCCCGACGCCAGCCGTTTTCTGGCCAGGAAGATTCCCAACGCGCGACTAGTCGAAATCCCGGGGCGCGACCATCCGATCTGGACCGGCGATGTCGACCGGGTGGCCGACCTGATCGAGGAATTCCTGACCGGCGAACGCGCCGTGGGGGAAGCGGAGCGCGTTCTGGCGGCGCTTCTGGTGACACGCATCTATGACACGGCACGGCTTGGCGACAGGATGTGGAGCGAACGCAGCGAGCATTTCCACGAGATATGGCGGGCACTTGTGGGCCGCCATGGCGGGCGCTGCACGGATGTGCACGGCGAAATGATGATTTCGCGCTTCGACGGCCCGGGGCGGGCCTTGCGCTGCGCGGCGGCATTGCGCGACGCGGCGCAACAAATCGGTGTGGCAAGCGCGCAAGGGGCGCATGTCGGCGAGATCGAATTGCGCGGCCCCCCCGCAGGATTGACGGGCCGCGTGACGATCCAACTCGCCGCTCACGCCGGGCGCGGCGAGATATTGGCGTCGAGGCTGGTCGCCGACCTCGCAGCCGGCTCGGGGCTTCATTTCGCCGACGCTGGCCGTGTCAGCATCGACGAACTGGACGAGCCCATGGCGCTAGTCTTGGCGATGTCCGAACAGCACCTGGAGCCGGCTTGTCGTCCCAAGGCCAAGGCGAGCGAACCGGCTTGCCTGACCGCGCGCGAGAGCGAGGTGGTGAGCCTGATCGCCGACGGCAAGAGCAATGCCGCGATCGCCGCCGAACTCAGGCTGAGCGAGCACACGGTCAAGCGCCACGTCGCCAACATATTGCTCAAGCTCGACCTGCCATCGCGAGCGGCGGCGGCGGCTTTTTCCGCCAGGCAGACTGGCCCGGACGGGCCATGAGAGCCATGGCGCTTTCGGGCGAAGCAGGCACACCGGTGTAGGCGCTATCAATTCCCCATGCAGTCCAGGCGGATATCGCCGAAAGGCGCTGCGAACGGAGGATGAGATGCTCAAGTCAAAACTGAATGTCAGATCCCTTATGGTCGTGGCAGGCATTGGCGTGCTGACCACGACCTCTCCCGTAAGAGCAGAGGATGCATCGGCGACCGCCGCCTACAAGGACATCCGGGCGACGCTCGGCTCGGTGCCGGACATGTTCAGGACACTGCCTGATGTCGCCATCGCCGGCGCCTGGGCCGAGATCAAGGGTGTGCAGCTCAACCCCAAGACCGCGCTTGATGGTAAGACCAAGGAGTTGATGGGGCTCGCGGTCGCGTCGCAGATCCCGTGCCAGTACTGCATCTATTTCCACACCGAAGCCGCCAAGCTCAACGGCGCCAGCGACGAGGAGATCAAGGAGACGATCGCGATGGCGGCAATCGTGCGCCATTGGTCGACGATCCTCAACGGCAGCCAGGTCGATCTCGCGACCTTCAAGAAACAGACCGACGACGTGTTCGCGGCCGTCAAGGCCAAGTCGCAGTGACGACCCGGCTCGGCGATGAGTGCCGGGCGACACCTCAAAGCATGAACCGCCCGATCGCAACGACGGGCATATGGAGGACAAAATGCTGACCAAGACCCAGACAGTGGACGGCGCGGCGATCAAGAAGGCGATCGAAGGCCGTGATGGAAAGATGCTGTCGAGCTTCTATGCGGACGACGCGCTGGTGCGGGTGATCGACCGCAACAACCCGCCGAGCAAGCCACGCGAAATCCGCGGACGCGCGGCGATCACGATGTTCTGGGACGATATCTGCAGCCGCGCGATGACCCACAAGGTCGATGCAACCATCGCCGACGGCGACAGCCTGGCCTTTACCCAGGCCTGCGCCTATCCGGACGGCACGAAGGTGTTCGCCGCGGCGATGCTGGAACTCAAGAACGGGCAGATCGCGCGGCAAACCGTCGTGCAGGCCTGGGACGAGTAGTCAAACGCGGCCATGCCGAAACAACGGAGGACAAGATGTTCAGCGCCAGATGGCAGATCGACGCCAGGTTCGGACACAAGCAGACCGTGCTCGAACTGATGCGAAAATGGGAACGCGAGATCGGCTCACAGGTTGGTCTCGCCGACCTCGAGTTCCAGATCATGACCGGCTCGATCGGCGCGCGCGAAGCGACGGTCGAGTCTCACCACCAGGTCGAGAGCCTCGCCCAGTTGGAGGCGTTCTTCGCCAAGATCGGCAAGATCGACGCGCACGCCAAATGGGGCAAGGAGTTGGAGCCCTATGTCGTGTCAGGCACCAGCCTGTGGCAGATTTTCCGTATCGTTGAATAGGTGATGTCGGATAGCCGTGGCCCAGCCCCTGGGAGGCGGCGAGTACCAAGGAGGGTGGCTGCGAGGCGGCGGCCACCTTCATCATGCGCCATGCGATAAAGGCAAAGCCACGAGGCGTGGCTCCCGCTCTCCTATACGGTCAATCTCTTCGGCGGCTTCCGGCTGCCCGCCATGGCTCTCCTGGGCCATTGCCCATTGGCCCTTTCGGGCGAAGCAGCGGGGACAGGATCGGTGCAATGTACTCGCCTCTGCTCCATCCAACGCATCCGCCCCGAGGGAGGCGGCACAACGAAGCAACAAGATGCGTCGCGCCGACGCCGCATAGCGCCGGCGCAATCAAAGGGAGAAAACCGATGACCGACGAAACCCATGCAAAACTGCGTGAAAACCTGCGCGGGGGGCTGATCCTGCGTGACGATGCCGGATATGACGAAGCACGCAAGATCTACAACGGCATGATCGAAAAGCACCCGCTGCTGATCGCACGCTGCGCCGATGTCGCCGACGTGATCACCGCCGTGAGATACGCGCGCGACAACGACCTCCTGATCGCCGTGCGCGGCGGAGGGCACAATGGTGCCGGATTGGGAATTTGCGACAACGGCCTCGTCATCGACCTGTCGACGATGAAGGGGGTCCATGTCGACCCGAACAGGCGCACCGTGAGGGTCGCGCCCGGCTGCACGTCCGGTGACGTGGACCATGCTACCCATGCTTTCGGGCTCGCCGTTCCGTTCGGCATTGTCTCGACCACGGGCGTTGCCGGCCTTACTCTCGGCGGAGGGACGGGCTATCTGACGCGCAGATACGGTCTCACCATCGACAATCTTGTCGAAGCCGATCTGGTGCTGGCCGATGGCAGCATTGTAAGGGCCAACAAAAGCGAGAATCCCGACCTGTTCTGGGCGTTGCGGGGCGGCGGCGGCAATTTCGGCGTCGTGACCAGCTTCCTGTTCCAGGCCCATCCTGTGAACATGATCTTCGGCGGCCCGGTATTCTGGGAGGCCAAGGATGCTCAGGCCGTCATGCAGGTGTATCGCGACTACCTACCGGAGGCGCCGGAAGACCTCGGTGCTTTTGTCGGCCTGAAGTCCGTGCCCTCGACCGATCCCTTCCCGCGCGAGTATTGGGGCAAGCGCGCCTGCGCCATCATCTCCTGCTACAACGGCACGGAGGAAGACGGGCGCAAGGCGATGGCGCCACTGCTGGACAACTTGCCGCCGCCGATCTTCAACTGGATGGGCGTCATGCCATACCCGGCGTTGCAGGCGCTGTTCGATCCGCTGCTTCCGAAGGGCCTGCAATGGTATTGGAAGGGCGATTTCGTCAAGTCGCTTCCCGACGAAGCCATCGCGACCCACATCGCGCAGGCCGCCCAGGCGCCCAGCGAATTGTCTCTCATGCATCTTTACCCGATAGACGGCGCCGTGCGCCGCGTCGGCAAGGACGAGACTGCCTGGAACGCACGCGACGCAAGCTGGTCAATGGTCATAGCCGGCATCGATCCCGATCCGGGCAAGGCCGCCGACCTCACCAAGTGGGCCAAGAATTACTGGGCGCGCATCCATCCCCACAATGGCGAAGGCGGCTACGTGAATTTCATGATGGAGGACGAAGGAGAAGCGCGCTTGCGGGCAAGCTATGGCGCGAATTACGAGCGGCTGAGCCAGGTGAAGCGGACCTATGACCCATCCAACGTCTTTCGGGTCAATCAGAACATCAAGCCCGCGCCATCCGGGGTACAAGGCAGGACGGCGGCTTAGCTGGCGGATCGCTGCTTATGCCGCTTAGGCGGTCTTCCCTCCGTCAAAGGCAGGGCCTTATAGAGAGTATAGTAACGCTGACGCCCTCCTTCAGACAAAGGGCGTCAGCGCCGCGATGCGATATCCCTTACCCGTGAGCCACCATGACATGGCGCACGGCGGTGTAGTCCTCCAGCGCGTAGAGCGACATGTCCTTGCCGTAGCCGGACTGTTTCAGTCCGCCATGCGGCATCTCGTTGGTCAGCATGAAATGCGTGTTGATCCAGGTGCAGCCATATTGCAGGCGGGCAGCCGTTGCCATGGCGCGTGAAACGTCCTTCGTCCATACCGAAGACGCTAGGCCATAATCGCTGTCATTGGCCCAGTTTACAGCGTCGTCGACCTCCGAGAACCGGGTAATGGAGACGACTGGGCCGAACACTTCGCGGCGCACGATCTCGTCCTCCTGCAGCGCGCCGGCGACGACAGTCGGTTGATAGTAGAAGCCGGTGCCCTCGCCCGGCTTGCCGCCGGTGGTGATCTCGATGTGCTTCAGTTCCGAGGCACGCTCGACGAAGCTCGAGACGCGGTCGCGCTGGCGGCGCGAGATCAGCGGCCCGATCTCGTTCTCGGTGTCGTCGGGCTGGTTGTATTTGATGGTCGAGACCGCGGAGGAGAGGTCGGCGACGAGCTTGTCGTAGATCTTCTTGCCGGCATAGATGCGGCAGGCGGCGGTGCAGTCCTGGCCAGCATTGTAATAGCCGAAGGCGCGCAGGCCGTTGACGACGGCGCCGAGGTCTGCGTCGTCGAAGACGATGACCGGCGCCTTACCGCCGAGTTCCAGATGCGTGCGCTTGACCGACTTGGCGGCGGCCTGCAGCACCTTCTTGCCGGTGGCGACGTCACCGGTGATCGAGATCATATTAACCTTGGGGTGATTGATCAGCGTGTTGCCGACGCTGTCGCCCCGGCCAAGCACGACATTGACGACGCCTTCGGGCAGGATTTCGGCCAGGATCCTGGCCAGTTTCAGCGCCGTCAGCGGCGTCTGCTCCGACGGCTTGAAGACGACGGTGTTGCCGCCAGCGATCGCCGGCGCCAGCTTCCAGGCCATCATCATCAGCGGATAGTTCCACGGCGCGATCGAGGCGACGATGCCGATCGGATCGCGCCGCACCATGGAGGTGTGGCCGGGCAGATATTCGCCCGCGACGACACCCGGCATGGAGCGGACCGCGCCGGCGAAGAAGCGGTAGCAGTCGACGATCGCCGGGATTTCGTCATTGAGCACGGCATTGATCGGCTTGCCGCAGTTCAGCGCCTCGAGCGTGGCGAATTCCCTGGCCTCGGCCTCGATGCGGTCGGCGATCTTCAGGAGGTAGCCGGAGCGCTGCGCCGGCGTGGTGCGCGACCACAAGACGAACGCTTGTTCGGCGGCAATGACTGCCGCCTCGATCTGCGCTTGGCTGGCCTCGGGCAGGTTGAGAATGGTCGCCCCGGTCTTTGGGTTGAGGATCGGCTCCTCGGTCTCGGTGCCCTTCTCAAATTTCGAGCCGATCAGCATCTGGGTGTCCATTGGATTCTCCTTGGGCAGAAGTAGTGAGTAGTGAGTAGTGAGTAGTGAGTAGTGAGTAGTGGATGAGTTTCCACCGTGGATTCGGCTATTCCCTACTCACTACTCACCACTCACTTCTTTCATTTCCCGCTTCCGGCGATCTGGTCGCCGTCGCGGGTCAGGTAGTAGGCAAACAGGATCGGCAGCAGCGTCACCAGGACGACGACCATGGCGACGACATTGGTGACCGGGCGCTGGCGCGGACGGATCAGCTCTTCCAGCATCCAGATCGGCACGGTCTGTTGCTGGCCGGCGGTGAAGGTGGTGACGATGACTTCGTCAAAGGACAAAGCGAAGGCGAGCATGCCGCCGGCGAGCAATGCGGTGGCGATGTTGGGCAGCACGACATGGCGAAAGGTCTGGAAACCGTCGGCGCCGAGATCCATCGAAGCCTCGATCATCGAGCCCGAGGTGCGGCGGAAACGGGCGACCGCATTGTTGTAGACGACGACCACGCAGAAAGTGGCGTGGCCGAGCACGATCGTCCAGAACGAGAACGGGATGTCGGCGAGCGCGAAGGCCGAGCGCAGCGCGATGCCGGTGATGATGCCGGGCAGTGCGATGGGCAGGATGACCAGCAGCGAGATGGTTTCGCGGCCGAAGAATTTCGTCCGCGACACGGCGGCGGCGCACAGCGTGCCGAGCACCAGAGCAATCGTGGTCGAGATAGCGGCGACGCGGACCGACAGCGACAGCGCTTCCCAGACATCGGGCCGGTTCCAGGTGACGGCGAACCATTGCGTGGTCAGCCCGGGCGGCGGCCAGACGAAGCTCTTCTCCTCGGTGGTGAAGGCATAGACGAAGATCAGCAGGATCGGCAGATGCAGGAAGAGCAGGCCGCAGGCGGCCGCGATCTTGAGGCCGAGCGGAGCGGATTGACCACGATCAGAGCGCATCGAAGGCCCCCATGCGCTTGGCGCCCCAGAGGTAGAAACCCATGATGACGATGGGCACCACGGTGAAGGCGGCGGCGAGCGGGATGTTGCCGGCGGTGCCTTGCTGCGAATAGACGGCCTGGCCGATGAACAAGCGCGAGGTGCCGATGATCTGCGGGATGATGTAATCTCCCAATGTCAGCGAGAAGGTGAAGATCGAGCCGGCGACGATGCCGGGCAGCGCCAGCGGGAACAGCACGTTGCGGAAGGTCTGGCCGGGCGAGGCGCCGAGATCGGACGACGCCTCGACCAGATTGCCGGGCACGCGCTCGAGTGCCGCCTGCACCGGCAGGACCATGAAGGGCAGCCAGACATAGACGAAGACGATGAAAGTGCCGGTGAAAGACACCGACAGCGAATTGCCGCCGACGACGGGCAACGACAGCCAGGCATCGAGCAGCCACAGCAGATGCAGCTTGGCGAGCAGCCAGGTCAAAATGCCTTCCTTGGCCAGGATCAGCTTCCAGGCATAGATCTTGACCAGATAGCTCGACCACAGCGGCAGCATGACGCCGAGATAGAACAGCGCCTTCCAGCGGCCGCGCGCATAGCGCGCCGCGTAGTAGGCAATGGGGAAGGCGACGATGGCCGAAGCCAGCGTGACCAGGGCCGCCATCGTCACCGTGCGCAAGATGATGTCGAGGTTGGCGGCCTGCAAAAGATCGCCATAGGTCTTCAGCGTGAACTGGCGGTTGATGAGGCCGGAGAACTCATCGATGGAGAAGAAGCTCTGCGCCAAAAGCGCGAACAGTGAGCCGATATAGACTATGCCGAGCCACAGCACTGGCGGCAACAGCATGAGCAGCAGCAGGACTTGCGGCCGGCGCCAGAAGAGGTCGGAGAGCGCACCGCGCATGCCGCCGCTGCCGGGCAGGATGGCGGGTAAGGGATTGGGGTTGAGGGCGGCGATGGTCATGACGGATGCACAGTTCTGCTGACGCCGTGATCCGTCGCGCCCCCCTCTGTCCTGCCGGACATCTCCCCCACGTGGGGGGAGATTGGCAGCTCGTGCGCGGCGCCAGCCTTCAGACGTTGGAGATTGGCGACGGCCGATGCGACATCCGATCTCCCCCCTAGAGGGGGAGATGTCCGGCAGGACAGAGGGGGGCGCATCGCGCAAACCTTCATCATGCCGGCTCGTCCATCAAATGCAGGTGCTCGCGATTGAACGTCAGCACCACCGCCTCGCCCTCCGCCGGCAAGGCAGTGCCGGCAGGCACCACGGCGTGCAGTTTCAACCCGTCGGCATCAAGCGCCAGCCTGGTCGTGGCGCCGAGATAGTTGGTCGAGACGAGGCGCGCAGCGACGCCCTCGCCGCTCGCGGCGCGGCCGACGCGAATGGATTCAGGCCTGAGACTCCCCCAGCGTTGCTGGCCGGAATAACGCTGGACGAAATCCGGCGGCAGCACGTTCGAGGAACCGACGAAATCGGCGACGAAGCGCGTGCTCGGCCGCTGATAGATGTCCTCCGGCGTGCCGATCTGCATGATCTTGCCATCGTTGAAGACGGCGACGCGGTCGGCCATCGACAGCGCCTCGCCCTGGTCATGGGTGACGAAGACGAAGGTGATGCCGAGCGCCTTCTGCAGCGATTTCAGCTCCTCCTGCATGTTTTCGCGCAGCTTGAGGTCGAGCGCGCCGAGCGGTTCGTCGAGCAGCAGCACCTTGGGCTGGTTGACCAGCGCACGCGCCAGCGCGACACGCTGGCGCTGGCCGCCGGAAAGCTGGCCGGGCCGGCGCGCGCCATAGCCGGGCAGCCGCACCAGCGACAGCGCTTCTTCCGCCGCCTTGTGCCGCTCGGCCTTGCCGACACGCTTGACCATCAGCCCGTAGGCGACGTTGTCGAGCACGTTGAGATGCGGGAACAGCGCGTAGTCCTGGAACACGGTGTTGACGTTGCGGCGGTAGGGGGGCACGCCCTCGGCGCGTTCACCGAAGATCGAGATCGAACCCGATGTCGGCTGCTCGAAACCGGCGATCAGGCGCAGGCACGTCGTCTTGCCGGAACCGGACGGCCCGAGCATGGCGAAGAATTCGCCTGGTACAATGTCGAGGTCGACAGCGTCGACAGCGCGAACGCTGCCGAAATGGCGCGAGACTTTTTGAAAGGAAACGGCTGGGGTCATGTGGTGTCCTGATCTGTCAGGCTCGTCAAATCTTGGGCGTTGGCGCTGCCCCTCATCGGCCTGCCGGCACCTTCTCCCCGTATTGAGACGGGGAGAAGGGACGCGCTTCAACGCCGATGATCCCCTCTCCCCGTTCTTCACGGGGAGAGGGCAAGGGTGAGGGGCAGCGCCAACTATCGACGAAACGAAGCGAAAATTATCGTCCGCCGATGACGCCGATATAGTCCGACACCCAGCGGTAGTAGGGCACGCACTGGTCGTTCTGGGTGGCGCATTTCGAGACCGGCGTCTTCCAGAACTTGATCTTGTCGAAATTGTCGTAGCCGTTGGTCTTGCAACCTTCCTCGCCGAGCAGCTCGTTGCCTTTGCAGGCGGCCGGCACGACCGGGAGCGAGCCGAACCAGGCCGAGACATCGCCCTGCACCTTCGGCGCCAGCGAATGCTCGAGCCACATATAGGCGCAGTTCGGATGGGCCGCGTCGGCTTCCATCATCGTGGTGTCTGCCCAGCCGGTGACGCCTTCTTCCGGCACGGTCGAGGCAACCGGCTTCTTGGCGGCGACCAGCGTGTTGACCTGATAGGGCCACGAGCCCGAGGCGACCACGCCTTCATTCTGGAAATCGTCGACCTGGATGGCGGCGTCATGCCAGTAGCGGCCGACCAGCGTGCGCTGGACGCGCAGCAATTCGAGCGCGGCCTTGTACTGGTCCTCGTTCAGTTCGTAGGGATCCTTGATGCCGAGTTCCGGCTTGTGGAACATCAGGTAGTTGGCGGCGTCGGCGATGTGGATCGGCCCGTCATAGGCCTGGACGCGGCCTTTGTTGGACTTTCCGTCCGGCAGCTTCATTTCCTCGAAGACGACGTTCCAGCTCTTCGGCGCTTCCTTGAACACCTCGGTGTTGTACATCAGGATGTTGGGACCCCACTGATAGGGGATGCCGTAATGCACCTTGTCGACGGTGAACCAGGGCGCGTCCTTCAGCCGGTCGTCGACCGTCTTCCAGCTTGGGATGAGATCGGTGTTGATCGGCTGCACGCGCTTGCCGGCGACGAGGCGCAGCGAAGCATCGCCCGAAGCGGTGACGAGGTCGAAGCCGCCCTCGTTCATCAGCGACACCATCTCATCCGACGTGTTGGCGGTCTTGACGTTGACCTTGCAGCCGCTCTCCTTTTCGAAGGCGGTGACCCAGTCATAGCCCTTGTCGGTCTCGCCGCGCTCGATATAGCCCGGCCAGGCAACGATGTTGACCTGGCCTTCGCCCTTGCCGAGTTCCTTGACCTGGGCAACGGCCTGCCCGGAAAAGGTCAGCGCGACCGTCAGCGCGGTGCATGACTTCAGGAATGAATTCATCATCGATCTCCCATTTTGGCGCCCGGCCTCCGAAAACCGGTTTCGGTTTTCGCCAAGGTCAACGCGCGGACTGAAAAAGTATCAGTTCGTCCGACGGACGCATGTCGCTCTGGTGGCGGCTTTGGTCCCTTGAAGGGAAGGTGCTTTGAAAATTCCGGTTTCGCAAATTCATTTATCAGAAAGGCGATATCGGTTTTTCCGATAGCAAGACGCCCTTCAAGCCAGCGCCGTCACAAGCCAGCAGGCGGCATTGAAGCGGGCCTCACCATCCTTCACGAAAGGCGCGTACGCAGCAGGCAACACCGTAGTGATTTTTTCGGCCGTTGCCCGGTCAACTTCGCGCAGCGTGGCGGCGACCGGCCCTAGCCGGGTGGCAAACGTCATCAAATCGCCTTCTGCGATCCGACACAGGACGTTCGCCTGTTCGACTTCGATTGATGACCAGCCGCTCGCTTCAAGGATCCGCTTCACCTTGGCGCCGTCGGCCAAGGCAAACTGTCCCGGCGCATCGGGATCTGGCGCGGGTGCGGGCGGCAGGAAAGGCTCAGCCGCTCGCGCGGCGGTCGTCATGAAATCATTCTCGACCGGACTGCGCCAAGCAACAAAGGCGAGTTTGCCACCGCGCCTTGCGGCTTGTCTTATATTGGAGAACGCGGCCACTGGATCATCGAAGAACATAACACCAAAGCGCGAGACAACAGCGTCGAAGCGTCCTGGTTCGAACGCATGCGCCTGGGCATCGCCCACTTCGAAACTTGCGTTTGCTGCCCCTTCCACCCGCGCGCGCTCCGTCGCCAGGGCGACAAGCGGCCGCGAGATGTCGAGCCCAACACAATTTCCGTCGTTGCCCACGCGGCGCGCCATCGTCAGGGTTGTGGCGCCAGCGCCGCAGCCGATGTCCAGGACATTGCCCCCCTCCCCGGGATAGCCGGCATCGACCACCAGCCGCTCCAACGGTGCCAGTATCTCGTCGAGGATCGGCTGCATCTCGACCCAGGCCTTCCCGCTGACGTCGTTCCAGAGCGCGGCTTGGCGTGTGTTTGGCTGCGCGGATTGCGGCATAACGGGCCTCACTTTCTGTTGCTCTCACCGATCGTCGCGACATTCTACGAGTCCGAGCCGACTTGAGGTCAAGCATAAAAGATATCGACATTGCCAAAGTGCCGCGCCGCACCGGCGTGCCCGCCTGACACTTCGCTACTACCAGGATAAGGGCCTCATCGCTTCGATCGGCCGTCGCAGCCTGCGCGGCTTGTTCGACCCGACCGTCCTGGAACGGCTCGCCTTGATCGTGCGCAAGACTGGCGACGTCAGCCTGGAGTAGGCCACACCAGACTAGCGGCGGACCGTCCGCTGCGACTGGGCAAGGCCGACGAAGTCGCGGGCCGCGGCGGCCAAGCCGGAGCCCCGCCGCCAGACCATGCCGACCTGCACCACCGGCAAGGAGCCCGAAATGTCGCGCGATTCGATGCGGTCGCCTTCCAGCGACCAGGGCCGGTAGACGAGGTCGGGCAGCAGCGCCACACCGGCGCCGGTGGCGACCAGGCTGCGCACGGCTTCCACGGAACGGGTGCGGAAGGCGACATGCGGCCTGGCGCCGATCGCCGTCAGCAGCTTGCCGGTGTTCTCCTCGATCTCGTCGACGGTCAGCATGATCAGCGGTTCAGAGGCGATATCGCCGATGCCGATGATGTCGGCGCCAGCCAAGGGATGGCCGAGCGGCAGCCACAGCCGGTAAGCCGAGACTTCGAGGATTTCCGATTGCAGGGCAGTGCGGTCGCGCAAATTGGAGGTGACCATGACTGCAATGTCCAGCTTGCCGCCGATCAACAGGTGTTCGAGGTAGTCGCCATTGTCCTCGATGGCCGAGACCTCGACGCCCGGATAGGCGCGGCGGTAGCGTGAGAGCAGATCCGACAGCACGTAGCCGGCGACAAGCGAGGTGACGCCGAGTTGCAGCCGCCCGCCCGCAATGGCCTGTTCGCCGGAAAAAGAGCGGCGCGCGTCGGACACGTCGGCGAGAATCTTTGTCGCGTGACGCAGGAACTGGTGGCCCTTGTGGGTGATGTTGAGACCGCGCGGATGGCGTTCGAACAGCGCGACGCCAAGATCGCTTTCAAGTTCCTTGATCGCCTCGGTGACCGACGATTGGGAAATGGAGAGGTTTTGCGCCGCGCGCGACACCGTGCCTTGCTCGGCGACGGCGATGAAGAACTGCAACTGGCGGATGGTGAAGGCCATGGCCGGACTAAACACCGGCAGGCAAGCGAAGGAAAGCCGGCTGCGGAGCTTATCCCGTGACCGGAGATTGGTGCAGCGCGGTCAGCCGAGCATCAGCCTGATGCGGCGTCGCCATGTCGGGCCATAGCGCAGCGCAAGCATGAAGGCTGTCTCCAGCGCCACGACGACGACGATGATCAAGCCCACCGCGAAGGAATCCTGGCCACTGCCGCGCATGACGTAACCGGTCAGGAGAAAGGCCGCATTCCATGTGGTGGCGCCAAGCAGTGTCGCGGTCGCGAAAGGCAAGGCAGGCAGACAAAGCGCGCCAGCAGCGATCGGCAGGTAACTGCGCACGGTCGGGATGAACTGTGCCAGCAAGGACACCCTGACATGATTGCGGCGATAGGCCTGGCCAAGATTGCGATAGGTTTCGGGGCGCAGGAAGACATATCTGCCGGCTCGTCCGATCAGCCTGTCGGCACGGTCGAATCCGATCCGGCGGCCGACCGCATACCAGACAAGGCAGCCGGCGAAGGAAGCGGAAGTCGTCACCGCCAGCAGGACCGCCAGCGTCGCGCCGTCAGGCGCCGCCGTCATGCCGAGAAACAGCAGCAACACATGCGAGGGCGGAATCGGCAGGATCTTCTCGGTGAAGGCGAGGCAGAAGACGCCGAACAGGCCGAAGCCGAGAATGGCCGACAACGGTCCCGTCATGCGAAGCGCCAGTCGTAGGTATCTGACGTCTTGATCCTGGCGATGCGATAGACCGTCGCCGGCGGGAAGTTGCGAAAGGTATGGCCAACCCGCGTAACCTCGAGATCGAGCCGGTCGAGCAGCGACTGGTCGAACGGGCAGCGCCGTCCGAGCGTGAACTGATAGAGCGCCCCGCCCGGGCGAAGGTTCGCGAAAACACCTTCGAGAATGGCGAGCGTCTTGCGCGGCGAAATCAGGCGGAAAGGCAAGCCGCTGACGGCAGCACCAATCACCGGCCGGTGGAAGAGCGACAGATGGCGCAGACCGACAGCATCCATTTCAAAAATCCGGGCGGTCGGAAAGCGACGCTTGAGCAGCGCGGTAAAATCCGGATCGGATTCGATCAGCGTCAAGTCTTCCTCCTTCACCCCGCGCGACAGCAGCGCCCGTGTGAAAGGGCCTGTTCCTGGACCGAGTTCCAGCACAGGGCCCGTCTCGGGTCCGATGTCACGGGTCATCAATGCCGCCAGGCTGGAGCTGGACGGCGTGACGGAGCCGACCCGGAACGGCGCCACGGTCCACGCCACTAGGAAAGACAGAGCATCATTTACAGGCATGGTAACCTCGATTCCGGACAACAGCACGCCAGATTGTGTGGCCAACTGATTCGTTTCAGCGCCATTTCGTTTCAACGTCGGGCCCGACCTGTTGCATATTCGGGCCCGACGCCTTCTTGCCGGCATGGGCGATTCGCGCCGACCGACGCTGTTTGCCGCGACTGGGTTGCATAGACATTGCGCAATATTGCGGAGCCAAGGAAAGCGCTCGTCGACCTGTGGCCGTTCGGCTTTGCCATGTTTGCGCAATGTTGGCGCGGTAACGCCCGAGGCCGTTGCTGGAGAATTGTCGATGCGAATCTTGCTGGTCGAGGATGAGCCTGAAATGGTCTCTGCCTTGCGTGCCGCGCTGAAGCGCCACGACATGGTGGTCGATCACGCCGGCTCGCTCATCGAGGCGGAAGGCTTCGTCGCCGCCGACAGCTACGACGCCATCCTGCTCGACCGCCAGTTGCCGGATGGCGACGGGCTGTCGCTGGTTCCCAGATTGCGTTCGGCCAAGAACACGACGCCAGTGCTGATGCTGACGGCGAGAGGCGATACATCGGACAAGGTCGATGGGCTGGACATGGGCGCGGACGACTATCTGGCAAAACCATTCGCCTTCGAGGAATTGCTGGCCCGCCTGCGCGCGCTGCTCAGGCGCCCGGCACCGCTGCAGTCACAGTTTATCCGCGCCGGCGATCTGGTGCTCGATGTCGGGCATCGCGAAGCGTCTGTCCGTGCCGAACCGCTCAGCCTGCCGCGCCGCGAACTCCTGGTGCTGGAGGCGTTGATGCGGCGCACCGGCCGCATGGTGCAGCGTGAGGCGCTGATGGAGGCGGTGTTCGGCCTCGACGACGAGATCCAGTCCAACGCCCTCGACACCCATGTCTCGCGCCTGCGCCGCAAACTCGCCGATGCCGATGCCGGGGTGACGATCAACGGCATTCGCGGCGTCGGCTATCTCCTGCGCGAGACGACATGAGCGCCAAGCAATGAGCCTCAAGCGTCCGCGTTCGCTGAAATGGAGCCTGGTGCTGCGCATCGCCTTGCTGCAATGCGCGATGCTGACGCTGATCATCGTCGGCATTCTCGTCGCATTGCTCGCCACCGGGCTCATTCCGCACGATTATGAAGACGGCACAATGGACGTGCTGGCGGATGCGGTGGCGCGTGACGCAGGCGGCAAGCTCGTCCTGCGCGAGACCGCGGACCTGACGAAGCTGCGATCCGAGGTCCCCGATCTCTGGTTCATCATCCGAGACAAGCAGGGCCAGCGGCTGCAGGAGGGCACCGTGCCGCCCATCTTCCAGCCTTTCGCCGGACTGCTGGATGCTATCAGCGACGCCCGTATCGACCACGCAATCGGGCAATCCGCGCCGCCGGAGGGAAAGATCCGCTGGACCGACACGGCGGCCGGCAATGTCCAGATCTTCACCGGCACCAAGGGCGGGCTTTCGCTGCTGCGCCTGCTCGGCCAGGCGCCGCAATTCTTCCTGCAAGGCATATTGCCGCTCGCCGGGCTGATGGCGCTGGCCACGCTGTTCGCGACGCCCTGGGTGGTTCGTGGCGCCCTTTCGGGGCTAGGCCATGCAGCCGCAGAGGCCGAACGCATCGACATCGACCAGCGCGGCGTGCAGTTGCCGCTGAAGGACGTGCCGACGGAAGTGACACCGCTGGTCAAGGCGGTGAACGCAGCCCTTGCGCGGCTGGACAAGGGCTATGAGCGCCACAAGCGTTTCCTCACCGACGCCGCCCATGAGCTCAGAACACCGGTCGCCATCCTCAACACGCGCCTGGCCTCGCTGCCGGCGACACCGGAACGGGCACGGCTGCTGCAGGATGCGGCACGGCTCTCGACGCTGACCGACCAGTTGCTCGACCTGCAACGGCTCGACCGGCAGACATCGCCTTTCGAAAAGGTAGATCTCGTGGCGATCGCGCGCAGCGTCATCGTCGACCTCGCGCCGATGGCGTTCTCGGCCGGCTACGAAATGTCGTTCGAGCCGGACAGCGACACGCTTTTTGCAACCGGCGACCGCACCGCGATCGAACGTGCAGTGACCAACATCGTCCAGAACGCCATCGAGCATGGCGGCCGCGCCGGCAAGATCACCGTCGGCGTCACAACGCCCGCCATCATAGAGGTCCGGGACGAAGGCGACGGCGTTCCGCCGGGCGAGCGGGAGCGCATTTTCGAGCCCTTCTACCGGTTGCGCCCGCAGGATCATGGCGCCGGCCTCGGCCTCAACCTCGTGCAGGAAATCATGCATCTCCATGGCGGCCGCATCGAAATCCTGGATGGCAAGCCAAGCGGCGCCTGCTTCAGGATGAGTTTTCGCGCTGTGTCGGCATAGCAATGCCGCGAGTTCACACAGGCGCCCGCGTGTTTGACATCGCAGATAATTGTAACTAATTAAGTTACATGAAGCGCAACAGCCGTCTATCCTCCACCTTGCATATCCTCGTCCACATGGCCGAAAAGCCAAGGCAGGCGCTGACCTCGGAGCAGCTCGCCACCTTCATTCATACAAATCCGGTGGTGGTGCGGCGGACCATCGCCGGCTTGCGTGATGCCGGCATCGTCACCTCGTCGCGCGGACATGGCGGCGGCTGGCTGCTCGGGCGCGCGCCCGAGAACATTTCGCTGGCCGAGATAAGCGTTGCCCTTGGCGAAACGCTGCTGCCGTTCAGCACCGAGCCGGAAAGCCCAGGCTGTCTCGTCGAGCAAGCAGTGATCGCCGTGCTCGACGATTTTCGCCTCGCGGCGGAGAGGCTGTTGGCGGAGAAGCTCAGCCGCATCACCCTGGCCGACCTGACCGCAGATTTCCGCCGCCGTTTCGACCTCATTGGAGTTTCCAGCCATGCAGTATGATCTTGCCGTCGTCGGCGGCAGCTTCGCCGGCCTGTCCGCCGCCATCCAGGCGGCGCGGGCGCGGCGCAACGTGCTGGTGATCGACGCCGGCCAGCCGCGCAACCGCTTTGCCGCGCATTCGCACGGCTTTCTCGGCCAGGACGGGCGCACGCCAGGCGCCATCCTCGACGATGCCAGGCGGCAATTGCTTGCCTATCCGACAGCCAGGCTGGTTACCGCGCGTGCGGACAAAGCCATTGCGAACGGCGGCAGCGATTTCGAAATCACCATCGGTGGCGGCGAGACATTCGGCGCCGCACGGCTGGTGCTGGCAACCGGCGTGCGCGACATCCTGCCGGAGGTTCCCGGGCTTGCCGAGCAATGGGGCAAGACCGTGCTGCATTGCCCCTATTGCCACGGCTACGAGGTTTCCGGCGGGCAGCTTGGCGTGCTCGCGACCGGCCCGATGTCCATGCATCAGGCGCAGCTGATTTCCGACTGGGGCGACGTCACGCTGTTCGGCAACGGCCTGATCGAGCCCGCCGCCGAGGAGATGCTCGTGCTGGAGGGCAAGAATGTAAGATTTGAGCCCGCGACGGTCAGCGAACTGAGGGAAGACGGCTCCGGCGGCCTGGTTGTCCACCTGGACGGCGGCTGGAAGGCCGGCGTCAAAGCGATGTTCACCGCGCCACGCAACACGATGGCGAGCCCGCTGGCCGAACAGCTCGGCTGCGGCTTCAAGGACGGCCTGCTCGGCTCGATGATATCAGTCGATGACAGACAGCAGACGACCGTTCCCGGCATCTATGCCGCCGGCGACGCTGCGCGCGCGATGCACAACATCGCCTTCGCCGTGTCGGGCGGCACTTTCGCGGGCGTATGTGCCCATCAGTCCCTGGTGTTCGGCTAAATTCCGGCTTCGCCGCCGGCGATGCTGAGCCGCGCGCCGGCTTGTGCGAGGGCGGCTCCAATGTCATGCGGCGGCGCGCGGTCGGTGGCGAGTTCGGAAAAGCCGTCGAAGCCGCAGACCTGAACCAGCCCCTGGCGGCCGAACTTCGTGTGGTCGGTGACGACGAGCGAGCGCTGGCCGCGCGACAGCACCATGCGGGCGAATTCCGCCTCGTCCAGATCAAAGTCCATGACGCCCGTCACCGCATCCACGGCGCCGGTGGAGATGATGGCATGGCTGACCGAGAAGCGGCTGACGAACTCGATCGCCGACGTCCCGAACGCGGCGCCTGAATCGCTGCGCAGCTCGCCGCCCGCCATATAGACCTTGTTGCCGTTGATGGTGGCCAGCGTGCGGGCGATATCAGACGAGTTGGTGACGACCGTCAGGCGCCGGTGGCCGAGCAGTTCGCGCGCCAGGAACGACGTCGTGGTGCCGGTGTCGAGCATGATCGATTCGCCGTCGCGGATGGTGGCGGCAACCATGCGCGCGATGACGCGCTTGGCGTCGGCATGCTCGCGCATGCGCCGTTCGAACGGTGCCTCGCCGATCATCGACGGCAGGCCGATGGCGCCATGCATCTTCAGAACCGAGCCGTCGCCGGTGAGCGGCTTGACGTCCCGCCGCACGGTTTCGAGTGAAACGCCCAACCGGTCGGCAAGGCTGGCGATGGTGACGGTTCCCTCTTCCTGCAGCAGCCGCATGATCTCGCCATGCCGTTTCGAGTGGACCATATGTGCGCGTCCCAGAATTTGCCCGCTTCTATGGCATTCCTAGCGCTTTTAAAGGAATTGCCTATACTTTCGGGCAAAATACCCAAAAAAGGTCACATCTTTTTATTGACAGAAGGGCAACCCTGGCGTGAAATCCACCCTCAATAGGTTCGGAGCTGCAGCGGGAGGTTAATTGGCAGAGCCGCAACTCATTGACCGGACAGCCCGTAACGTGTCTGGCTCAAGGAATTTTCAGATCCGCGGGGGCGGATGCCGGGCTCAAAAGTCTGGCCAAGGGGCTCGTCGGTGCGGTGCGGGATACCGATCCTGGCGTCCCGCACCGACGAGATTGTTTGCGTTTCTCCCATTGCGCTGCCCATGGCGCCTTGTCGAAATCCGGCAAACCAGGCCAGCAAACCAGGCCAGCAAAAACCAGGGATGATTTCGTGATTGCCGAAGACCGCATCCGCGCCCTGCCCTGCTGGACGGGCGCCATCGAGATCGCGCCGCTGCCCGGCGGCTTGAGCAATGCCAATTATGTGGTCACCGACACCGCCGGCAAACACGTCGTGCGCTTCGGCCAGGATTATCCGTTCCACCATGTCTTCCGCGAACGCGAGGTGATGACCGCGCGGGCGGCTCACGCCGCCGGCTTCGCGCCGGCGGTCCATTATGCCGAACCAGGAATCCTGGTGACGGCGTTTCTTGGCGCCAAAACCTATCTGGCCGAGGACGTGCGCGCCAATCTCGGCCGCGTCGCGGCGCTGATGCGCGGCTTTCACCGGGAGATGCCCAATCATATCTCCGGCGCCGGCTTCATGTTCTGGGTGTTCCACGTCATCCGCGACTATGCGCGCACGCTTGACGAGGGTAACAGCCGCAAGCGCGGTGACCTGCCGCGCTTTCTGGCGCTCGCCGACGAACTGGAGCGCGCCCAGAAACTCCTGCCGATCGTCTTTGGCCACAATGATCTCTTGCCGGCCAATATTCTCGACGACGGCAGCAGGCTGTGGCTGATCGATTTCGAATATGCCGGCTTCAATACGGCGATGTTCGACCTTGCCGGCGTCGCTTCGAACGCAGGCATGAGCGACGAGGAATCCTTCGCCTTCCTGACCGCCTATTTCATGAAGGAACCGGACGAGGCGATCCGCCGCTCGCACGCAGCCATGCAATGCGCCTCGCTGCTGCGCGAGGGGATGTGGAGCATGGTGTCGGAGCTCTATCTCGACGCGCCCGGCATCGACTACGTCGCCTATACCGAGGAAAACCTGGCGCGGCTCGACGCGGCGCTGGAGAACTACCGGACAAAATACGGGATCCTGAAATCATGACCTTGCCTAGCCAGGCCGCGATCGTCGTCATCGGCGGCGGCATCATCGGCTGTTCGACGGCCTATCATCTGGCGCGCGACCACAAGGCCGACGTGGTGCTGCTCGAACAGGGCAAGCTGACCTCGGGTTCGACCTGGCATGCGGCCGGCCTGGTCGGGCAATTGCGCTCTTCGGCCTCGATCACGCGGGTGCTGAAATATTCCGTCGATCTCTACAAGGGGCTGGAGGCCGAAACCGGCCTTGCCACCGGCTGGAAGATGACCGGCTGCCTCAGGCTCGCCACCAATGCCGACCGCTGGACCGAGTACAAAAGGCTGGCGACGACGGCGAAAAGCTTCGGCATGGACATGCATTTGCTGTCTCCGGCGGAGGTCAAGGCGATGTGGCCGCTGATGGAGACCGGCGATCTCGTCGGCGCGTCCTGGCTGCCGACCGACGGCCAGGCGAGCCCTTCCGACATTACGCAGTCGCTGGCCAAGGGCGCGCGCATGCATGGCGCCAAACTCTATGAGGACGTGCGCGTCACCGGTTTCGAGATGAAGGGCGACCGCATCACGGCGGTGAAGACCAATCAGGGCGACATCGCCTGTGACAAGGTGGTAAACTGCGCCGGCCAATGGGCGCGGCAGGTCGGCGCCATGGCCGGCATCAACGTGCCGCTGCAGCCGGTGAAGCACCAGTACATCATCACCGAAAAGATCGCGGGACTGGCGACCGACGCGCCGACGCTGCGCGACCCCGACCGGCGCACCTATTTCAAGGAGGAGGTCGGCGGCCTGGTGATGGGCGGCTATGAGCCGAACCCGCAGGCCTGGACAACCGGTCTCCCCGGGGGCGACGTGCCCAACGACTGGGAGTTCCGGCTGTTCGACGACGACTACAATCATTTCGAGCAGCACATGGCTCAGGCGATCGCGCGCGTGCCGGCGCTGGAGACGGTCGGCGTCAAGCAGATGATCAACGGACCGGAGAGCTTCACGCCGGACGGCAATTTCATCCTCGGCGTAGCGCCCGAATGCGCCAACATGTTCGTCGGCGCCGGCTTCAACGCCTTCGGCATCGCGTCGGGCGGCGGCGCAGGCTGGGTGCTGGCGCAATGGGTGGTCGATGGCGAGGCGCCGCTCGACCTGTGGGTGGTCGACATCAGGCGCTTTTCCAACCTGCACCGCGACCGGCACTGGGTGTGTGAGCGCACGCTGGAAGCCTATGGCAAGCACTACACGATCGGCTTCCCGCACGAGGAATACGTTTCCGGCCGGCCGCGCATCGTCTCGCCGCTCTACGACAGGCTGAAAGACCATCGCGCCGTCTTCGGATCCAAGCTCGGCTGGGAGCGGCCTAACTGGTTCGCGCCGGAGGGCGTCGAGCCAAAGGACATCTATTCGATGGGCCGGCAGAACTGGTTCGCCGCCGTCGGCGACGAACACCGGCATGTGCGCGAGCATGTCGGCATCTTCGACCAGTCGTCCTTCGCCAAGTATGAGTTGAGCGGGTCCGACGCGGCGAAGGCCCTGGACTGGATCTGCGCCAACGATGTCGGCAAGCCGGTTGGCCGGCTGACCTACACGCAACTCCTCAACACGCGCGGCGGCATCGAGGCCGACCTGACGGTGTCGCGGCTGGCCGAGGAAAAATTCTACATCGTCACCGGCACAGGTTTCCGCACCCATGACGGCTCGTGGATCAGCGACCATATTGGCGAGGGCCTCGATGCCCAGCTCGCCGATGTCACCGAAGATTTTGGCACGCTATCGCTGATGGGACCGCGTGCCCGCGACGTGCTTTTGGCGGTGACCAGGAGTGACGTGTCGAATGCCGGCTTCCCGTTCGGCCATGTGCGCGAGATCACAATAGCCGGCCACACGGTGCGGGCGCTGCGCGTCACCTATGTCGGCGAACTGGGCTGGGAGTTGCATGTGCCGATCGCCGCCACCGGCGAAATCTTCGACGCGCTGATGGCGGCCGGCGGGAAACACGACATCCGGCCGGTCGGCTATCGCGCGCTGGAGTCGCTGCGGCTGGAAAAGGGCTATCGCGCCTGGGGCTCCGACATCACGCCCAATGACACGCCGCTGGAGGCCGGGCTCGGCTGGGCGGTCAAGCTGCGCAAGAACACCGACTTCGTCGGACGGCGCGCGCTCGAGAAGGTTGGCGGCGCGTCCCTGAAGAAGCGCTTTGCCGGCTTCACGGTCGACGATCCGGAGATCGTGCTCGTTGGGCGCGAGACCATCCTGCGCGATGGCGAGCCGGTGGGCTATCTGACCAGCGGCGGCTATGGCTACACGGTCGGCAAGAATATCGGCTATGGCTATGTGCGCAACGCCGACGGGGTGAGCGACGATTTCCTCGCCTCGGGCAGCTATGAACTGGTGGTCGCGATGCAGCGGACGCCGGCTAAACTCCATTTCGAGCAGCTATACGACCCGGCAATGGAGCGAGTGAAGGCTTAACTCACGCGCAAGGCGAGGCCACGACTCGGGACGGTATCAGCCTCCCCGGGCATCGAGACGTAAGGGCGGGTTTCCTCGGCGCGGGTGACGAGACCTTGCGCCTCGAGTTCCGCGATGCGCGCGGCAAAACCCTGATCCCACAGCGTGTTCTTGACCGTCAGCACGATCACTCCGCCCGGCCGGCAGATGCGGATCAGTTCGTCCAAGCCCTCGGCGCCGACATGACCCGAGGTGAACACGCCGGCCGAGATGATACCGGCATAGGCATCGTCGGCAAAAGGCAAGGCGCCGCCGAGCGCCAGGCAATGCAGCGCCGAATAGACGCCCTTGCGCGCGGCCTGATCCAGCATGCCTTGCGAGATGTCCAGCCCCTCGACCTGGGGATAGCCGGCAATATCCAGCCATTCGCTGATCAGCCCGGTACCGGCGCCGGCGTCGAGCAACGGGGCAGAGCCGCGCGGCAGATGGCGCGCCAGCAAGGCAAGGCAGATCGTCGGATGGCGGTAGCCGGCGGCCGACATGTCGGCGTCATAGGTCTGCGACCACCTGTCATAGAGTGCCGCCACCTCTTCCGGGCGCTTGGCCGCGTAGACCTCGCCAAGTGCGCCGTGGTGTTTGCTGTCCGTCACGTGTCCACCAATCCCTCGTCTTGCCGGGATGATAGCCAAACGACGAAAATTGTGGAACCGTTGCGGCGAAGAAATAGCGCGTGGGGACGCAGGCATGGTCACAGACGAGGCGCGGGCAAAACTTGGCGCCATTCCGGTGCTGGCCGGCTACACCGGGCCGCTGGAACGGCTCGGTGGCCTGACCAACCTCGTCTTCAAGGCCGGCGATTACTGCCTGCGCATTCCAGGCAAAGGCACCGAGGAATACATCAACCGCGCCAACGAGGCGGTGGCGGCGCGCGAGGCGGCAAAGGCCGGTGTCAGTCCCGAGGTGCTGCATGCCGATGCCGCCACGGGCCTGATGGTGACGCGCTACATCGCTGGTGCCGAGACGATGTCGCCGGAGAAATTCAGGGACCGGCAGGGCAGTCCGGCCCGGGCGGCCGACGCCTTCCGCAAGCTGCACGCGTCCGGCGCGGTGTTCCCCTTCCGCTTCGAGCTGTTTTCGATGATCGACGACTATCTCAAGGTGCTGTCGACGAGGGATGTCGCCCTGCCCGCCGGCTATCACGACGTGGTGCGCGAGGCCGGCAGCGTGCGCTCGGCGCTGGCCGTCCGCCCCTTGCCCCTCGTCGCCTGCCACTGCGATCCGCTGTGCGAAAATTTTCTCGATACGGGCGAGCGGATGTGGATCGTCGACTGGGAATATTCCGGGATGAACGACCCGCTCTGGGACCTCGGCGATCTCAGCGTCGAAGGCAAGTTCGATGCGGCCCAGGACGAGGAGCTGATGCGCGCCTATTTCGGTGGCGAGGCGAAGCCGGCGGAGCGCGGCCGCGTCGTCATCTACAAGGCGATGTGCGACCTGTTGTGGACGCTGTGGGGGCTGATCCAGCTTGCCAACAACAACCCAGTAGACGATTTCCGCGCCTATGCCGACGGCCGCTTCGCGCGATGCAAGGTGCTGATGGAGACAGAGGAATTTTCGCGGCACCTGGCGGCGATACGCCGGGGTTAGCAGCGACCCGGAAATCCGGGCCTCAGTTCACACCCTTCGGCACGTTCTCCGGCGGCACCGTGGTGTCGACCACTTTCTGGCGATGGAAGATGAACAGGCCGGCCAGAACGACGATGCCGGAGCCGATCAGGATGCGCGGGCCGGGAACGTCGCCGAAGAACACCAGCCCGAACACCACGGCCCACAAGAGCAGCGTGTAATGCAGCGGCGCCAGCGTCGAGGCCGGCGCCAGTTTCAGCGCCCGCGTGATCATCAGATGCGCGCCGCAGGAGACGATGCCGAGCAGCAGCATGGCGCCGAGATCGAGCGCCGAAGGCGCCTTCCAGGCGCCGATGGTCAGCACGCCGCCAACCACCAGCGTGCCGATCGTCTGCCATGTCACCAGATTGGTGTCGCTGGTGCCGCGCAGGCGCCGGTTGAGGATGATGGCGAATGCGAAGGCAAGGCTGCCGACAAGCGCGAAACCCGACGATAGCGAAAACGCGGCAGAAGACGGTTTCAGCATGATCACTACGCCGCAGAAGCCGAGCAGGATTGCCACCCAGCGGCGCCAGCCGACCTTTTCGCCAAGCAGGAAATGCGATAGCGCCGCCACATAGATCGGCCCGGCCATGTAGAAACTCATCACATCGGCGAGCGGCAGGTAGACGACGGCGGCGTAGAACAAAGCGGTGTCCAGCGTCGTCGCCACCACGCGCAGGATCTGCAGCCCGGGCCGCTCCAGCCGGAACAGTCTGGCAGCGCCCTGGTTGGCGATCATCGGGCCGAGCACGATGAAGGCGCCAATCGAGCGAATCAACACGACCTGGCCGACGGAGAAGCTGGTGACCAGCCACTTGCCCATCGCGTCGTTCAGCGCAAACAGAAAGTCGCCCGCCAGCATCAGCAGGATGCCGGCCAGAAGCACATTCCTGATTATCGAATTGGGAGCGGGCTCGACCATGCCCGGCTCCTATCCGCAAGCGCCAAGTTTGACGAGTGGGAATCGGCGAAACGGTAAGACCAGCCGCCGGAATCGGCTGTATCTACCCGGATTTGTGCCGCCGATTCACCTGCGACGGCCTGCCGGAGATCGAAAGCCTGGTATCCTGCCTTGTTCGCTCCGCCACCACCTTGCCCCTGGCGATGACGCAGATGCGCTCGGCGCGCAGGCGCAGGGCCTCGATCGGATTGCCGGCATCGAGGATCACCAGGCTGGCGCGCTTGCCGACGGCCAGGCCGAGATGATCGAGGCCCATGATCGCGGCGTTGACGTTGGTGACCATGTCGAAGCAGCGCGCCATGTCGGCCGGGCTCGACATCTGGGCGACATGCAGGCCCATGAAAGCGACGTCGAGCATGTCGGCGGTGCCGAGCGAATACCAGGGATCGAGCACGCAATCCTGGCCCCAGCCGACTCGGATGCCCAGCGCCTGCATTTCCTTGACCCGCGTCATGCCACGCCGCTTCGGGAACGTGTCGTGACGGCCCTGCAGCATGATGTTGATCAGCGGGTTGGGTATCGCCGAAACCCGGGCCTCGGCGATCAGCGGCAACAGTTTCGAGACATAGTAATTGTCCATCGAATGCATGGAGGTTAGGTGCGAACCGGCCACCCTGCCCTGCAGACCGAGGCGCTGCGTTTCATAGGCGAGCTGCTCGATGTGACGCGACAGCGGGTCGTCGGTCTCGTCGCAATGCAGGTCGACCATGAGTCCGCGTTTTGCCGCAATCTCGCACAGTTCGGTCACCGAGCGCGTGCCATCGGCCATGGTGCGCTCGAAATGCGGAATGCCGCCGACGATGTCGACGCCCATGTCCAGCGCGCGAATGGTGTTTTGGCGCGCCGTCGGCGAGCGATAGAAGCCGTCCTGCGGGAAGGCCACCAATTGCAGGTCGATATAGGGGGCGACGGTCTTCTTGACCTCCAGCAGCGCCTCGACCGCCAGCAGCCGGTCGTCGCAGACATCGACATGGGTGCGGATGGCGAGCAGTCCCATCGACACCGCCCAGTCGCAATAGGCGAGCGCCCGATCGCGCACAGCTTCGTGCGTCAAGAGCGGCTTCAGTTCGCCCCACAGCGAAATGCCCTCGAGCAGCGTGCCCGACGTGTTGATGCGTGGAATGCCGTAGGATAGCGTGGCGTCCATATGGAAATGCGGATCGACGAAGGGCGGCGAGACCAGATTGCCACGGGCGTCAACCTCGGTCCGCGAGGAACCCTCGAGCTTCGGCTCGATCGCTGCGATCGTCTCGCCGCTGATGCCGATGTCGGCTATGCCGCCATCCGGCAGCGTGCCGCCACGAACGATTAGGTCGAAATCCATCTCTCATCATCCCGCTTGAAGAATCACAGTTGCATCGTGTCTCAAAAGACAGCCTGCCGCAGCGGTTTCTTTCCATGGCGGCGAAAGGTTCCCTCCGGCGGCAACTCCCTCTATAAGCCGCCTTCGTCATCCCGGCATCAAGGATCAGCCGTGTTTCGCTTCTTCCGCTCGACGGAAAACCAGCGCCTCGTCACAAGGCTGCTCCAGGAATCGTTCCGGCAGCACAGGGCCGGCTACGCCGCCGCGATCCTGTCGATGCTGGTGGTGGCCGGCATGACGGCCGCCAGCGCCTGGATCCTGCGCGAAATCACCAATGAATTCGTGATCGACAAAAGGGTCGATCGCGTCAACATGATTGCCGTGGCGGTCGCCGGGATCTTCATCGTCAAGGGCATCGCCAACTTCGTCCAGGCCTACTTCATGAGCCGGGTCGGCAACGCCATCATCGCCGAACGGCAACGCAAGATCTACGACCGCATCCTGGCGCAAGGCATCGAATTCTACCATTCGACCTCGTCGTCCGACCTGATCACCCGCATGACCAACAATGCCCAGGCGGCGCGCAACGTGCTCGACCTCATCGTCACCTCCTATGTGCGCGACCTGGTGACGCTGGCTGCCTTGATTGGGGTCATGGTCTGGCAGCAGCCGGCGCTGTCCCTGATCTGCTTCGTCGTCGGTCCGCTGGCCATCTATGGCGTCAACCGCATCCTGAAGCGCGTGCGCAAGTTCGCCGCCATGGAGTTCCGCTCGGTCGGCCAGATCGTGCAGGTGATGCAGGAAACCGCGATCGGCGTGCGCGTGGTCAAATCCTTCAACCTCGAAGGCCTGATGCGCAAGCGTATGTACAGGGCGGTGTCCGATGTCGAGGACCGGGCCAACAACATCGCCGCGCTGGAAGCAGTGACCAATCCTGTGATGGAAACGCTGGCCGGCCTGGCGATCGCCGGCGCGGTCATGGTCAGCGGCTTACTGGTCCTGAAGGGCGGCCAGATGCCTGGCAACATCATGGCCTTCATCGCCGCGCTGCTGCTTGCCTATGAACCGGCAAAGCGCCTCGCGCGCGTCCGTATCTCGCTGGAAAGCGGCATTGTCGGCGTGCGCATGATGTTCCAGTTGGCCGACGAGCCGCTGACATTGGCCGAGAAGCCGGATGCAAGGCCGCTTCAGGCCGGACCGGGCGAGATACGGTTCGACGCGGTCAGCTTCGCCTACCAGAACGGCTCCCCGGTGCTGGATGGGTTCGACCTGACCCTGGCGCCCGGCAAGATGACGGCGCTGGTCGGCCCTTCCGGCGGCGGCAAGTCAACGATCCTGAACCTGATCATGCGTATGTACGACCCGAAGAGCGGCAGGGTGCTGCTCGACGGCCAGGACATTTCCCATGCCACGCTCGCCTCGCTCAGGGAAAAGATCGCCTATGTCAGCCAGGACACGTTCCTGTTTGCCGGCACCATCATGCACAACATCCGGCTTGGTCGCGAGGACGCGACCGACGACGAGGTGATCGCCGCGGCCAGGGCGGCCAACGCGCATGACTTCATCGTCGCGCAGGCGAAAGGCTATGAAACCGATGTCGGCGAGAATGGCGGCCTTTTGTCGGGCGGCCAGCGCCAGCGCATCTCGATCGCCCGCGCCATGCTGCGCAACGCCGAAATCCTGCTGCTCGACGAGGCGACCAGCGCGCTCGACGCGGAGTCAGAGGCGCTGTTCCGCGACGCGCTGCAACAGCTGACGGAAGGGCGCACCACGATCGTCATCGCGCACCGCCTGTCGACCGTGCACCAGGCCGACACGATCGTGGTGCTGGAAGCCGGCAAGGTGGTGGAAAGCGGGCCGCACCGGGCCTTGCTCAAGCAGGGCGGGCTTTACCAGAAGCTCTATGAGTATCAGTTGATGCCTTAGTGTGGGAGCGGCGCAAGCCGAGGACAGGTAGTCCTGCAGTGTTTGTGCCGCCCCTCATCTGCCTGCCGGCATCTTCTCCCCGTATAGTGACGGGGAGAAGGGGCTGGTCGCAACCTCTCAGCTTTCTTGCAACGCCGACAATTGGGCGAAGCCGTTGGTAATGGCCTCTTTCTCCCCGTCACTATACGGGGAGAAATGTCCGGCAGGACAATGAGGGGCAGCGCCGACCTGACGAGATTCGAGCCTTACTCCGGCACGTGCCTCACGGCACCCTTGTCCGCGCTGGTGGCGAAGGCGGCGTAGGCGCGCAGCGCGGTCGTCACCTTGCGCTTGCGCTTTTCCTGCGGCTTCCAGGCGGCCGCGCCCTTGGCCTCCATGGCAGCGCGGCGCGCAGCGAGTTCCGCGTCGTCGACGGCAAGGCGGATGGTCCGGTTCGGGATATCGATCTCGATCGTGTCACCCTCCAGCACCAGCCCGATCAGACCGCCTTCCGCCGCTTCCGGCGAAGCATGACCGATGGACAGGCCCGACGTGCCGCCGGAGAAGCGTCCATCCGTGACCAGCGCGCAGGCCTTGCCCAGGCCCTTCGACTTCAGATAGCTGGTCGGATAGAGCATTTCCTGCATGCCGGGGCCGCCGCGCGGTCCCTCATAGCGGATGACGACGACGTCGCCGGCCTTGATCTCATTGGCAAGGATCGCCTTGACCGAAGCGTCCTGGCTTTCGAAGACGCGAGCCGGACCGGTGAATTTCAGGATCGACTCATCGACGCCTGCCGTCTTCACGATGCAGCCGTCGAGCGCCAGATTGCCTTTCAGCACGGCAAGGCCGCCGTCTTTCGAGAAAGGCGTCTTCGCCGAGCGGATGACGCCGGTCTCGCGGTTCGTGTCGAGCTCGTCCCAGCGGCGGTCCTGGCTGAAGGCGACCTGCGTCGGCACGCCGCCGGGAGCAGCGAGGAAAAAGTCCCGCACATTCTGGCTCGAGGTGCGTGAAATATCCCAATGATCGAGCGCTTCGCCGAGGCTGGCGGTGTGCACGGTCGGCAGGTCGCGATTGATCAGTCCGGCCTCGTCGAGCTGGCCGAGGATGGCCATGATGCCACCGGCGCGATGGACGTCCTCCATGTGCACGTCGGATTTGGCCGGCGCCACCTTGCACAGGACGGGGACCCGCCGCGACAGCCGGTCGATGTCCTCCATGGTGAAGTCGACCTCGCCCTCATGGGCGGCGGCCAGGATGTGCAGCACGGTGTTGGTCGAGCCGCCCATGGCGATGTCGAGCGTCATGGCGTTTTCGAAGGCGCCCTTGGAGGCGATGCTGCGCGGCAATGCGCTCTCGTCATTCTGTTCGTAGTAGCGCTGGGCGAGATCGACGACGAGATGGCCGGCCTCGACGAACAGCCGCTTGCGGTCGGCATGCGTGGCCAGTGTCGAGCCGTTGCCGGGCAGCGAAAGCCCCAGCGCCTCGGTCAGGCAGTTCATCGAGTTGGCGGTGAACATGCCCGAGCAGGAGCCGCAGGTCGGGCAAGCCGAGCGCTCGATGACCTTGACGTCCTCGTCGGAGATCTTGTCGTCGGCGGCGGCGACCATGGCATCGACCAGGTCGAGCGCCTGCGTCTTGCCGGCCAGCACCACTTTGCCGGCTTCCATCGGGCCGCCGGAGACGAACACGGTCGGGATGTTGAGGCGCAGTGAGGCCATCAGCATGCCGGGCGTGATCTTGTCGCAGTTGGAGATGCAGACCATGGCGTCGGCGCAGTGCGCATTGACCATGTATTCGACGGAGTCGGCGATCAACTCGCGCGACGGCAGCGAATAGAGCATGCCGTCATGCCCCATGGCGATGCCGTCATCGACGGCGATGGTGTTGAATTCCTTGGCAACGCCGCCGGCCTTCTCGATCTCGCGGGCGACCAGCTGGCCAAGGTCCTTCAGATGGACGTGACCCGGCACGAACTGGGTGAAGGAATTGACCACCGCGATGATCGGCTTGCCGAAATCACTGTCCTTCATGCCTGTGGCGCGCCATAGGCCGCGGGCGCCGGCCATGTTGCGGCCATGGGTGGTGGTGCGGGAACGGTAGGCGGGCATGTTTTTTCCTTGATGGCTGACCGCAGCCGAAGAATGGCGCGGCGGCGCTTAATTTTGATCGCAGGGGTTATAGACGCGCAAGTATGGTCTGGCCACATTTTTGCAATGCGCCAGATTCTCCAGGAAAATTCGATGCCACTGTCGGATCGGGCGTTTCACGGCCGTCCTTGGGCAGACGGCAAGAAATGGCACCATTCCGGGAGTCGGCCGTTTCATTGTGGCGCAAGAAGCAACCGAGGAGCACGACATGCAAAAGATCACCACCTGCCTGTGGTTCGACGGCCAGGCCGAAGAAGCGATGAACCACTACGTCTCCATCTTCAAGAATTCGAAGGTGCTGAGCGTGCTGCGTTGGCCCAAGGGTCACGCCGATGAGGGCAAAGTGCTGCTGACCACGTTCGAGCTCGACGGCGTGCCGTTCCAGGCGCTCAATGGCGGCCCCAACTTCAAGTTCAACGAGGCGATGTCGCAGTCGATCGACTGCAAGACGCAGGAAGAAGTCGATTATTTCTGGGAGAAGCTCACCGAGGGCGGGGAGCCTGGCGCCTGCAGCTGGTTGAAGGACAAGTTCGGTGTTTCCTGGCAGGTCGTGCCGGAACAGTTGCCGCGCCTGCTTCTGGATCCGGACCGGGCCAAGGCCGGCCGGGTGATGAGTGCGATGATGCAGATGGGCAAGATCGACATCGCCAAGATCGAGGAAGCGGCGAAGGGGTGATCGCAAGTGAGTAGTCAGTAGTGAGTAGTCAGTAGCGATATTACTACTCACTACTCACTACTCACTACTCACTACTCATTATAATCACGCCGCCTTGTCTCTCACCTGATAATCCTTGATCGTGGCGAAACGGATCGCTTTCCAGCGGTCGGCTTCGTAGTTCAGAGAGAAGGCGTGCTGGGCGAGGAAGACTGGGTCGTTGTCGAGGTCGCGGGCGATGTCGCCGCGGTGCGCCTCGATGAAGCGAAGCACCTCGGCCTTGTCGTCGGCCGAGATCCAGCGGCAGACGGAAAAGCGCGACATCTCGAACTCTACGGGCAGCGTGTACTCGAAGTTCAGCCGCTCTTTCAGCACATCGAGTTGCAGGGCGCCGACGACGCCGACGATGGCCGGAGAGCCGTCCTCGGGCGAGAACAGCTGCACGACGCCTTCCTCGGCCATCTGGTGCAGCGCTTCCTTCAGCTTCTTGGCCTTCATCGCGTCGCCGAGACGGACACGACGTAGAATTTCCGGGGCGAAATTCGGCACCCCGCGAAACAGGATCTCCTCGCCCTCGGTCAATGTGTCGCCAATGCGCAGCGTGCCGTGGTTGGGGATGCCGACGACATCGCCGGCAAATGCCTCGTCGGCGGTGACGCGGGTGCGGGCGAAGAAGAATTGCGGCGCCGAGAGTGACATAGGCTTGCCGGTGCGCACCAGCTTGGCCTTCATGCCGCGCTCGAGCTTGCCCGAGCAAACGCGCACGAAGGCGATGCGGTCGCGGTGGTTGGGATCCATGTTGGCCTGGATCTTGAAGACGAAGGAGGTCATTTTCTCCTCGGTCGCCTCGATGGTGCGGGTGTCGGCCTCCTGCGCGCGCGGCGGCGGGCCAAAGGCGCCGAGCGCCTCGATCAGGTCGCGCACACCGTAGTTGCGCAGCGCCGAGCCGAAATAGACAGGCGTCAGATGGCCCTCGCGAAAGGCGTCGATGTCAAGGGGTCTGCACGCCTCTCGCGCGAGCTCCAGTTCCTCGATGAAGGCCTCGCGCTCGTTCTCCGGCAGCAAGCCGGCAACGCGATTGGAATCGGGACCATTGACCGGCGTGCGTTCCTTCTCGTCATCGCCCTTGCGCACTGCGTTCAACGCCAGGTGGTAGGTGCCTGAAAAGGTCCTGCCACGGCCGATCGGCCAGGTGATGGGCGCGGTGTCCAGCGCCAGCTTCTGCTCGATCTCGTCCAGAATCTCGAACGGATCGCGGCTTTCGCGGTCCATCTTGTTGACGAAGGTGATGATCGGGATGTCGCGCAGCCGGCAGACCTCGAACAGTTTCAGCGTGCGCGGCTCGATGCCCTTGGCGGCGTCGATGACCATGACCGCCGAGTCGACCGCCGACAGCGTGCGATAGGTGTCGTCGGCGAAATCCTCGTGGCCCGGCGTGTCGAGCAGGTTGAAGACGTTGTCCTCATATTCGAAGGTCATCACCGAGGTGACGACCGAAATGCCGCGCTCGCGCTCGATCTTCATCCAGTCGGATCGCGTCTGGATGCGGTCCTTCTTTGCCTTGACCTCGCCGGCAAGCTGAATGGCGCCACCGAACAGCAGCAGCTTTTCGGTCAGCGTCGTCTTGCCGGCGTCAGGGTGGGCGATGATCGCGAAAGTGCGGCGGCGCGATACCGCCTGTTCGATGTCTTCTGCCAATTTCTGGAATCCTGTCTGTGGCGCGGGCTTCTAGCAGCGCTTTTCCGGCCTGTCGACGGTTTTGGCCTGACGGGCCCTGTCCGCACTTGAGCTCCGGCCGCCGCGATGGCATCAGGGATGCCAATCCGGCGGAGATCAAGCGTGAGCGAAACCAAGCAAATCATCGTCATCGGCGCCGGCATCATCGGAGCTTCCATCGCCTGGCATCTGACCAGGGCCGGCGCGCAAGTGACCGTCATCTCCGAAAGCGGCATTGGTGGTGTCGCGACGCCCAATTCCTTTGCCTGGATCAATGCAAGCTGGGGTAACCCGGAGCCGTATTTCCGGCTGCGCAGCCGCGCGATGGCTGAATGGACTCGGCTAGCGCGGGATCTGCCAAGCCTGCCGCTCGCCTGGTGCGGCGGCCTGTGCTGGGATCTATCGGCGGCCGACATGGAAACGTATGCCGCGGAGCATTCTGCCTGGGGCTACGGCATCGAGCGCGTCGACCGTGCCGGTGCGGCGCGCATCGAGCCGAATCTCGCCGATCTGCCGGATGTCGCTTTGCATGTGGCCGAAGAGGGTGTCGCCGAGCCGGTCGCAACCACGAAAGCACTGTTGGCAGATGCGAAGCGGCATGGCGCACGCATCACCTCCAGCACGGTGACGGCACTTGCCCAGACCAATGGCAGGATAACCGGCGTGGACACATCGCATGGGCTGATCGCCGCCGACGAGGTGGTGATCGCGGCAGGCGTCGGCTCGCCTGACATTGCGGCGACCGCCGGCATCAACCTGCCGATCGAGACGCCGCCCGGGCTGATCGTCCATTCGCGGCCATACAAGAAGCTGCTCAACGGACTGGTGCTGGCCGAGCGGCTGCACATGCGCCAGACGGCGGAAGGCCGCATCATCGCCGGCTCGGACTTCGGCGGCGCCGATCCGGGGATGGATGCCGAGGCCACCGCGCGCGCGTTGTTCGCGGCCACGAAAGCCATGTTGCGCGACAGCGACGGACTTGAGCTGGATTTCCACACGGTCGGCTACCGGCCGACGCCGATCGACGGCTTTCCGATCATCGGCCGCGCCGAGAGCATGGATAGCGTCTATGTCGCGGTCATGCATTCCGGCATCACGCTGGCGCCGGCCGTCGGCCTGTTCGCCACCCGCGAAATTCTTGGCGGCGAGCGCGACCCGCTGATGGCGCCTTACGGGCTGTCGCGCTTCGCTCAATAGCCGGGCGGCCGGCGAAAGCCGCCGGCTAGCGGTTCCATCGCCCTGGCGATGGCGAGCAGCCGCGATTCCGACCAGCGTTTGCCGACAAGCTGCAGGCCGATCGGCAGGCCGCCGCTGTCCTGTCCGCATGGCATCGAAAGCGCTGGGTGGCCGCTGTAGTTGAAGAGGGCGCCGTAGGCCGGCAGCATCCAGTAACTCCGGTCCTTGCCGTCGACCTTGATCGCAGTGCCCGGCGCACAATGCGGGAATGCCGTGGTCATGGCGACCGGGCAGAGCAGCGCGTCCCAATCCTCGAAGAACCGGTCCCAGGCGAGAATGGATTTGTCGCGGCGGGCCAGTGCCTCGAACCAGCGCGAGACCGATGTCGGTTGCTCCGGGGTTTCCTGCGCCGCCTCCATCATCATACCGATCAGCGCGCCGCCCTCGGCAAGATTGTCGTGCAGATCGAGCTTGGGCAGTTTCGCTTCCTCGATGACGGCACCGGCATCTTGCAGTTGCCTTGCGAGATTTTCGACCGCGGCACTGATGTCGCCGGCCACCGGGAACCCGGCAAAGTCGGGCGCGAAAGCGATGCGCAAAGCCTGGAGGTCGAGCTTCGGCATGGCCTCGACCGGCACCGGCGCAAGGTCGGTGTCGCGGCTGTCCGGGCCGGCGATGATCCGATAGATCAACGACAGATCCTCTACGCTGCGCGCCAGTGGGCCGAGACAGGACATCAGCCGCACGCCGCGCGCGGCACCGCCCGGATCCGGAAAGGCGCCGGCCAGCGAAACGCGATGTTCGGTCGGCTTCAGGCCGTAGACGCCGCAGAACGCCGCCGGAAGGCGGATCGAGTCCTGCATGTCGGTGCCGACGTCGAACGCTGTCATGCCTGTGCAGACGGCGGCAGCGGCGCCGCCGCTGGATCCGCCCGGGGTGCGCTGGAGGTTCCAGGGATTGCAGGTGCGGCCGAACAGCGGATTGTCCGATTGCCAGTCGGACAGCATGGTGGCGACATTGGTCTTGGCCATTAGCACACCGCCGGCCGCCTTCAGCCTGATAACGACCGGGCTGTCTTCTTTCGCCACATAGTCGGCGAAGGGCGGGAAGCCGACCGTGGTCCTCACGCCGAATGTCTCGTGCATGTCCTTCAGCGTGAAGGGAACGCCGTGCAGCGGCCCAAGTACGGCACCGCGCGCCAGTGCCGCGTCGGCCTTCTTGGCACGCTCGCGAGCCCCTTCCCTGTCGAGTGAGATGACTGCGTTGACGGCAGGGTTGTGTTTGTCGATCCGCGCGAGATGGGCGTCGAGCGCCTCGACGGCAGAGATCTTGCGATTGGCGATGGCGGCGGCGAGATCGGTGGTTGTGGAAAAGACCGGGTCCATGACGAATGCTCCAGCTTGCTTGCCGCCTGCCCTTCAAGATGGCGGACAGCGGCGCGGCTTCAAGCGGAGTTGAGCATTCCTTGGAAGTCGGCCTTTGATTGGGATTGCGTTGAGGTCGGCACTCTACGGCGCCCCCCTCTGTCCCGCGACGTTACTCAACGCGGCGAAAGCCTATCCAACCAGCGCCAGTTTCGCCGCAGTTGGCGCAAAGGGGCGGATGGTGATGCCGTCCCTTGTCATGGTGACGAAGCTCGATGGCGGGATCGCCTGCCAGTCGCCGCCCTCGCGATCGAAGGGCTCGGAGACGATGCAGCGGCCGGCGCCCTTGCCGAACATCGCTGTGTAGAGCGTCGGCGCCTGGGCATCGCTGGCGTAGCGCACCGCATACAGCGCCTGCCCGTCCGAGAAGGCGGCGGTGAGTTTCAGCGCCGGCTCGAGGCCAGCGCGGCGCGAGGCTTCGAGCACGCGACTGGTGGCACGGGAAACGGCGCCTTGCGGATCAGCAGCCAATCCTTCGTCGATCATCAGGAGAAAGAAGAGTTCGGAATCGGTGGTGCCTTCGCGCTGGTCGAAGACGGCGTCGGACAGCGAGTTCTCCAGCGCGCGGCGGATCTTCTCGAAGCCGCCGATCTGGCCGTTGTGCATGAACGACCAGCGGCCGGAGATGAACGGATGGCAATTCATGCGGCTGGTGGCGCCGCCAGTCGAGGCCCGCACATGGGCGAGGAACAGGCCGGATTTGATCTGCCGGCACAGGCTCTTCAGGTTGGGATCGGACCAGGCCGGCAGGATGTCGCGATAAAGACCGGGCTCGGGCCGGTCGCCGTACCAGGCAAGGCCGAAACCGTCGCCATTGGTCGGCGACTTCGCTTCCTGGGCGCAGTGGCTCTGGGCGATCAGCGAGTGACAGGGCGCCGTGAGGATGTCTTCGAGAAAGACCGCTTCACCGAGATAGGCGGCCCACCGGCACATCGCTTGTCGTCCCCTAGGCGCGATCCGGAAGAGCCACCGGCTCGTTGATCGCGTGTGTGCCTCTGTTGTGCGTCCGCTCGTAGAGCTCGCGGATGATTCGGCTGGCGGTAGTCTCGAAGAGAAATGGCAAGAAAGCGTGAACAAATGCTGCTCCCGCCGCCATCAGCAGGCGCGACGAGAACCAGGCGGCGAAGGCCATATGGCCGAAATAGGTTTCGCCGACCTTGGCCGTATGAGAGGTGAAAATCCTTGCGACCGACATGCTGGTTCCCCTTCAGCGCTTGCGTTCCGATATGAGTATCCTGACACGCCTCACCGGTTCATTGGTCCCAAAATATCCTTGTATTTTGCTATTTCATGGGACAAATATTTCACATGACACTGGCAATCGATGAGATCGATCGAAAACTGCTCGCCGAATTGCAACGCGATGGCACGCTGTCGGTCGACCAGCTGTCGGAGCGGGTGGCCTTGTCGCGCAATGCCTGCTGGCGTCGCGTGAAGCGGATGGAGGAAGATGGCGTCATCACTGGCCGCGTGGCGCTGGTCGACGCCGAAAAGCTCGGGCTCGGCCTTTCGGTGTTCATCCTGATCCGCACATCCAATCACGATCCGGACTGGCTGCAGAAATTCCGCGCCGCGGTGGCGGGCTTGCCCGAGATCATCGGCGTCTACCGCATGTCTGGCGATCTCGACTATGTGCTGCGCGCCCGCGTCGCCGACGTGAAGGCCTATGACCGGCTCTACCAGCGGCTGATCGCCAAGGTGGCGCTATCCGATGTGTCCGCCTCCTTCGTCATGGAGGAGATCAAGGAGACGACGATTGTTCCGATGGAAGTTCGCTAGGCCGCCCTCAGGCCATAGTGATGCCCGAAAGAAAGCCGTTGATAGCTCCGCGGTCGAGTTGACCGAATCGGCATTCGCGCCGATAGGATCGATTTTATGCGCGCAGCCCTTCAAACACCTTCCGTCATCGGTCCGACCGTCGGCTTCATCAGGCTGCCGCACGGTGAGGGACTTCCTCTTCCCGCCTATGAAAGCGCCGGCGCCGCCGGCATGGATTTGCGCGCGGCGGTGCCCGAAGACCGACCGCTTCTGATCCTGCCGGGCAAACGCGCCTTGGTGCCGACGGGGCTGATCCTGGAAATTCCCGAAGGCATGGAAGGCCAGGTGCGGCCGCGCTCGGGCCTTGCCTTCAAACATGGCCTCACCGTCCTCAATTCACCGGGCACGGTCGACGCCGATTATCGCGGCGAGGTGAAGGTGCTGCTGGTCAACCTCGGCGACGAGGACTTCGCCGTGACGCGCGGGATGCGCATTGCCCAGATCGTTTTCGCCGCCGTGACGCAGGTGGCGGTGGAAGAGCGTTCGCTCGCCGGCGGCACGGCGCGCGGCTCGGGCGGATTCGGATCGACCGGCACCGCCTGATGCATGGCTGCGTTTCGGCACAGCGAACCTTGCCGGGTAGACTGATCCAATATGACTGAAACACTGCCCCTGCCAAAGCTCGTCATCTTCGACTGCGACGGGATCCTGGTCGATACCGAGAACCTAGCCAACCGACGCCTGGCCGAATGGCTTAGCGCGGCCGGCTACCCAACGACCTTCGAATATTGCCGCAAGAACTTCTCCGGCCGCAGCATGGTGTCAGTGCGGAAGGAGATCGAAGAGACGACCAGCGTCAGGCTCGGCGCCGATTTCGTCGAGCGCTGGAATGCCGGCCTGCCGGATCTGTTCGCCCATGGCGTCGAAGCTATCCCCTATGTCCGGGAGTTCATCGAGGCGGTCCGTGCGGCCGGCCTCGCCTATTGCGTCGCCACCTCGGCCAGGATCTCCAAAATGCACATAACGCTTGGCCAGACCGGGCTGTTGCCTCTGTTCGAGCATGCCATGTTCAGCGCCACCATGGTGTCTCGGGGCAAGCCGTTCCCCGACCTGTTTCTGCATGCGGCCAGGACCATGGGCTTCGAGCCCGCCGACTGCATCGTCATCGAGGACAGCGTTGCCGGCACGCAGGCCGGCATCGCCGCCGGCATGCGGGTGTTCTCCTATCATGGCGATCCCTATTCCGACCGTGACGGGCTGATCCAGGCCGGAGGCATCCTGTTCGACGACATGCGCGAACTCGCCGGGCTGGTGCCGATCCACTGACTTTGCCGGCCGGTTTGGCTAGCTGCGGCGCCCTGCAAGCCATGTTAGCTTCGCGATGCTTGCGGTGAGGGGACGATATCAAGCATGTCAGGATTTTTGCATCGGCTCGTCTTTGCCTGCCTGTTGGTGCCATTGCTGTGCGGCGCGGCCAGCGCCCAGGATGCCGCCAGCCCGGACCTCGGCAAACCCATCGCCGGCCACGCCGATACGACCTATGCCGATCTCATCAGGATGGTCATTCCGGATCTGACGGCGAAGGCTGACTATTATGTCGGCTCCTCGCCGATCGAGATGCGGCACATCGCCGGTCCCGACAATGACAGCTCGCCACCGGAAGCACCGAGCGTTTTCAGCGCCGGCGTGCTTGGCATCAAAGCCGGCGGCAAGGACCGGCTGGCCATGCTGTTCGACCTCGGCGAGTCGCCCGACAGCGCGGAGGGCTATGCGGTGCTGGCGCTTTACGACGTCACCGGCAAACCGAGGCTGCTTGACGCCGTCAATGTGGCGACCGACCGTTTCACCTTCTTTCGCCACCCCGGTAAACTTTCGCTCGGCGCCAGTGACGATGCGCTGATGATCTCCAGCACGCATTTCAACTCGAACCAAGGCTACATGTCGACGCCGCTTATCCTGGTGCGAGACGACCGTTTTGAGCTGATCGACCTCATCAACACGTTAGACGAAAATGTCTGTTCCTACCGGCGCTCCCAAGACCTGGCCTTCCAGGTTTTGAGCGATGGGCCGCCCTACGCGGCGATCAAGGCGACGATAACCGACAAGACAGCGCCTGGCGAAGAGACTTGCGACGAACCGGCCCCGAAAGCCGTCTCGAACGCCATTTCCGTCACCTACCGCTGGGATAAGAGAACGGCGGGCTATGTCGCCGATTCCGACGCTTTCGAGAAATTGGCAGCAGACAACGAGAAACGCTTCTGAACCAACCGCATTCGTTTGCCCGGCCGCAAACAGCGCGCTAGCATCCGTCCAATACTCGTTATGGGGGAGCATCCATGGACAAGGGCAAGATTTTTCGCGACCTGCATGCCTCGACCTTCGTCATGCCCAATCCCTGGGACCCGGGCACGACGAAGCTGCTTGGCTCCTTCGGCTTCAAGGCATTGGCCACGACCAGCGCCGGCTTTGCCTTTTCGCGCGGCCTGCCGGATGGAGCCGTGAGCTTCGATCAGATGATTCATCATTGCCGCGACGTGACGGCCTCGACCGAACTGCCGGTTTCGGCCGATCTCGAGAAGGGCAAGGGCGACAGCGCCGAGCAGGCCGCCGAGACCATCTTCGCGGCGGAAGCCGCCGGGCTTGCCGGCTGCTCGATCGAGGACCACACCGGCGATCCGGACAAGCCCATCTATGAGTTTTCGCACGCGGTCGAGCGCGTTGCCGCCGCGGTGGAGGCGGCGCGGGCGCTGAAGCGTGATTTCGTGTTCACGGCGCGGGCCGAGAATTTCCTCTGGGGCAAGTCCGACCTCGACGACACGATCAAGCGGCTGCAGGCTTTCGAAAAGGCCGGCGCCGACGTGCTCTATGCGCCGGGCATCGGCGACGTCGAGATGGTGCGCAAGATCTGCTCGGCGGTCGGCAAGCCGGTCAACGTCATGGCGAGACCCGGCTTCACCATCGCCGACCTTGCCATGGCCGGCGTCAAACGGATTTCGCTTGGCCCCTGGCTGACCAATTTCGCCTACGGCATGCTGGAGACGGCGGCGCGCGAAATCCAGCAGGACGGCACGTTCGGCTTCACCCGCGCCGCCATGCCGTTCGGCAAATTGCAGGCGCTGTACGGCAAATCCCAGGGCTAGGACCGGCCGCATGAACCTCACCGTCGTCGACATGCATACGGGCGGCGAGCCGCTCCGGATCGTCACGGGCGGCTATCCCAGCATTCCCAAGGGCACCATCCTGGAGAAGCGCGCCTATGTGCGCGACCATCTCGATCATTTGCGCAAACTGCTGATCTTCGAGCCGCGCGGCCACTACGACATGTATGGCGCCCTGCTGGTCGAGCCGGACCTGCCCGGCGCCGACCTCGCCGTGCTGTTCATGCACAATGAGGGCTATTCGACCATGTGCGGCCACGCCATCGTCGCGCTCGGCCGCTACGCCATCGATCAAGGACTTGTGGCGAAACAGGAGCCGTTCACTACCGTGAACATCGAGGCGCCGTGCGGCCTTGTCGTCGCCTCTGTCGCGGTCAGCGATGGCAGGGCCGGTTCGGTGTCGTTCGAGAGCGTGCCGGCCTTCCTGTTCGCCCGCGACCAGCAGATCGAGCTGCCGGAATATGGCAAAATCGGTTTCGATATCGCCTATGGCGGAGCTTTCTACGCGCTGGCCGATTGCCATCAGTTCGGGCTGGAATTCGGCCGCGACCGCGTACGCGATTTCGTCGATGCGGCAACCGCGCTGACGAACCGGCTCAAGGCCGAGTTCGCGCTGTCGCATCCCGATCATGATGACCTCGCCTTCCTCTATGGCACCATCCTGACCGATGGAAAGGACGCCTTTTCCGGAGAGGCCACCAGGAATGTCTGCGTCTTCGCCGAGGCGGAGGTCGACCGTTCGCCGACCGGTTCCGGCGTCACTGCCCGGCTGGCGGCCATGCATGCCAAGGGAGAGATCGCCATCGGGCAGACGCGCGTTTTCGAAAGCATCGCCGGCTCGCGCTTTTCCGGGGCCGTGGCACGAACGGCGAAGGCCGGCCCGCACGAGGCGATCGTCGCCCGCGTCGGCGGCCGTGCCTATTATTCCGGACGGGCCGAATTCATCGTAGAACCGGACGACGATCTGGGGCGCGGTTTCCTCTTGCGCTGAAGGCTCAACCGCGTGCGCGACGAGCCGCTTCCCGCGCCGAGACCGCCTTGTGCAGATGCACCATCATGGCGGCGGCGAAGAGCGGCGTCAGCAGGTTGAGCAGCGGCACGGCAAGGAAGGCCGCGATAACCAGCCCGGAGAGAAACACCGTACCGGCATACTGCCTGCGCAGGGCCCTCGCATCTTCCTCGGGGCGAAAGCGCATGGCGGCGAATTCGAAGAATTCGCGCCCGAGCAGGTAGCCGTTGACGATGAAGAAGGCGGCGATGTTGATGCCCGGCACCAGCAGAAGCATGAGCGCCACGATATTGCCCAGGACGACGACGCCGAAGAATTTTATCGCCAGCACCAGCGAGCGCAATGCCGGCATGGCGCGTCCGGCCGGGTCGCCGGGAAAGTCGGTGCGCTCGACCACGTCAGCGATATCGTCGAGGAACAAGCCGGCGACCACTGCCGTGACCGGCGCGACGAGCAGCGCCATGCCGAAAGCCAGCGCTATTGCCGCGATAATGCCGCCCAGCCAGCCGGCCCAGGATGGCATGCCGGGAAACAGTGTCTGGAGCCAAGGCAGGGCCAGCCATTCGACAAGGCTGGTCAGACCGAACCACAGGGCGACCAGCGCCAGCAGAGTCAGGCCGAGCGTCTTGATGAAGACGGCGCGGAACGGAGGCGAGAGCAGTTCCAGGGCCGCGGTGCGGGCAGCGTCGAAAATCACCGTGCTTCAACCCCAGGTCAGCGGACACAGCCACAAGAGCAATTCCAGGAAAAGTGCGTAGCGGTTTTCCGTCCGGGATTGCGTAAAAACAAGAAATTAGAGCGATCAGAGATTCCATCAAACACTGAACCGCTCAAGACAGGACGCTCCCGAGATAGGCAGCGCGGCCCGCGAGCACAAGCGCGGGCCGTTGCTCGCCTTTGGACGCTCTCGAAATTTGCCTATCGGGCGAAGGCCGGCCTGCGGACCGGTATGGTCATGGCAGCCACGCCGGCGACGACAAAACCCATGCCGAGCCAAGCCGTGGGGCCAAGGCTTTCACCGAGGAAGACGGTGCCGATGCCGACGCCGATCGGCACGCGCAGATAGGCCTGAGACGTGGTGCCGACCGAACCCAGCGTGTGGATCAGACGGAAATAAATGACGAAAGCCAGTGCCGTCGAAAACACCGACAGGCCGAGCAAGGCGAGGATGGAAGCCGCCGAAGGCGCCAGCGTCCACGGCTGGTCGACCACCAGGCTGAGCGGCACCAGCATGACCGCGCCGCACAGCATCGAACCGGCGGCGGGGAGCATCGGATCGAGGCCCTTGAAGCCACGGCCGAAAATCGCGGCGCCCGCATAGCACACGGTTGCCACGACGATGGCCAGCTGCGCCCAGAGCTGGTGGCCGATGCCGCCAAGCGCCTGCGTGCCGACGATGAGGCAGATGCCGGCGATGCCGGCGCCGACGCCGACCAGCTTGCGCACTGTGACCGGCTCATGGCGGGTGATGAGCGCCGTCAGAAGGAAGGTGAAGATCGGCGAGGTGGCGTTGAGGATGGTGGCAAGGCCGGCGTCGACCGAGCGCTCGGCGGCGGCGATCAACGTGAACGGGACGACGCTGTTGAGGCAGGCCTGGAAGGCGAAGCGGCGCCAGCTTGCCGCATCGCCCGGCATGGCAAGCCCGCGCCAGCGGATGATGGCGAACAGGATGGCGCCAGCGATCAGGGTGCGAGCGGCGATGAAGGTGATGGGCGGGATGGTCTCGACGCCGATCTTGATGAAGGTGTAGGAGGCGCCCCACAGCACCGCCAGCACGCCGAGCAGCGCCAGGTCGGTGGTCGTATCGCTCTTTGCAGACATGGGCTTGCCGCCTTCGGGTCGAGATCGAACAAGCCCTTTTAGGCAACGCCACGACGAAATGCTTCGGCCACGATCGAATTGTCGTAACGCCTGGGGGTACAACGAAAACCATGGGCAGAACCGCTTTACAGGCACGTAGTTGCTGGCTTCTTCGACAAAGATGGGCCTCGCCGCAACGCCAGCAACGACAGAAAATCGGTTGCCAGTTTTCAGGATCATGCTGTAGACCCGCGCGGGCATGGCAAGAAGCCGGCCCGGGTTTTGGCGGAGACATTGATGCCGGAATATGACGTGCTTTGCATCGGCAATGCGATTGTCGACATCATCGCCCAGTGCGAGGAGGACTTCCTCCAGACCAACGGCATCATCAAGGGCGCGATGAACCTCATAGACACCCACCGCGCCGAATTGCTCTACAGCCGCATGGGTCCGGCGATCGAGGCCTCCGGCGGCAGCGCCGGCAACACGGCGGCTGGTGTCGCCTCCTTTGGCGGACGCGCCGCCTTCTTCGGCAAGGTCTCCAACGATGCGCTGGGCGAAATCTATGCGCACGATATCCACGCGCAGGGCGTCGCCTTCGACACCAGGCCGCTCGAGGGCGAGCCGCCGACGGCGCGCTCGATGATCTTCGTCACCCCCGATGGCGAGCGCTCGATGAACACCTATCTCGGCGCCTGCATCGAACTCGGGCCGGAAGATGTCGAGGCCGACAAGGCGTCGGGCGCCAAGGTCACCTATTTCGAGGGTTATCTGTGGGACCCGCCGCGCGCCAAGGAAGCCATCCGGCAGACGGCCAGGCTGGCCCACGCGGCCGGCCGCGAAGTGTCCATGACTCTCTCCGATTCGTTCTGCGTCGACCGCTACCGCGACGAGTTCCTCGACCTGATGCGTTCGGGCACAGTCGACATCGTTTTTGCCAACAGCCACGAGATCAAGTCGCTTTACCAGACTTCGTCGTTCGACGAGGCGGTGGCGCAGATCCGCAAGGATTGCAAGATCGCGGCGGTGACCCGTTCCGAAAAGGGCTCGGTCATCGTGCGCGGCGACGAGACCGTGGTCATAAAGGCGACCGCCATCAAGGAACTGGTCGACACGACGGGCGCCGGCGATCTCTACGCCGCCGGTTTCCTGCATGGTTATACACAGGGCTGCGATCTCCAGACCTGCGGCGATCTTGGCTCACTGGCGGCCGGATTGGTGATCCAGCAGATCGGCCCGAGGCCACGCCAGAACCTACGCAAAGAGGCCGAGCAGGCGGGGTTGTTGTAGGACAAAGCTGCCGATCTCCCCCCTCGTGGGGGTTGAGGAGTGGTCCGCGAAGCGGGCGGAAAGCCAATTGCTTGGCTTCCGAACGACGAACGCCGGCAGGCCAGAGGGGGGGCGCTGTCCCGCCAACATCTCGAGGTTTTCCCTGCCAACCGACGGCATTCCCCCAGGCGATGCCAAGCGGCCGCACGTGTGAACACAAGTACCGCTGCGTAGCGATCCTTCGCGCCCCCCTCTGCCCTGCCGGGCATCTCCCCCACGAGGGGGGAGATCGGCAGCTTCGCCGTCTCGCCCACCGCAGGGCTGCGAATCCAGGTTAACGGGGAAGTTGACCGAGGATTGAGGCGAGGTAGTCGGGGCTCCATCCGGCCTTTT
>NZ_JAIUGQ010000002.1:0-365069 GCF_020164715.1 Mesorhizobium sp. ESP7-2
ACGGGTGATACCGGAGCGACTGGCTCTACCGGTGCCACAGGCTCGACCGGCGCAACCGGAGCGACTGGCGACACCGGGGCGACCGGAGCGACTGGTTCGACCGGTGCAACCGGCGCAACCGGCGCGACCGGCGCAACCGGAGCGACTGGCGACACCGGGGCGACCGGAGCGACTGGTGCCACTGGCGATACCGGCGCAACCGGAGCGACTGGCTCTACCGGAGCAACCGGCTCTACCGGAGCAACCGGCGCGACCGGAGCAACCGGCGCGACCGGAGCAACTGGTTCGACCGGCGCGACCGGAGCGACTGGCTCGACTGGTGCCACCGGTGCCACAGGCTCGACCGGAGCGACTGGCTCTACCGGAGCGACCGGCGCGACCGGAGCAACTGGTTCGACCGGCGCGACCGGAGCGACTGGCTCGACTGGTGCCACCGGTGCCACAGGCTCGACCGGAGCGACTGGCTCTACCGGAGCGACCGGCTCGACTGGTGCGACTGGTGCAACAGGCTCGCAAGGTCCGACAGGGCCGACCGGAGGAACCGGTTCGGGTGGTGGTGAGACTGGTCATGCCAATAACGGCCACGGTAACGGAGAACAGCCCGCGCCTGGTAATTCCGGCGACCATAACAATGCCGACAACGGCTCGCACCAGGGACAGGGCAACTCCGGCAACGGAAATGGCGGCCACAACGCCAACGTCACGGCCAGCACGCTGGGGCTGAAGGACTCGCCGCAATTCCTGCAGTCGAGTTCGACCGGCAGTGACCCCGGCGGTCATGCGTCGTTCCGCAACCTGATCGGGCTTGCGGCCACGACGGTGACGACAGACCTGCTCAATGTCCTCAAGACGATCGGCGGATCTGGCAACGACCATAACAAACCGTCTGGGGCGAGCACGGATCTCACCTCGGACCAGACCAAGCCTGGCGCCGGCTACGCCAGCAACGACCACACCGTCAAGACATCCCTGAAGGATCTCTTGAAGCCGCATGAGTGAGCGGCGAATGGACCCGGCTGGTCCAGGTCGAGAACGAGCGCGCGGGCTTCGCTGGAAGCCCGCGCGCTGATTATTCTTCCTTGTCGGCTCCGGCAGTCGCCCTGCGGCGCCTGGATCGCCGATCATGGTCAGCGCCAGCTGGCACTTCAGCAAGCTCCGCGGCCGGCCATGGCGGTAATTCGCAGCATTCGCAGCAACTGAAAGGAAGCCGGCAAGTCTTCGATTTTCAGGAACAATTTGCGCGAGTCCGACCCTCAAATATTGACCGAGGTCTGCTGCCTCGTTTTGGGCAATTTACCAATTCCCTACTTAATAGTTTACAAATCCCTAATTTTCGAATTTACTAATGTATGGGTATGGGCGGATGCCCGCGGATCGCACGGCCGGTGGCCGCAAGATCTGTGCAGGCGGGTTGGGCAGGGATCTGGGTAGCAAGGCAATTTCGCGCATGAAGAAGGTGCGTCTACAAGGCGCATCGTGACATGTCGCGTCTATGTCTGTCCTCGGCGGAAGGCAGACAGTTTCCCATTCCGGAGTTCACTCGCGAGTTGCCGTCGAAACATCGGCGGCACGGGTGATGGGAGTGGGTGGCTGTGAGTCAAGCGTCGTCGCGTGTGCCCCGTGGGGGCATTGGTGCATTCCCGCGGTTCGACGGGCCCCGGCCGCTGCCGGACGCTGCGACTGATCGCCCGAAGGCGCGGACCGATGCGCCCTCCGAACTCCTTTTTGTCGATCCCTCCGTACCCGATCTCGGCACGATCCTCGCCAACCTGAGGCCACGGGTTGAGGCGATCGTGCTCGACGCCCGGCGCCCGGCAGCGCGCCAGATAGCGCTGGCGCTCGAAGGCCGCGACGAGCTCGACGCCATGCACATCATCGCGCACGGCGCGCCGGGGCGAGTGAGCTTCGCGGCCGGCGAGTGGTCGGCGCAGACGCTGGAGGGAGACGCCGAGGATTTGGCGGCGATCGGGCGGGCGCTGGGCGAGGACAACGTACTTATGGTGTGGAGCTGTTATGCGGGCCAGGGCCAGGCCGGCCGGACCTTCGTCGGAGCGCTCGCCCGCGCTGTGGGCGTGGACGTCCGGGCCGCCACGAAGCCCGTCGGCTCTGCGGCCCTTGGCGGAAGCTGGGAGCTCGCTATTCGGGCGCGAATGCCGCCGCAACCGCCGCTGACTGGCCGAGGCTTGGAGGCTTATGCCGGGCTGTTGGCCGGCGTTCATCGGATCGTTTCTGGTGATGTGCCTTACGATGCGGCAGAAAACGTCACCTATGTCGTCGTTAGTTCAACAGACAAGCGCGTCGTAGCTAGCTTCTCGTTGCCTGGCCACGCCAACATTCCGAGGTTTTCGATCACGGTCACCGTACCCAGCGCAAACGAAACTTATGTGGCCGGCAGAGTGGACGAGAGCGGCAAATTCATACCTGCCAACTTCACGATCTCAGAAAAATCTCAGTTCAGCGTCGGCGGTAAGGACACCCGGGAGGCTCGTCATGATGCCTAAGTCGGAAGTCCTTTTCATTGATCCTGCTGTAAGCGACATCGAGACTATCACCGCCGGCCTGAGGCCCGACGTCGATCCGGTATTGCTTGAGACCGGCCGCCCGGCGGCGCTGCAGATGGCCGAGGCCCTCGCCTACCGAAGCGGTCTGGCGGCAGTGCACGTCATCGCCCACGGCGCGCCCGGGCACGTGGGTTTCAGCGACGGACCCTGGTCCGCTGCCACGCTCGCGCACGACAGCGGCTACCTTGCCGCTATTGGCCACGCCCTTTCTGCGGACGGCGAGGTGCGCCTGTGGTGCTGCGACACCGCTCAGGGAGATGCTGGCGAGGCCTTTCTCGACGCGCTTTCTGACGCTGTTGGCGTCGACATCCGCGGGGCTACAGGGCGCGTCGGCGCGGCCGCGCTCGGCGGCACTTGGGAGCTGGCGCTGCGAGTAAGCGGACCCACCCCTGAGCCGCCGCTGACGCCGACGGGAGTAGAGGCGTACGCGGGGGTGTTGGCTCTTGTTCTCACCGGCGAGACAAATGTCTCGCTCACTGGGAGCCTTGACGTCTCTAATACTGCCGCAAACCAGATATATTACATTGTAACGAAAGATAGCTCGGGTAACTTAGTTATTATTGGCGAGACACAGAGTTGGAACGTTTCTACTGGGCCAAGCTTCAACGTCTCCGTAACGTTGCCATCTGGCACATACAACTTAAATACGACCGCAACTCCTCTTTCTGGCCAGTTTGATATTTATGTTGTCGATTCTTCTGGCATCAACGGCGGTGGCAACAGTGGTCCGGGTGGCCAGGGTTCCTCGAACATTGTGCTGGTAGCCACTCCGGCGTCTGGCGGAGTCGGTCCCACCGGCCCCACGGGCGCGACCGGCGATACGGGTGCGGCCGGCGCGACTGGCTCAACCGGAGCCACAGGTTCAACGGGCGCCACGGGTGCGACCGGCGCCACAGGCTCAACCGGCGCCACGGGTTCAACTGGCGCGACTGGTTCGACCGGCGCCACAGGTTCAACGGGCGCCACAGGTTCGACCGGGGCCACGGGTTCGACCGGGGCCACAGGCTCAACCGGCGCCACGGGTTCAACGGGCGCCACAGGTTCGACCGGCGCGACTGGCTCAACCGGAGCTACGGGTTCGACCGGAGCAACAGGTGCGACCGGCGCTACCGGAGCGACTGGCTCGACTGGAGCAACCGGCGCGACCGGCGACACGGGCTCAACTGGGGCAACCGGAGCCACAGGTGCGACTGGCGATACGGGCGCCACGGGTTCGACTGGTGCGACCGGCGACACTGGTGCCACAGGCTCGACTGGGGCAACCGGAGCAACAGGCGCGACCGGCGATACGGGTGCGACGGGCTCGACCGGAGCAACCGGAGCAACCGGAGCAACCGGAGCCACAGGCGCGACCGGCGACACGGGCGCAACTGGCGATACGGGTGCCACGGGTTCGACTGGTGCCACAGGCGCCACAGGCGCGATCGGCGATACCGGCGCCACAGGTTCGACTGGAGCAACCGGCGCCACAGGTTCGACCGGCGACACGGGCGCCACGGGTTCGACCGGAGCAACTGGAGCCACAGGTTCGACCGGCGACACGGGCGCCACGGGTTCGACCGGAGCAACTGGAGCCACCGGTGCAACCGGCGATACCGGTGCCACAGGCTCGACTGGAGCCACAGGCGCGACTGGCGATACGGGTGCCACGGGTTCGACCGGAGCGACCGGAGATACAGGTGCAACGGGTTCGACCGGAACTACAGGCGCAACTGGCGATACGGGCGCTACGGGTTCTACCGGAGCCACAGGCGCGACCGGCGACACGGGCGCCACAGGTTCGACTGGCGCAACCGGAGCCACAGGTGCGACCGGTAATACGGGCGCCACGGGTTCGACCGGAGCAACAGGTGCCACAGGCGATACCGGTGCCACGGGTTCGACCGGAGCGACCGGAGCCACAGGTGCGACCGGCGACACCGGCGCGACGGGTTCGACTGGAGCAACCGGCGCCACAGGTGCGACTGGCGACACCGGCGCGACGGGTTCGACCGGAGCAACCGGCGCCACAGGCGAAACAGGCTCTACGGGCTCAACTGGGGCAACGGGTTCGACTGGAGCAACCGGCGCCACAGGTGCGACCGGCGATACGGGTGCAACTGGCTCGACCGGAGCAACCGGCGATACCGGCGCCACGGGTTCGACTGGGGCAACCGGAGCCACAGGCGCAACCGGTGATACCGGCGCTACGGGTTCGACTGGAGCCACAGGTGCGACCGGCGATACGGGCGCAACCGGATCAACCGGCGCTACAGGATCTACTGGTGCAACTGGCGACACTGGCGCCACTGGCTCGACCGGCGCTACCGGCGACACAGGTTCAACCGGAGCCACCGGTGCGACGGGAGCCACAGGCGCAACTGGCGATACAGGCGCCACAGGTTCGACCGGAGCAACCGGAGCCACGGGCTCGACCGGTGATACCGGAGCCACTGGCGCCACAGGCGCGACCGGCGACACGGGCGCAACTGGCGATACGGGTGCCACAGGCTCGACCGGTGATACTGGCGCTACGGGTTCGACCGGAGCAACCGGCGACACTGGTGCCACGGGGTCGACTGGAGCGACAGGTGCCACAGGCGCGACTGGCGATACAGGCGCCACGGGCTCGACCGGAGCAACTGGCGATACGGGTGCCACAGGCTCGACCGGTGCAACCGGAGCCACAGGTGCGACCGGCGATACCGGCGCCACAGGTTCGACTGGAGCAACCGGGGCCACCGGCGATACCGGAGCGACGGGCTCGACTGGAGCAACTGGAGCCACAGGTGCGACTGGCGATACCGGAGCCACGGGTTCGACCGGGGCAACAGGTGCCACAGGTGCAACTGGCGACACCGGTGCCACGGGCTCGACTGGAGCAACCGGAGCCACAGGTGCGACCGGCGATACGGGTGCCACGGGTTCGACTGGAGCAACCGGTGCCACAGGCGCGACCGGCGATACCGGCGCCACGGGTTCGACTGGGGCAACCGGAGCCACAGGCGCAACCGGTGATACCGGCGCTACGGGTTCGACTGGAGCCACAGGTGCGACCGGCGATACGGGCGCCACAGGTTCGACTGGCGCAACCGGAGCGACTGGCTCGACTGGAGCTACGGGCTCGACCGGAGCAACCGGAGCCACAGGAGCAACTGGCGAAACAGGCTCCACGGGCTCAACTGGGGCAACCGGAGCCACGGGTGCGACCGGCGATACGGGCGCAACCGGATCGACGGGAGCAACCGGCGCCACTGGCAATACCGGCGCGACAGGCTCGACTGGAGCAACTGGCGATACGGGTGCCACGGGTTCGACTGGAGCCACAGGTGCAACCGGCGACACCGGCGCCACGGGTTCGACTGGGGCAACCGGAGCCACAGGCGCGACCGGTGATACTGGCGCTACGGGTTCGACTGGAGCAACCGGAGCCACAGGCGCGACTGGCGATACCGGCGCCACGGGTTCGACTGGCGCAACTGGAGCCACAGGCGCGACCGGTGATACGGGCGCGACGGGTTCGACCGGTGCGACCGGCGACACGGGCGCCACAGGCTCGACTGGAGCGACCGGAGCCACAGGCGCGACTGGCGATACGGGTGCCAGGGGTTCGACTGGAGCAACCGGCGCCACCGGCGCGACCGGCGACACGGGTGCCACGGGTTCGACCGGAGCAACCGGAGCCACAGGTGCGACCGGCGATACAGGCGCCACGGGTTCGACCGGAGCCACAGGTGCAACTGGCGAAACAGGCTCCACGGGCTCAACTGGGGCAACCGGAGCCACAGGTGCGACCGGCGACACGGGCGCGACGGGTTCGACCGGAGCAACCGGCGCCACTGGCGATACCGGCGCGACAGGCTCGACTGGAGCAACTGGCGATACGGGCGCCACGGGTTCGACTGGAGCCACAGGTGCCACCGGCGATACGGGTGCCACCGGAGCCACAGGTGCGACCGGCGATACCGGCGCCACGGGTTCGACTGGAGCCACAGGTGCCACCGGCGATACGGGTGCAACTGGCTCGACCGGAGCAACCGGCGATACCGGCGCCACGGGTTCGACTGGGGCAACCGGAGCCACAGGCGCAACCGGTGATACCGGCGCTGCGGGTTCGACTGGAGCCACAGGTGCGACCGGCGATACCGGCGCCACAGGCTCGACTGGAGCCACAGGCGCGACCGGTGATACTGGCGCTACGGGTTCGACTGGAGCAACCGGAGCCACAGGCGCGACCGGTGATACGGGTGCAACTGGGTCGACCGGAGCAACCGGCGATACCGGCGCCACGGGTGCGACCGGAGCAACGGGCGCCACAGGCGCGACCGGTGATACGGGTGCAACTGGCGCGACCGGAGCAACCGGCGATACCGGCGCCACGGGTTCGACTGGAGCAACCGGAGCCACAGGTGCAACCGGCGATACCGGAGCGACTGGCGCAACAGGCGCAACCGGCGATACAGGCGCAACCGGCTCGACGGGAGCCACTGGCGATACCGGCGCCACGGGTGCGACCGGCGACACGGGTGCCACAGGTGCGACCGGAGCAACAGGTGCCACAGGCGCGACCGGCGATACCGGAGCCACAGGTGCGACCGGCGATACCGGCGCCACAGGTTCGACTGGAGCAACCGGCGCGACCGGCGATACCGGTTCGACCGGATCAACGGGCGCCACAGGTGCCACCGGCGATACCGGTGCCACGGGTTCGACCGGAGCTACCGGAGCCACAGGCGCGACCGGAGCCACAGGTTCGACTGGGGCCACAGGCGCGACCGGTGATACTGGCGCTACGGGTTCGACCGGAGCAACCGGCGACACTGGCGCTACAGGCTCGACTGGAGCGACCGGAGCCACAGGTTCGACTGGGGCAACGGGCGATACCGGAGCGGCTGGCTCGACTGGGGCAACGGGTTCGACTGGAGCAACCGGCGCCACAGGCGCCACAGGTGCGACCGGCGATACGGGTGCAACTGGCTCGACCGGAGCAACCGGTGCCACCGGCGATACGGGTGCCACGGGTTCGACTGGTGCGACCGGCGATACAGGCGCAACCGGATCGACTGGTGCGACTGGCGATACGGGTGCAACTGGGTCGACCGGTGCAACCGGCGCCACAGGTTCGACTGGAGCCACAGGCGCGACCGGTGATACTGGCGCAACCGGCTCGACCGGAGCAACCGGCGATACCGGCGCCACAGGTTCGACTGGAGCCACAGGTGCGACCGGCGATACCGGAGCGACTGGCTCGACTGGAGCCACAGGTGCCACCGGCGCGACCGGTGATACTGGCGCTACGGGTTCGACTGGAGCAACCGGGGCCACAGGCGCAACCGGCGATACCGGTGCCACGGGTTCGACCGGTGCAACCGGGGCCACTGGCGCAACCGGCGATACCGGCGCCACGGGCTCGACTGGCGCAACCGGAGCCACAGGAGCAACCGGCGACACTGGTGCCACGGGCTCAACTGGAGCAACCGGGGCCACAGGTGCGACCGGCGATACGGGTGCGACCGGGGCTACAGGATCTACTGGTGCAACTGGCGACACGGGTGCAACTGGCTCGACCGGAGCAACCGGTGCCACCGGCGATACGGGTGCCACGGGTTCGACTGGTGCGAACGGCGACACTGGTGCCACAGGCTCGACTGGGGCAACGGGCGATACCGGAGCCACTGGCTCGACCGGTGATACGGGCGCCACGGGTTCAACCGGCGCCACAGGATCTACTGGTGCAACTGGCGACACTGGCGCTACTGGCTCGACCGGCGCCACCGGCGACACAGGTTCAACCGGAGCCACCGGTGCGACGGGAGCCACAGGAGCAACTGGCGATACAGGCGCCACGGGTTCGACCGGCGATACGGGTGCAACTGGCTCGACCGGAGCAACCGGGGCCACAGGCGCGACCGGCGATACCGGCGCAACCGGATCGACTGGAGCAACTGGCGATACGGGTGCCACGGGTTCGACTGGTGCCACAGGCGCGACCGGTGATACCGGCGCCACCGGATCGACGGGAGCAACTGGAGCCACAGGCGCGACCGGCGATACGGGTGCAACTGGCGCGACCGGTGATACCGGCGCCACGGGTTCGACCGGAGCAACCGGCGCCACTGGCGATACTGGAGCGACAGGTTCGACTGGCGCAACTGGAGCAACCGGCGATACCGGCGCGACAGGCTCGACTGGAGCAACTGGCGATACTGGAGCCACGGGTTCGACTGGAGCCACGGGGGCGACCGGTGAGACGGGCGCCACAGGTTCGACCGGAGCAACCGGAGCCACAGGTGCGACCGGCGATACCGGCGCCACAGGTTCGACTGGAGCCACAGGTGCCACCGGCGATACGGGTGCCACCGGCTCGACTGGCGCAACCGGAGCCACGGGTGCGACCGGCGATACGGGCGCCACAGGTTCGACTGGAGCAACCGGCGCCACTGGCGATACCGGAGCGACAGGTTCGACTGGAGCAACTGGCGATACGGGCGCCACGGGTTCGACAGGCGCGACCGGCGACACGGGTGCCACAGGCGCAACCGGCGATACCGGTGCGACCGGCGCAACTGGCGATACGGGAGCCACCGGCTCGACTGGAGCCACCGGAGCCACAGGTGCGACCGGGGCTACTGGAGCCACAGGTTCGACTGGAGCAACCGGCGCCACAGGTGCGACCGGAGCAACAGGTGCCACGGGTTCGACCGGAGCAACCGGCGATACGGGTGCAACTGGCTCGACCGGAGCAACCGGGGCAACAGGCGCGACCGGCAATACTGGTGCCACAGGCGCGACTGGGGCAACTGGCGATACGGGAGCGACTGGGTCGACCGGAGCAACCGGCGCCACTGGCGATACCGGGGCCACTGGTTCGACTGGCGCGACTGGCGATACCGGGGCGACAGGCTCAACCGGTGCCACAGGCTCGACTGGTGCAACCGGCGATACGGGCGCTACGGGTTCGCCTGGGGCCACGGGCGATACCGGAGCGACGGGCTCGACTGGAGCCACAGGTGCAACCGGCGCGACTGGCAGCACCGGCGCAACAGGCTCTACCGGAGCCACAGGCGCGGCGGGAGCCACTGGCTCGACCGGTGCGACCGGCTCGACCGGCGGTACCGGAGCAACGGGCTCCACTGGTGCCACAGGCTCGACCGGCGCAACTGGACCGAAGGGCGATACCGGACCCAAGGGCGATACTGGACCCAAGGGCGATACTGGACCCAAGGGCGCAACCGGTTCGACCGGAGCGACCGGGCCAAAGGGCGACACCGGGCCGAAGGGTGCAACCGGTTCGACCGGAGCGACCGGGCCAAAGGGCGACACCGGACCGAAGGGTGCAACCGGAGCGACCGGACCGAGGGGCGACACCGGGCCGAAGGGCGCAACCGGCTCGACAGGTGCCACTGGCTCGACAGGCGCCACTGGCTCTACCGGAGCGACCGGCTCGACTGGAGCAACAGGCTCGACCGGCGCCACGGGTTCGACCGGAGCGACTGGCTCTACCGGAGCAACTGGCTCGACAGGTGCAACGGGTTCGACCGGAGCGACTGGCTCTACCGGAGCAACTGGCTCGACAGGTGCAACGGGAGCGACTGGTTCCACGGGCTCGACCGGAGCAACAGGCTCCACAGGAGCAACCGGCTCGACCGGAGCAACGGGTTCGACAGGTGCAACGGGTTCGACTGGTGCCACTGGCTCGACCGGTGCGACCGGCTCGACCGGCTCGACCGGAGCGACTGGCTCGACCGGAGCAACCGGCTCGACCGGAGCAACAGGCTCTACTGGAGCAACCGGCTCGACAGGTGCCACGGGCTCTACCGGGGCAACAGGCTCGACAGGTGCAACTGGCTCGACCGGAGCGACTGGTTCGACCGGGGCAACTGGTTCGAGGGGCTCGACCGGAGCGACCGGCTCGACCGGGGCAACTGGTTCGACAGGAGCGACCGGCTCGACTGGAGGCACCGGAGCGACCGGCTCAACCGGTCCAACAGGCTCGCCTGGTCCGACAGGGCCGACCGGAGGAACCGGTTCGGGTGGTGGTGAGACTGGTCATGCCAACAACGGCCACGGTAACGGAGAACAGCCCGCGCCTGGTAATTCCGGCGACCATAACAATGCCGACAACAGCTCACACCAGGGACAGGGCAATTCCGGCAACGGAAATGGCGGTAATAACGCCAAGGTCACAGCCAGCACGCTGGGGCTCAAGGACTCGCCGCAATTCCTGCAGTCGAGTTCGACGGGCAGTGACCCCGGCGGTCATACGTCGTTCCGCAGCCTGATCGGCCTTGCGGCCACGACGGTGACGACAGACCTGCTCAATGTCCTCAAGACGATCGGCGGATCTGGCAATGACCACAACAAGCCGTCTGGGGCGAGCACCGATCTCACCTCGGACCAGACCAAGCATGGCGCCGGCTATGCCAGCAACGACCACACCGTCAAGACGACGCTGAAGGATCTTCTGAAGCCGCATGAGTGAGCGGGAATGTTGACAACGGAGACGGTCCAAATTTGAGGACTGACGCGCGGGCGGCGCCAATGCGAAATCCGCGCGCGAAAAGGATTGGCATGAGAGTCGCGCTGTGGATCAATTCGGAGTACAAAAGGGGGATGAACGGTGACCTCGGCGGAGGCAAATTGCTCAGGGCATCGGTGAGTTCGCCCGCGTACCGGAAGGCAAGTCCATGGTGAACATCACCGTGAACCCGGAAATCCAGCCGGTCTCGATCCGCGCCGGCACCGAAGGCGCGGCCGACCAGGCGAGCGGTCCCGATCCGGCGGCGCAAACTCCTGGCGGTCCCGCCGAATGCGACATGATCGGGCCACGCCTCAAGGCGATGCTGCGGGCCGCCCGCTATCATGGCGTCGAACTTGACCCCAACGAATTCAAGGCCGTGAGCGCGGTTCCGGCCGCCGCCGATCTGTCGCAGTGGGCGCAGGACGCCGGCATGTGGTCACGCGCCGTGCGCATACGCTGGTCCCACCTTCTGCGCTTCCAGGACGCCGGACCAGTCGTCTTGTTGTTCAACGATGGCGGCGCGGCTTTGCTTATCGGCGCGAGCGCCGAGCGAAACGTCGTCTTCCTGAAAAGTGCGGATGCACCCGACGATGGTGAAGCCGTCGCCATTGACGAGTTGCGGCTGTCGCAGGTTTGGACGGGCGAGGCACTGCTGCTGCGCGCCACACGGTCCTATGTCGCGGCGGACGCCCCCTTCACCCTTCGCTGGCTCGCTGAACTGGTGCGTCTCGAAAGCCATGCCTTGCGCGATATCACCATCGCCTCGTTCACGCTGAGCGTCCTTACCATCCTGCCGCCGCTCATTGTCATGACGGTGGTCAACAAGGTGCTGCAGTTCAACAGCATCTCGACGCTGGTGCTGTTGTCCGCGGTGATCGCCGTGGTTTTCGTCTACGAGACACTCCTTGGCCATGCGCGGCGACTGATCATCAATGTCGTCGGCGCGCGTCTGGACACCAAGCTGCAGCTGCACGTCTTCAGCCGGCTCTTGCGCCTGCCGCTCGATTATTTCGAGCGCCATCCGGCTGGCGAGACGATGTATCACTTGGCTCAAGTCTATCGTATCCGCGAATTCCTGACCGGAAAGCTCCTCAGCACGTTCCTGGATATGATCACGCTCTGCGTGCTGGTGCCGGTCATGTTCTATATCAACGCTAGCCTCGCCTGGATCGTGCTGACCTGCGCGGTCGTGATCATGCTGATCATCCTTGCGTTTCTCAGACCGCTGCGCCGGAGATACCAGAGGGTGGTCGAAGCAGAGACCTGGAAGGCGGCGGCGCTCGGCGAAACTGTCGTCGGCATCAAGACGGTGAAGGCGCTCGGCCTCGAGCCGCAGCGCAAGGCGCTCTGGGACGAGCGGGTGGCGGAAGCGGGAAAGGCGCGTCTCGCCTTTGGACAGCTGGCAAGCTGGCCACAGACCATGGTCACGCCTATCGAACGTTTGATGGTGCTCGGCACCATGCTGATCGGCGCCTATCTCGCGATGAACGACCGCTCGGGCTATATGGTCGGCGGCCTGTTCGCCTTCATGATGATCTCCCAGCGTGTAGCGCAGCCGCTGGTCGGCTTGGCGCGACTGGTCGAAGACTACGAGGAGGTCGGTGCGGCGATCGGCGAGGCAGCGTCGGTTCTCAACCGGCCGCTGGAGAGCAGTTCGAATTCCACCGGCCTCAGGCCCAGGCTCGTCGGCGAGGTCACGTTCAGCGACCTGACCTTCAGCTATATCGCGACAAAGACACCGGCGCTCGACCGGGTCAGCTTCCACATTCCCGCCGGCAGCATGTTTGGCATTGTCGGGCGCAGCGGTTCGGGAAAGTCGACCATCGCGCGCCTCCTGCAAGGAATCAACCGCGACTACAGCGGGTTCCTCAAGCTCGATGGCGTCGACCTCAAGGAGATCAACCTTCGCCATCTTCGCCAAGGGCTCGGCGTGGTCCTCCAAGACAACTTTCTGTTCCGCGGATCGATCCGCGACAACATCATCGCCGGGCGCGCAGGCCTGACGCTTTCCGATGCCATGCGTGCGGCGCACCTCGCCGGAGCCCAGGAATTCATCGAACGCATGCCCAATGGCTACGACACCTACATCGAGGAAGGTTCGCCCAATTTGTCAGGCGGTCAAAAGCAGCGGCTGGCAATCGCGCGCGCCCTCATCCACGATCCGACCATCCTCATCCTCGACGAAGCGACCAGCGCACTCGACCCGGAGAGCGAAGCGGTGGTCAGCGCCAACCTCATGCGCATCGCCAGCGGGCGCACGATGATCATCGTTTCGCACCGGCTCTCCTCGCTTACCGAGTGCGATAACATACTGGTCATGGATCAGGGCAAGGTTCTCGACGTCGCGCCGCACGCGACCCTGCTGGAACGATGCGCGCTCTATCGCCAGTTGTGGTCGCAGCAGAACCGGCACCTCGACGGCCGCCACGGCCGCCCGGTCGCCGTTCCGCCGCGGTTGGTTTGACCATGTCGCGCGGCTCACTCGCATCAGGTCTGGCAATCATGAGTAGCACCTCTCTCACCGCCCTCCCCGCTCGGCGGCATCGGATGGAAACGAGGGATCCGACGACGCCGGCCATACTCGAGTTCCAATGGCCGTCGACGGCTGTCGCCAACGCGCCTGTTCCACGGGCTGCGCGCGGCATCGTCTGGATCGTTTCCAGCCTGGTCATCGCGCTGATCGCCCTGGCTGGGCTGATGCCGGTCGATCAGGTCGTAACGACCAGAGGGCTGGTGGTATCGCAATCCCCCAACATAGTCGTGCAACCGCTGGATACAGCGATTGTTCGCTCGATCGAGGTGCGGGAGGGACAGCGCGTCCAGGCCGGCCAGTTGCTTGCCCGCCTCGACGCGACCTTTGCCTCAGCCGACCTGGCGGCGCTGGCGATGCAGGTTTCGACGCTTGAAGCCGAGGTGGCGCGGTTGAAGGCGGAGGCCAGCGGGCAGGCATTCACCTATAACGGCCTCGATCCGAGCTGGACCCTGCAGATGTCGATATTCGAACACCGCAAGGCGGTTTACGACGCCAAGGTGGAGAGTTTCGAACGCCAACGTGACGAACTCAGTTCGGTGATTTCGCGATCGCAATCGGATGCCGACGGCTATCGCCAGCGACTCACGGTCGCCGACTCGATCGAACAGATGCGCAAGCAGCTCGAGGCAAGGCAGGTGGGAAGCCGCCTCAACACGCTCCTGGCCGAGGACAACCGGGCGGAAATGTCCCGGGCGCTCGGCAATGCCGAGCAGACCGCCGAGGCCGCCAAGCGCCAGCAAGCAGGCGTGGCCGCCGAGCGCGACGGCTACATTCAGGGCTGGCGGGGTGAAGTCTCGCAAAGCCTGTCGGAAGCGAGCTCGCGGATCTCCGACGCCCGCGAACTCCTCAACAAGGCAAAGCTTCGAAACCAGTTGGTCGAGTTGAGGAGCCAATCAGATGCCATCGTTCAATCGGTGGCAAAGGTCTCCGTCGGCTCGGTCATGCAGTCAGGCGAGCGCTTCATCACGCTGGTGCCAGAAGATGCGCCGCTCGAGATCGAGACGAACATCGTTGGCAGGAGCAGCGGTTTTGTGCATGTCGGCGACCCGGTGGTCATCAAGTTCGACACCTTCCCCTATTCGCAATACGGCCTCGCCCATGGCACTGTGCGGGCACTCAGCCCCGACTCCTTCTCGGCGCAAGAGCAAGCGCGCGATCCGAACAGCTCCCTGGCCATGCTGCCTTCCGACGCCGAGCCGTTCTATCGGACGCGGATTTCCATCGACCAGGTCGCCCTCCACGGTGTGCCCGCCGGGTTCACCGTCAGCCCCGGCATGCCGGTGACCGCCGACGTCAAGGTCGGCCGGCGCACGATACTCAAGTACATTCTCGGTGTGATGCTGCCGATCGGCCAGGAGGCGATGCGGGAGCCATAGAGTACCGGAGGAATCAAAGGCTCGGATCGATGACAATCCTGGATCGGCTGACTGGTTTCGCCAGCCCGGCGGCATCGTTACGCCGGGCGATCCATCTGTCTGACAGCGGCAAGGTCGCTGAAGCCTTTCCGCTGATGGCGGTAGCGGCGCGCGCGGGGATTGTCGACGCCGAGTACCGGGTCGCGCGGTGCTATCTGGAAGGCTCGGGTGTGCCGCCGAGCCGCATGGAAGGCGCGCGATGGCTGCTTCGGGCAGCCAACCATGGGAGTGCCGATGCGCAGGCGCTCCTCGCCGCTCTCCACGTCACCGGGCTGGTGACGGCGGAAGCTGACGGCAGCGGCTCCGAATCCGGGCATTTGTTCAAACCTGATTCCTCGGGGAAACCAGACTTCACGGCCGCTTTCGACTTTGCCACCAAGGCGGCCGAGGCAGGCTCGGCCACGGGACAGGCGATCCTCGGCTATATCCTTACCAGCGGCCCCACATCGATGCGCGATGTCGATGCGGCACACCGCTGGTACGAGAAGTCGGCTTCCGCCGGCTGCCCCGAAGGGTGCCTGGGCTTTGCCTTGTCGCTGGCTCGCCTCGGCAAGCGCGAGAACAGGGCCAGGATTGCGGACGAGGTGAGACGCGCGGCCGACGCCGGCCTGCCGACCGCAATCTATCTTCTCGCAGTCCTTAGCGAGCACGGGCTCGGCGTGGAACGCGACATGGCTGCAGCTGCGCAACTCTATCAGGCTGCAGCGGAAAAGGGCCTTCCTTCAGCCCAGTTTCGGTTGGGATTAGCGTTGATCGATGGTGGCCTCATCGACCATGATGTCGCTGCCGGAGAGGCGTGGATGCGGCGTGCCGCCTTGGCAGGCAATATCGAGGCAGCCTATCTCCTGGGCGATCGCTATGCGAAGACGCAGCGACCGGATTTTGCGGAAGCCGCGAACTGGTATCGGCGGGCGGCCGAAGCGGGCCACCAGGCCGCCGCCCGCGCTTTGGCCTCGCTCTATTTGACGGGAAACGGTGTGGCCGAGGACGTCGAGGAAGGGGCACGCTGGCTGCGCACTTCTGCAAATGGCGGCAATCAGGAGGCACAGACCGACCTCGCCAATCTTGTCCTCAAAGGAGCCGGCGAGCCCGACGACGGTGCAAGCGTTGCCGGATGGTTCGAGGCGGCCGCATCATCAGGCGACCTCATCGCGGCATTCAACCTTGGACTCTGTTTCGCCAAGGGCGTCGGCGTTCGCCAGAACGAGGGGCAAGCGGCGCACTGGCTGCGACGCGCGGCCGAGGGCGTCGCAGAGGCGCAATATATGTATGCCCGCCTCCTCCAGGATGGACGCGGCGTGGCGGCCGACCCAACTCAGGCCCGCGTGTGGTTTGCGCGGGCCGCCGACGCCGGCGTGCTCGACGCCCGGGTGGCGCTCGCCGAGATGCTACTCAATGGGCGCGGAGGCGCGCCCGAGCCCGAGGCTGCAATGCAGCTGTTTGAGCGGGCCGCCGTCGACGGTCACGCCGGGGCGATGTTTGCGCTTGGCGCGCTGTACGGAGCCGGCCACGGCCTGCCGGTCGACCAGACAGCAGCGCAGAAATGGTACGCTGCCGCCGCCGGACGTGGGCACAGCCAAGCCCAACTCATGCTCGGACGTTATCTCTTGAAAGGTCTCGCCGGGGAGCGCGACCCGGTTGCCGCTCGCCTTTGGCTCGAGCGCGCGGCCGCGCACGGTATCGGTGAAGCGGCAGACGAACTCGCCGAGTTCGCCTCTCCACGCTAAAATGGCCATTTCGCCGAAATGTTTGTCCTCTGACTTTGCTGTGTCTGGTTGATCTTTAAATCAGCGAGAAGGCTTTGAAGGTGCTTGCCCGTTGATGGGGGACGAGGCCGTCCCTCCCCTTTTTGCTTCAAGCGTGGCTTTCGGGTCCCCAAGGCGAAGGCTTACATCCCGATGGGGCAGAGATCATAAGAGCTGGCGAGCGCGCTAGAGCGGGATGAGATTTATAAGAGTCGTGGGATTCCCAAATCATCGCAGTTCTGATTCAACATGCATGCTGGGAGGAGGCCAGCATGGATGGCAGCCTATTCGATGGACCTTCGCGAGCGGGTTGTAGCCGCGGTCAAGACGGAAGGGCTCCCGCGACGCGCGGCGGCGGCTCGATTTGGCGTCAGCTACAGCGCGGCCATCGCGTGGCTTAAGCGCGTCGAAGAGACTGGCAGTGCTGCGCCTCGCCAGGTCGGCGGCTACAAACCGAAGAAGCTCTCGGGAGCGTGGCGCGACTGGCTGATCGAACGCTGTCACGACAGGGACTTCACCTTGCGCGGCCTTGTGGCCGAACTTGGCGAGCGTGGCCTGAGGGTCGACTACCGTTCGGTGTGGGAGTTCGTGCATGCCGAGAAGCTCAGTCACAAAAAAAGACGCTGATCGCCGTCGAGCAGGATCGTCCCGATATCGCGCGACGGCGCATGCAGTGGACGAAGTATCGGGACCGCAAGCCTGTTTGATCCCAGGCTTTGATGGGGCACTCTTGTCTCCCGAATCAAAGGAGGCAGCCTGGCTCAGGTTCTCCATGGGAGCGGCACGACGACAGAGGCGGTCCGTCGAGCGATACAACATAGTCAAGAGAGCTTGAGGGCGCTGGCCAAGTGCTACGCATACAACTTCGCCCGGAGGCTCAAAACCCTCAAGGGCCTCACGCCTATGAATTCATCTGCAGGGCGTGGACTACATGACCCGAACGTTTCGGACTCAATCCGCTCCAGCAAATGCCGGGACTGAACATCCAGGGTACTCCGCGTCATTTCCATTCGGATCCGACAGGCTCAACGTCATCCGTGGTTGCGTCAAAGCGCGATATCCCATGTACCTTACAGGGTCGACGGTCTCACTTCGTCATCTGACAGAAAAAGCCCCCGCGACTGTTTCTAGCCGCGGGGGCGTCGGGACAACTCCCCGGGAAACCAGTGGTCAGATGTTGGCAAGCAATTCGTTGACGCGGCTTTCCATGTCCGCAAGCGCGGCGTCGACGTCTTTCTGGCCGGTGATTGCAGCGCTCATCTCTTCGCCGACAATGTCCTGGATCGCAAACTGACGCTGCACCGCTGACGGCAACGGCCTGCCGAGACCGGAGATGGCGGCAATCGTGTTGCGATGCGGCAGTGCCTTGAAGGCGTCCGAGGTGATGATGGCCTTGTATGCTGGCAGGTGCCCGGTGCGCGACCATTCGAAGTCGTTGTCGGCGAAGAACTTCAGGAACTTGCCGATGGCCGCGGTCTGTTCAGGCGTGCGGTCCTTCTGCGAGACTGCCCAGGTGTGGCCATCGGCATATTGCGCATGGGCGCCGCCAAACAGCTGCGGGTACGGGTAGACCGCGTAGCCGCCCTTGTTGAGCGCCGTGCCCTTGGTTTCGGACTGGGCATTGTTGTCGCCGACGACCCACGTGCCGTTGAGCTGAACGCCACCGTCACCGGCAAGGAAGGCGTTGATAGCGCCGCCGTAGTCGAGGTCCTTGGTAGTGTAGCCCTTGTCGAAGATCGCCTTGTACATCTCTACGACCTTCTTGGCTTCCGGCGTATTGAGCTTCACATGCTTCGGATCGGCAAAAAAGTCGGAATCCTGCTGGAAGAGATAGGTGTAGAGATTGCGCGTGTAGAGTGCCGTCTCATTGGCCAGGTTTTGAACGAAGTAGGGCTTGCCGGTTTTCTGTTTGAACTGTTCGGCCTGGGCGAGCAGTTCCTCAGGCGATGTCGGAAGCATCGGAGTGCCGTCGGCATTGACGAGACCAGCCTGTTTGAAGAGATCCATATTGATGTGATAGAGCATCGTCCAGCTGTCGATCGGCAAGCCGTAGATCTTGCCGTCTTTGGTGGCGCCGTTGCGCGCTGCGTCCGTGAAGGCTTCAGGTGTGACGCCGATGGACTTCAAGAGATCGTCGAGCGGCATCAACAGGCCCTTGGACTGATAGTCCGACAGCGCGGATTCGTGGATCGTGACGATGTCTGGAGCATCGCCCGAAGCGAACTGTGCGGTCAGCTGGTCATAGCCCGGCCATTCCACGGTGGTGACATTGACGTGCACATCGGGATTGTCGGCGTTGAACTTGTTGATCAGCGACGTGATGATGCCGCATTCGCCAACGGCCTTGCCGACATCGGTGTTGGTGCCGAAATTGGCATCGCAGGCACCGAAGAAGCGCTGCACGGTCAGTTCCGTCGCTGCAAGGCTCGGGCTGGCGAGCAGCATTACCCCCGCGGAGACCGCGGCAAACAGTATTTTCTGCATTTTCATATCAGTTCCTCCTACTGAGTTTGCGCCTCTCCACCCTGGATTGGCTTCATGCTTTCCGTCGCCGCAGCGCACTCCCCTGCCGTCGGGCAATTTCGTTATCGGACCGCGGCGCCTGAGACGGCCGTAACGATGTATTTCTGGAAAAAGAGGTAGACGATGAGGATCGGCGCGCCGGCGAACACCGCCTGCGCCATCAGGAAGCCGATGCCTTCAGACTGGGCGAAATTGGTCTGTGTCGAAGCCATGCCGACGGTCAGCGTGTACATGTCCTTCTTGGTTGCCGAGATCAGCGGCCACAAATAGTCGTTCCATGCGCCAAGGAAGGTGAAGATGCCGAGGGTTGCCTGTGCAGGCACCGTGAGTGGCAAAAGCACCTTCCAGAAAATCCTGAACCGGCTGGCATTGTCCAACATGGCGGCTTCGTCCAGCTCCTTCGGGATGGCCTTGAAATATTGGGTCATCAGGAAGACGCCGAACGAAGCCGACAGGCCGGGGAGAATGAGCCCGTGATAGGTGTTGTGGAACTTCAGTATGCTGAAGATCTGATGGCGGGCGACAAGCACGGCCTGTTCCGGAACCGCCAGACCGAAGAGCACGATCACGAACAGGATGTTTCGGCCGGGGAAGTTCAGCCGTGCAAAACCATAGCCGGCGAGCGATGACAAAACCAGCGTGCCGAGTGTCAATCCGCCCGAGACGATGATGCTGTTGCCCACCCAGAGGAATACCGACGAGGTACCAATGGTGTTGAGGTAGTTCTTGAGGGTGTAGGGCGCGTGAAACACCGAATTCGGATCGGCCATCAGCTCGGCATTTTCCTTGAGCGACAGGCCGATGACCCACAGAACCGGGGCGATCATGACGATCGAAAGCAGGATGACGAGGGCCAACAACACGCGGTCGCCAAATGCCCGTCCCTTGATGGAGGCTGGAGCACTCATGCCTGGTGTGTCTTGTTGCGTGTGACGAGGTACTGGGCCATGGCTGCGATCAGGATGAGGATGAACAGGATTTCCGATGCCGCGGCACCCATGCCCAGGTCCCAGCGGCGGAATGCGGTGTCATAGATGTAGAGCACGATCGGCTTGGTCAGGTTGTTGGGACCGCCGCGCGTCATCAGCCAGGCCTGGCCGAACAGCTGGAATTGCAGCACGATCTGGATGATGATCACCAGGACGAAAGTGCGTTTGATCGACGGCAGCGTGATCGAGCGTAAGGTCTGCCAGCGATTGGCATTGTCGAGGGCCGCCGCTTCGTAGATATCCTGCGGTATCTGCTGCAAGGCCGAGAGAAAGAGCATCATCGGCAGACCGATGCACCACCAGACGGTGGCAACGGCGATACCGATCATCGCAAGGCTTGGATCGGAAATGAAAGCTGGGGCGGTGGCACCAAACCATCCGTAGATCGTCGACAGCAGGCCGACATTCGGAATGAACACGATGCGCCAGATCAGTGTGACGATGGTGACCGACAGCACCGAGGAGGAAAAGAACAGGGTCCGCAGCACAGCGGCAGTGCGCGTGCGGCGGTTGAGGCAAAGCGCGAGGAAAAGGCCGATCAGCGCCAGCGTCGGCACCGTCAGGAGCACGAAGTAGAAGGTGTTCCAGACCGATTGCAGGAACACCTTGTCGTGAAACAGCCTGATATAGTTGCCAAGACCGACAAAATTTCCGGACGAGAAAGTGTCGGCCTTGTGGAAGCTCAGCCACATCCCCCAGAGGAGCGGGAAGATGAGCAGCGTCGTGAAGAAGAACAGGAATGGCGCGACGAAAATGAAATTTCGCCATTGCGGCGCGTAGATATCGACGCTCGGGGCCCTGACGCTGGCAGCCGGCGTTGCGGTCCGCGGCATCGTCCACCCATCGGCCACGTCAGGCCTCCCTCGTGTGCCAGGCGCGCCCTGTCTCATTGAACAGATGCGATTTCTGGCCATCGAAGGCTAGCCCGACCTTGTGGCCGACAGCGACACGACTGTTGCCGACATCGGAGCCGATGATCTGCTGGCCATCGCCCAGCCGTGCGTAGATCAAGGTGCGTTCGCCGAGCCGCTCGAGCACATCGACCACCCCGTCGGTATTGCCCTGCCCTGCAGGAACGATGCGGACATCTTCCGAACGGATGCCGAAGCTGTGCTTGCGATCGGTCAACTGGCTGGACGCGATCTCGGTCTGAACCGACGTCCCGTCCGCCAACCTGACTGAGGCGTTCGCACCCGATCTGTCGAGCGTCGCCTCGACAAAATTCATCGCCGGCGCGCCGACGAAGCCTGCAACGAATTTGGTCGCGGGGCGCTCGTAGATCTCCATGGGAGAGCCGATTTGCTCGATCCTGCGATTGTTCATGACGACGATGCGGTCGGCGAGCGTCATCGCCTCGACCTGGTCGTGGGTGACGAAGATCATTGTTGATTGCAAGCGCTGGTGAAGCTGGGCAAGTTCGATGCGCGTGCGGGTCCGCAAAGCCGCATCGAGATTGGAGAGCGGCTCGTCGAACAGGAACGCCTTCGGCTCCTTTACGATCGCACGGCCGATGGCGACGCGCTGGCGCTGGCCGCCCGAGAGCTGACCCGGTTTGCGCTCGAGCAAGTGCGCCATTTCGAGGATGCGGGTGGCTTCGTTGATCCGCGCGTCAATGACTTCGCGCGACATGCCGATATTCTCAAGCCCGAAGGCCATGTTGTCGCGCACGCTCATATGCGGATAAAGCGCATAGGACTGGAACACCATGGCAATACCGCGCTTGCCCGGCGGCAGATGATCGATACGCTCGTTGTTGATGGCGATCTCCCCGCCATCAACAGTTTCGAGGCCTGCGATCATTCGCAGAAGCGTCGATTTCCCGCATCCGGACGGCCCGAGAAACACGATGAATTCGCGTGCCTTGATGGAGAGCGACAGATCCTCCAGCACCGTCATGGCACCGAAATGCTTGCTCACATTCCTGATTTCGATCTCGGCCGTCACGTCGACGCTCCTCCTCAGCGCATGCACTTTTCGATGGTTCGCCCGAGGTCAGAGTTTCAGGCGGATCATCTGGTAGGAATAGGCCGGCAGCGATAGGCTCAGACTGCCGCCAGCCACTGAGGCGCCCTCCCCCTTCCTGGGGCCGACGTTGCCGGGATTCCCGGCCGAATTGACGGCTTTCAAATCCACGTGCGTTATCACCTGGTGATCAACGATGTCTGCCGCGCCGAAACCGGTGATGTCGATCACGGTTTCGATCGCCTCGCTCGAATGCCGGTTGACGGCGAAGAAGGTGACATGGCCGGTTTTGGTGTCATGCACGCCGGCCACGTCGACGCAGGAAACCTCGCCCGCGACGGTGGACTTGTAGGTCGGGCTGTCCAGCTTAAGATCCAGCGCATTGCCACGTCCGTAGATCGAGGCATAGAGATAGGGATAGAATATCGTCTGGCGCCATGCTGGGCCATCCGGAACGGTCATGATCGGCGCGATCACGTTCACCAGCTGCGCCAGGCAGGCGATCTTGACCACATCGGAACGACGGATGAAGGTGTTGAGGATCAGGCCAACCTGCAGCACGTCCTCGAAATTGTAGATGTCTTCGAGCAATGGTGGAGCGAAGGGCCAACCGTCATTGCCGCTGAGGATCTTCTTGTCCTGCTCTTTGGAGTGGTACCAGACGTTCCATTCGTCGAACGAGATGTAGACCTGCTTGCTGGAGCGCTTCTTGGCCTTGATATAGTCGATGACGCCGGCGACCGAGACGATGTAGGCGTCGAGCTTCTCGCTCATCGCGAGATAATTCGGTGCGTCATTGGCTTCGTTGTCGAAATACATGTGCAGCGAGATGTAGTCGACCTCGTTATAGGTATGGTCGAGAACGGTGGCCTCCCATTCAGGATAGGTTGGCATCTTGGCATTCGAAGAGCCGCAGACCACCAGTTCGAGCGACTTGGAAAAAGCGCGCATGGCTTTGGCGGTCTCATGGGCTAGGCGGCCATACTCATCGGCGGTCTTGTGGCCGATCTGCCAGGGGCCGTCCATTTCGTTGCCGAGGCACCACAGCTTGACGTCGAAGGGCTCCTTGCGGCCGTTGGCGATACGCTTGTCGCTCCACTCACTTCCGCCTGGATGATTGGTGTATTCAAGCAAGTTGCGTGCTTCATCGAGGCCACGCGAGCCGAGATTGACGGCAAGCATCATCTCGGTGTTGGCGGACGCGCACCAGTTCGCAAATTCATGCAGGCCGACTTCGTTGCTTTCCGACGTGTGCCAGGCGAGGTCGAGGCGCACCGGGCGTTCTTCCTTGGGGCCGACACCATCCTCCCAATTGTAAGCGGACACGAAATTGCCGCCGGGATAACGGACGATCGGAACGCTGAGTTCCCTGACAAGATCGATGACGTCTTGACGCATGCCATTGGTATCTGCCGTTGGATGGCCGGGCTCATAGATGCCGGTGTAGACCGCCCGCCCCAGATGCTCGATAAAGGATCCGTAGAGCCTCGGATCGATTTCCGAGACAACATAGTGCGGATGCGCCGTAATGGCTGCCTTCATGCATTCCTCCCTCAATATCACAAATAATGATTTACATCACCTTATCCGATATCAAAGGGAAGCAGGACCCATTCGTCAAGCGAAAAACCACCAAAAGTCTGACAATTGACTGACAATCTCGGTCGTAAATGGAATCAATATATTGAAATCACTGCGCTATTTTTGAGACCCGATTTGATGATATCAACCGGTTTTGATCCTGAGCAGGATGTCCTGATCGTAATTTCCAAATCCCTTGCCGAAAATATTGATGCCGCCGGGACGCTTGGCATCGTCCTTGACGCCAATACGGACCCGGATTGAATGATGACCCTTGAGGTCGAGGACGGCGAGGCTGGTTTCTGAAATCCTGACACCGTCGACATAGGTGCCGTCGGTGGAAATTCGCCAGTTCTTCAGCTTGCCATATTGCGAGCCCTTGAGCTTCCACCAAGAGGGCGTGAAGACGCCGCGCTTGTCGCCGAAATCGCCAGGTGACGTCCACGTTCCGACGTCGACGCCATTGATCGTCAGCGTAATGTCGGAGGGCCAATCGGCGCTGGTGCCAGGCACTTCCGAGGACAGCTCCGTCACCAGTTCGAGTTCGGTAATCTCGGCATTGGCGAGTTTGGCATTGTTGGGAAACTGGTATTCGACAAAGCCGCGCGTGAACCACACCAGACCAGCCTTCATACGGTCTGGGTCGAGGAAAGTGTTGGGCACATCGAGGAGACCAATAATCCCATCCGCCGAGCAGAGACCGCAGGGCGCGGTGACCTCGAATCCAGTGTATAGCCCAATCGGCATCGACACTTCGATCGCGTCGTTCTTGAGCGAACGATACTCGCTCTTGAAGACCACTAGCACTTCCTCAGCGGTCGGATAGCAGATCTTTTGGCTGCCCTTCTTCGCCTTCTGGTTCTCGGTGCGGATCAGGCCAGCATCCTCGAGCACCTGTATATTGGTCGAGACCGTCGACTGCGGCAGCGACAGCAGGGCGGCGATGTCATTGACATTCATCGGCCCTTTCTCATGCAGCAGTTTCAGCATCGAGATGCGCGCCGAAGAGGCCAGCCCCTTGAGGACGGCCATGCCTTCCTCAGGTTCGATCACCAGAAAATTGCGACTCATCGATTGGCCAGTCTAAATGAAATCTATATCCGAAATTGTCGTGTATATCTTGGAATCTGATTTAATCAATGCGCTGACCGACTCCAAGTCACTTTAATTGATCGCAACCGCGCAGTGTTGGGCGCGCGGGCCACGCCGGAGGATCAGGTTCGGCACGGGCACTTCGGACGCCGTCAAAGCTCAGCTCGTCGGAGATCGCAAGTTCATCGTCGGGCGATGCTCTCTCAGCCCGAACCTCGGCAAGTCCCCGCTTTATTTAAGGTTGATTGCGACGTTGCGCAGGAGCGCAACGGATTTTCGCATACCTTCCATCGGGGTCAGCATCACGTCCTCGTGCTCGATGGACAAGACATCGTCGTAGCCAACCTGCTTGAGCGCGGTACAGAACTGCCGCCACCAGGTCTCACCGTGACCGTATCCGAGCGTGATGTAATTCCAGGCTCGTTCGGCATAGAGGTTCGGTGGGCGCGAATCGAGCGTGCCGTCGATGGCCGCGGTGATTGGCTCAATCCGGGTATCCTTGGCGTGGACATAGTAGATGGCCGAGCCGAGCGTGCGAATGGCGGCAATAGGGTCCGCCCCCATCCACAGCGGATGACTAGGGTCATAGTTGGCGCCAACCGTTTCTCCGACAGCGTCCCGGAGCTTGAACAATGTCTGGACATTGTACACGGCCTGATGGCCATGCAGTTCCAGGCATAGTTTATGAATGCCGAGGTTGTTTGAAAACGCCACGAGGTCGCGCCAGTAGGGAATTATCCGCTCTTCCCACTGATAGCGCTGGATCTTGAGGCATTCCGGCGGCCAATCGGTGATGATCCAGTTCGGGTTTGCATCACCTGGTCCGCCCGGCAGGCCCGACATCATGACTACACGATCGATCTCCATCAGGCCGGCCAGCCGAATGGTGTCCTGTGTCACGTTATGGTGGACCTTCCCCTCCGGCCCCGGGTGCAGTGGATTGCCCGAGCAATTGAGCGCTGCAATGGTCAGTCCGTGATCCCGGATCTTGGCAACGAATTCCTTGCGCGTGGCGGCGCTCGCCAGCATGGCCTGCAGGTCGATATGGGGCGCCGACGACCAGTTGCCGCAGGCGAACTCCAATGTCTGAAGTCCAAGCTCGGCCGAGGCGCGCAGCATCTCGTCGAATGAGAGGTCGCCGAGGCTGTCCGTAATCATCCCGATCTTCATCTGGAAGCTCCTCGTTTCGATTGCACTAAAACCTGACGGTCTCGAACCTGCCCGACTTGGCGGAGGCAAGCGCTGCCTCGCACAGGATCATCGCTTTGCGGCCGTCGCTTGCTGTGACGTCGGGCCGTCGCCCTGTTTCGACGCAGCTAATGAAATGATCGATCTCGGCGGCGTAGGACTCGGCATAGCGTTCGACGAAGAAGTAATAGGGTTTGTCGCTCGATATCGCCTTTGCGCCTGATATTTCGACCGATGTCGGCATCCTGTTGCCGGCCCGCAGCATCCCATCCGCGCCATGCACCTCGATGCGCTGGTCGTAGCCGTAGGCGGCCCTGACGCTGTTGTTGATATGACATTGCCGGCCGGACGCCGTGCGCAGCACGAACATCGCGGTATCGTAGTCCCCCAGCTTGGCATATTGCGGCGCGACAAGTGACGACCCGGTCGCGAAGAGCTCCACCGGCTCCTCGCCCAATAGGTTTCGTGCCATGTCGAAGTCGTGGATGGTCATCTCCCGGAAGACGCCCCCTCCTCCGGCCAGCGCTTCCTCGGTTTCCGGTTCCGGATCCCGGCTGGTGATGATGACCTGTTCAACGGCGCCGATCTCACCTCGCCCAAGGCGCGTCTTCAGCGCCCGAAAACTCGGGTCGAACCGACGGTTGAATCCGATCTGAAAGGGCACACCTGCCTTCTCGACAGCCGCCAGACATTGATCCGTGCGCTTGAGATCAAGATCGATCGGCTTTTCACAGAAGATCGCCTTGCCTCTGGCGGCCGCGGCCATGGCCAGGTCGGCATGCGTTCTCGTTGCCGAAGCAATGAACACCATGCGGATCGATCGATCATTCATCACGGTCTGGGTGTCGGCGATCTCGGCCCCTGTCAGGGCAGAGACCTTCGAGGCCGCCTCGGTGTTCGGATCGACGATGTAGCGCAGGCGCACGCGGGGATGGCGCGCCAGATTGCCTGCGTGCACCTGGCCGATGAGGCCCGCTCCAAATAGACAGACATCGATCATGCGTTTGATTTCCCTGAAAGGCCGCGCGGTGCCGGACTGCCATGTGCGTGGCCGAGGCGGCTTGATTGAGGTGGGTGGCTGCCGGGCCGCGTCGTCATTTCACGGCTCCCATGGTCAGCCCGCGAACCAGATGGCGCTGCACCAGCAGCGCGAAGAAGACGATCGGCAACGCGCCGATGACGCCGGCCGCCGACATCGAGGCCCAGTCGGTGTCGATGCGGCCGATCAGCGTGGCGGTGCCGCGCGGCATCGTCATCGCCCGGGGCGTGGCCGTCAGCGCCAGCGCGAACAGGAATTCGTTGAAGGTGACCAGCACGGCAAAGATGGCGGTCGCCGCGAGGCCGGGTGCCGCCAGCGGCAAGGTGATGCGCCGGAACGCACCGAAACGGGAATCGCCATCGACCATGGCGGCTTCCTCCAGATCCACGGGGATCTCCCGAAAGAAGCTCTCCATCATCCAGACGCAGAAGGTGATGTTGAAGGCGGTGTAGGTGGCGATCAGACCCAGCCAGCTGTCGAGCAGGCCGAGTTTGAGCATCAGCAGGTAGACCGGAATAAGGATGACGACCGGCGGCACGATGCGCAGCGTCAGCAGGAACAATCCGACCTTGCGCTCCATCGCGAAAGGCAGACGAAAGCGCGCGATCGCATAGGCGCCCATCGCGCCGGCCACCAGGGCGATCGCAACGGAGAAGAACGTCACCACCAGCGAGTTGGTCAGATAGGCGCCAAACTGCTTCTCCGTGAACAGCCTGATGTAATTGTCCAGTGTCGGGACATGCGGATAGAGCGTGCCCTCCTGGGTGATCTCGCGATTGGACTTCAGCGATGTCGAGACAAGCCAGTAGATAGGCAAGAGCACGATGGCCAGCACCGCGCTCATCACCCCGATCCGGGCCAGACGACTGTTCATGACGCGTCGACCCTGCGCAAAAGCCGCACAGCGCTGAAGGCCAGCGCAAGCACGACGAGACCGATGGTGACGAAAAGTGCTGCCGCATAGCCCGTCTGTTGGAACTTGAAGGCAGTGTCGTAGCCATAGATCGAGACCAGCCGCGTCGCCTCGCCCGGTCCGCCCCGGGTGAGCACGAACACCTGGTCGAACGTGCCGAAGGCGTCGATCGTTCGAAGCACGATGGCGATCGCCAGCACGGGCCGCATCATCGGAAAGGTCAGGTCGGCAAACACCCGCCAGTTGCCGGCGCCGTCGACGCGGGCGGCCTCGAAGGGTTCGTGCGGCAGCGACTGCAGGCCGGCCAGCAGGATCAGGAACATCAGCGGCGTCCATTCCCAGACATCGAGAACGACAAGGCCGAAGAAGGCCTTGACGGGGCTGCCGAGGATCTGCACCTGGCCGCCGCCCATCCACTCGGAAATCGCCGTCAGCATACCGGCGTCGCTGGCATAGATCAGCCGGAAGACGATGGCGACGACGACGGGCGTTATCACCATCGGGATGATCAGGATCGTCCTGAGCAAGCGGATGCCGCGAAACTCCCGCAGGCAGAACAATGCCAGCGCAAAGCCCAGGATTGCCTCGAAGGTGACCGACAGGGCGACGAATTCGACCGTCACCCGGAGCGAGTTCAGAAACTGCGGATCGCTCCACAGCTTGATGTAGTTCTGCATGCCGACATCGGCGACGACCGAGCCGTAGCGATAGACCTTGGTGCTGGCGCGCAGACCGTCCCACAAGGGATAGACGAGCACGCCAAGCACGATCAGCAGGCCTGGCGCCAGCATGAGATAAGGGAGGGCGAGGTCGAGCCCCGCCCCCTGCAGACGGCATTTGCGGCTCTGCGTCCCGCCATTTGCCATCAGTAGTAGCCGACCGAAGACAGATAGTCCTTGACCTGCTTGGCGGCATTGTCCAACGCGGCGCCGCCGCCCGAGCCGGCCTGCAGCGCCTTGTTGAGTTCGATGCCGAGTAGTTCCTCGACCTTAGCCCAGTCGGGCGTGCGCGGCCGCGGCAGCGCGCCGGCGTCGAGCTGCTGCAGAGCGACCGGGATCAGCCGGTTGCCGGGCTTGGCGATGCCAAAGGCGCTGCGCTTGACCGGAATGGAACCTGCTTCCGACAGCTTGGCCTGGATGTCGGCGCTGACATACCACTTCAGGAATTCGACCGAATTGGCCTTGTTGGGCGCTGATTTCGGAATGCCGGCGATGAAGATGCCCATTTGGGCGATCGCCGCAGTCTGCTTCGGCACGACGCCGAAATCGAGCTTGCCCGCGACTTTGGTCTGCGTTGGATCATCGGCCTTCAGCGCATTGCCGGAATACTGGATGATCGCGCCGGCCTCGCCGCCCAGGATCGCCGCACCTTCCTGATCGGAGTCGAATTCGACGACGCCGCTCGGCGCGTTCTGCTTCATGGTGCCGACGAAGAATTCGGCGGAGGCCTTGCCTTCGGCGGAATTGAAAACCGGGTTCCACTTGTCGTCGAAGAAGGAGCCGCCAAACGACAGGAAGACCGGGTACCAACTGGTCACGATCGGATTTCCGGAAACACCGCGGAACACGACCGGATATTTGATCTTGCCGGCCGCAACGCCTTCCTTGCCCTTGGCGATGACCTCTTCCCAGGTCTTCGGCGCGCCGCTCGTGTAGACATCGTTGCGGTAGGTCAGGGTCTGCAGATCGCCGACGAACGGCACGCAGATCAGCGTCGGCGTGGCGGTCTCGAAGCCTTTCACGCGCGCCCCCTTCTGCGGCGGCCAGTAGCCCATGTCGATCATCGAGCCGATCCAGTCCTTGTCGCCGCCGTCGATACCGGCCGCGCCGAGATCCTCGAGCACGTTGGCGGCGCCGAACTGCGGCACCCACGGATCGTCGAGAAGGTAGAGGTCGTACTGGCCGGCGCTGTTCTTGGCGTCGGCGAACCACTTCTCGAGCGTTACGCCATATTCATCCTCGAGGAATTCGATGTCGAAGCCGGCATCCTTGGCCAGTGGGATGATCTTCTGCTTGAACGGCGTCAGGCCGCCATCGGCGAAGGCCCCAATGATCACCTTCTTGCCGGCCGCCCTGGCCGGGACAGGCAGGCCGATTGCGGTAAGGGCGGTGGTGGCAAGCGCCAAGCCAAGTCCTCCCTTGAGTACGGAGCGGCGAGTAAGTCTGCTTCTGCGGGACTGCGTCATTTCACTCTCCATCACTGTTGACCCTGTGGACGGCCGTCAGGCCGGCCGAATTGAAGAAGCATGCGTTCGACACATGAAAAGTGACCGCGATATTGGCGCCTACCGCGCCCCTGAAGTCGCGGCCCGCGCGGACCGAGACATTGCCGCCGCCAAGGCGCATGTTGACCAGCGTCTCGTTGCCCATCGGTTCGACGACATAGATCTCGCCGGGCAGTGCGTTGGGGGCGCCCGGTTCCGCAACGCTCATGTCTTCCGGCCGCAGGCCGATCTCGACTACTTGCGCCGCGCGGCACGCCGCCAGCCGGGCGGCGGGAATCGCAACCGGCGTTCCACCGATCGCGATGCCTTGGTCGGCCAGTGTGACTGGAAGGATGTTCATCGGCGGATTGCCGACGAAGGTGGCGACGAAACGGTTGGCCGGGCGGTCGTAGATGTCGGCCGGCGGAGCCATCTGCTGCAGCTCCCCGCCGTGCATCACCGCGACGAAGTCCGCCATGGTCAAGGCCTCGACCTGGTCGTGGGTGACATAGAGGGTGGTTGCGCCGAGCCGCTGGCAAAGCCGCTTGATCTCGCCGCGCATGGTCAGGCGCAACCTTGCGTCCAGGTTCGACAGCGGCTCGTCCATGAGGAAGGCCGCCGGATCGCGAACAATGGCGCGTGCAAGCGCCACGCGCTGCCTCTGGCCACCGGAGAGCTGGCGCGGTCGGCGATCAAGCAGGTGGCCGATCTCGAGAACCGCTGCGACCTCGTCGATCTTGGCGCGACGCTCGGCATCCGGCATGCCGCGGATCCACAAGGGATAGCCGATGTTCTCGCCGACCGTCATCTGCGGATAGAGCGCGTAACTCTGGAAGACCATGGCGATGTCGCGGTCGCGCGGCTGCAGCCGGGTGACCTCACGCTCGCCGATGAAGAGCTTGCCGGCGCTTGGCATGTCGAGGCCGGCCAGGATGCGCAGCGCCGTCGTCTTGCCGCAACCCGAAGGACCGAGCAGGGCCAGGAACATGTGGTCGGGGACGGCAAGGTCAAGCGACCGCAAGACGTTCAGCGCGCCGTAGTTCTTGACCACACTTTGGTACAGGACAGAACTCATTGCCGCTCCCCGGCGCACCCCGAAGGGTATCAGTTCTTCCGTTCCTTGACCTCGAAACCGGCTTTGAGAGCCAGATCGCGCAGGTTGCGATAGCCCATCGTCGCATAGGTGAGCGGGTGGGCCTTGGCCGGATCCTGTTCGGCCTCGACCACCAGCCAGCCAGCATAGCCATTGTCGGCCAGCACCCGCAAAAGCGTCAAATAGTCAATCGACCCATCTCCCGGCACGGTGAAGATGCCTTCCATCACCGCGCCCATGAAGCTCATATCCAGGGCGCGAGCGCGCTTCAGCACATCCGGTCGCACATCCTTGCAATGCACGTGGACGACGCGGCCGACATGCCGCCGCAGCAGCGCCTCGGGATCGCCGCCGGAAAACAGGCAATGGCCGGTGTCATAGAGGAGGCCAACGGCTTGCCCTGAACCGGCCATCAGCCTGCCGATCTCGTGATCCGTCTCGACGATGGTTCCCATGTGATGGTGAAAGGCCATGCCGACGCCGAAATCGGCGAACCGTTCGGCCAGTCGCGTTATCTTGTTGCCGTAGGACTTCCACTCGCCGTCGGCAAGCTTGGGACGCTGCGAGATCGGATCGTGAATGGCGCCATGGCGGCCGCGCGACGTATCGGCGTAGACGACGTGCTTGGCGCCGAGGTCGCGCAGCAGCGTCAGATGCGGCAGGATGGCCTCGAATTCCTCCTCGACCTCCTTTTCGCAGATCCGGCCATCGTACCAGCCGGAGACCAGTTTAAGGCCATGGGTCGCGAGAACCGCAGCCAGCACCTTGCTGGCACGTGGAAACTTGCCGCCGAGCTCCGTTCCCGCATAGCCGGCTTCAGCAGTTTCGGAAAGGCAGACTTCGAGTGGCGTATCCCCGCCCAGCTCGGGCACGTCGTCGTTGCTCCATGTGATCGGATTTATGCCTATGCGGACAGCCATCATCGCTCCTCATCGGACAGGCCGTGCCATTGCTGGCGGCGCCTCATCCGAACCAATCAGGTCGGTGAAGGCGTTCCGCTTGTGGTCTGTCTGGCCCGTCGTTCCCTCTTTTCTTTTCATCTAAGCGCCGATCTGTCTCCATCGCGAGAGCCAGTTTGATGGGAAGTGAAGGTGCCAGTTTCAATCGGCGCGGCGCTCGCCTAAGCTCGATCCGCTCTCATGCCGCGAGGCTTTTCCGATGCAGATATCAAGGCGAAGGCGCCAAGCCTTTCCGATGGACGCGCTGATCATCGATCGAACAATCGATGAACCGATTCATCGCCAGCTCTATCGGCAGATTGCCGCGATGATCCGTGGGCGTCGTCTGGCACCGGGATCGGAATTGCCGTCGACGCGCGCGCTGGCCGAGGATCTGGGCCTCGCCCGTAACACTATCGTCGGTGCATATGACCAGTTGGCGACGGAAGGCTATCTTGCAAGCCGGCAGGGCGCGCGCCCTGTGGTCATCGACCTGCCCGTGAACTCGACCGATCAAGGCAGAAAACCCGTGGCCACGGCAATCTATCGCCCGCTTTCCAGGCGCGGCGAGAGCCTGATGCAGCAACCCTTTCATCACGGATCGCCGGGACGCTTTGCCTTTCATCCGGGCATGCCGGACCCGCAAAACTTCCCGTTTGGCGTCTGGGGCAGGCTGCTCGCACACCGGGCAACGTATGGCGCCGACATGTTGTTCGGCACCTATCATGTGACCGGCCTGCCGGCGCTCAAGGAGGCAATTGCCGGCTACCTGATCTCGGCCAGGGGGGTGCGGTGTTCTCCCGAACAGATCGTCGTGACGACGGGAGCGCAGGCGGCGTTCGATCTGCTGGCGCGTTTGCTGCTCGATCCGGGCGACACGGTCTGGCTGGAGGAACCGGGCTATTACGCGGCCAAGGCGACTTTCACTGTCGCTGGCGCCAATATTCTGCCGCTTGTCGTCGACCGCGATGGCTGGCAGATGAGCCAGCCCGAGGTTTCACCGCGCCTGATCTATGTGACGCCCGCCTGCCAGCATCCCTTGGGGATCACAATGCGCATGGACCAGCGGCTGCGGCTGTTCGAAATCGCCGAGCGCAACAATTCCTGGATCATCGAGGATGATTTCGACGGCGAGTACAGATTTCAGGGAAGGCCGGTCCCCGCCATACAGAGCATGGATTACGCTGACCGGGTCATCTATGTCGGCACTTTTGCCAAGTTGCTGTTTCCGGCGCTCCGGCTGGGGTTCATGGTCTTGCCCGTCGCCTTGTGCGAGGGCATTCCGCATGCCCTGAGCACCACCGGGCAGTTCGCACCCCTGGTGCTTCAGGCGGCGTTGGCCGATTTCATCGATGAAGGCCACATGAGCCGCCACCTCAAGCGCATGCGTCGCATTTACGCCGAGCGACGCAAGTTTTTCTACGAATTGTGCGAGACCGAACTGGCCGATCACATGACCCTTTCGGCGGCGGAAGCCGGAATCCAGGTCGTTGCCTCGCTTCACGCAAGTTGCGACGATCGGGCGGTCGTGCATTGCGCAGACAAACTCGGTGTCAACACATCGCCGCTGTCGAAATATTACTGGTCATCCTCCGGCAATGGCCTGGTGCTTGGCTATGCCGCCTGCAACAAGGCCGAGAGCGAGGCGGGAATCCGACGTCTGCGCCAGGCCATCGAGCACGTGCGGAATTTGTCATGAGCTCGCCTGCCCGCGATGAACCAGTGGTTGGCCCTCGATTTGAACAGTTTCCGCGATACTGGGCCGAACTGCAGGGCGGGCTCGAATTGAGGTTCGATGATGTCTTCCTGTGGAACTGCCGCGGCGACATATGGGCGATGGCTCCGGATGGCTGCACGACCGTGCAATTGCCCGGTTCACCGCATGTCATCGGCCACAATGAAGATGGCGACCCGGATTTTGCCGGCCATTGCGCACTGGCCCATGTCGCTTCCGAAGGCGGCAATGCATTCACCGCCTTCGTCTATCCCGGCTCGCTGCCCGGCCATACATTCGCGGTCACGTCGAGAGGGCTTGTGCAGACGGTCAACAACATCCGGCCGCTAGCCGGCGGCGCGGGAACGCCGCGCATGGTGCTCGCCCGAGCTATGCTCGACGCACCCGGTCTCGACGCGGCGCTGGCGCTGCTCAGATCGGCACCGCGCGCTGGCGCCTTTCATCTCACCTTGGCGCAAGCTGGAGACGAGCGGCTTCTCAGCGTCGAGTTCACCGCTCAAGCCCTGTCGGCCGATCGTGTCGAAGCGGCGCGTGTCCATTCGAACCATCTGATCCATGCCGACACCGGACGCATGTCGCAGATCGTCACCGGTTCGTCGGGCGTGCGCCAGCGGCGGGGCGAAGCGCTGCTGGATCAGGCGCCTCAGTCTGAGCCGCAAAGCCGCGCGCTCGGCATATTGTGGGACGCGGCGGACCAAGAGCTGCCGATCTATCGCACCGATCCGGCCGACAGTGATGTCGAGAATACACTCGCAAGCGCCGTCTTCCGCGTCGGGGCTGACAAGGTCGAGTGGGCTGTCTACGATGCAACACACGAAGCAGCGCGCTTCGAAATGCGGGATAGGCTGGTGCCTGTCGCGACGTGAACAGGAACGGGGCAATGCCAGACGAAGTCGTCGCTGAGTCGCCGCGCACCATCGAGGATCTGAGAGCGCTGGCGCTCTCGGTCGGCCGCGACGAAGCAGTCCAAGGCGCATGATGTCTTCGCCAAGCTGGTCGAGGCGCCCGAACAGTCCGCTGTCCGCTCGATCTCGGAACTTGCCAGTCAGTTCGGCATCAATCCGTCGACGCTGACCAAGCTGGCCAAGCGTCTCGGCTTCGAAGGCTTCAGCGATTTCCAGGCCGTCTTCCGCAAGGCCATCGCCAACGACCAGCAATATTTCTACAGCCGCCAGGCAGGAAGGCTGATGACCACGCCGTCGGCAGGCGGCGCCGAAGTCGAGGTCTTCGAGCGGCTGGCGCGGGAAACGGCGGCGAATGTCGACGGCTTCCTCGGCCAGTTGGACGGTGCCTCGCTGAAGGGCGCGACCGCGCGGCTGGCCAGCGCGCGGCGCGTGCGCGTGCACGGTGTCCGCCAGTTCCATTCGCTGGCGAGCTTCCTCACCTATTGCCTTGGGATGGTACGCTCCGACGTGGCGCGCCGCGGTTGGGCGTCGCCGAAGCGCTGTCACAGCTAGAGCCGGGCGATGTGGTCATCGTCGCAAGCTGCGCGCCCTATACATGCAGCGTCGCCGAGGTCGGCCGGGTTGCAACTGCGAACGGCCAGAGCGTGATCGCGATCACGGATTCCCGATCCTCGCCGCTCGTTCCTCCGGCCGAGCATGCCTTCTTCATCCCGCACGCCAGCAGTTTTACTCGAGCAGCATGGGCGCATATATTGTCTTTTGCGAAGCGCTGCTCAACCTCGTCGCCCGCGAACTGGGCGATAAGGCGCTAAACTCACTGGCCGGGCGCGAGCGGCTCATTGCGGAGATGAACATAGAGGTTGGCTGATCGCGGCAGCCGCTCTGCTTTCAGCAAAGCCAAGTTCGGTCTGGATGATCGCGTCGACATCCTCGGCTTCTGACCGCGATGCCAGCTTTCCGGTGCGTTCAAAGCAAAGGCTGGCCGGCCGAGATGCAAGGCTACATTCGCCCCGTGGAACATGTCGTCTTAGTCGGTGGGCGATCCATGCTGAGTTGTGGCCCGTTACAACGACGCACCCTGTACTGTTCGAGGCTCGCGGTGATCGCCAACTCCAAAAGCGTTAGGGTTGGAGGCGCAGTCAAAACCGATCCGAAGCAAATGCCGCCAAGCGCGCCGTATCTCCCCGCCCAGCGATCACGTCGGCGACCAGGCAGGCAGTGATTGGCGCCAAGGTGAGCCCGAGATGACCGTGGCCGAAGGCGTGGATGACGCCGGGAGTATTGCGCGACGGCCCGATGACCGGACGCGAATCGGGCAGCGACGGACGGAAACCCAGCCATTCGGATGACGGCCGGCCGAGTTCGGGAAAAATTTGCCGCACACCCCGATCGAGCAGCGTCAGCCGTCGCGGATTTAGAGGCGCCGCAAGCCCGCCGAGTTCGACTGTGCCAGCAACTCGCAGCCTCCCCTCCATCGGCGTCATGTAGAAGCCGAGATCAACCGGGCATACCGGCCGGTTGAGCAAAGGCGCGGCGGTCGGAAATTCCAGATGATAGCCGCGCTCGGTGTCCAGCGGGATTCTATCGCCCGCCTGCGTGGCGAGTGCCCGCGACCAGGCGCCGGCCGCGATCACTGCAGTCCGCGCGACGGTGGCAAGGCCCGGGCCGCTCAGCCGGACGCCGCCGGCCTCCGACATCAGACCGGTGACCTTCGCCCGCAGCAATTGGACCCCGAGGTCCGCAGCAGCCGCCGCCAGCCGCTGCATGACCGTCTTGGGATCGCAGACATTGATCGAGTCCGGGAAAAAGAGGCCCTGCGCCTGAAACTCAGCCAGTCGCGGTTCCAGCGCGGCCACCTGCTCGGCGGTCAGAACCTCCTGGTGGACGCCAAGCTTGGCGCGCATGGCCCGTCCGCCAGCTGCGGCAGCGAAATCGCTCTCGCTACGGTAGATGTAAAGGCAGCCGTTGCGGCGCAGCAGGTCGGCGACGCCAGCCTCGGCCGCCATCTCCTCCCAGGCCGGCAAGGACTCGGCAAGCAGTCCGGCGAGCGCCAGCGCATTGGCGTGGGTGGCCGCCGGAAGCGACTGCCGGACGAAGCGGAGCAGCCACGGTGCGAGCTGGAAAAGTGCCGCCCAGCGCAACGCGAAGGGGCTGTCGCGATCGAAAAGCAGCTTCGGCAGCGCGCGCAGCACTCCCGGGTTGCCGACCGGCATGCAGGCGTACTCGGCGACCGTTCCGGCATTGCCGAACGAAGCGCCCGAGCCCGGCTCGTTGGGATCGATAAGCAGCACCTCGCGGCCTTCGCCGGCAAGCCGCAATGCTGTCGCTAGACCGACGACGCCGGCGCCGACAATGGCGATCTCGACGGTTTTCGGTGCCGCGGCGGGTATGGAGATCATGATCTAGACGAAGCCAGGCAGTTGCAGATGGCCGGCCGCGAGCAGCTCGGCCATTGTGGTGAGTGCTGAACGCAAATCATCCTGGGAACGCGCGGCGCCGACATTGATGCGCACGCCATGCTGCACCGGCTCGCGCCCGACCGCGAAGGCATCGCCCGGTAGCACGGCCACGCCGCGTTCCAGGCAGGTGCGAGCAAAGCCGGCGCCGCGCCAGGGCTCGGGCAGGCGCAACCAGGCATGGGTCGATGTCGGATGCGCCTGGATGTCGAAGCGGCCGAGGATCTCGCTCAGGATCGTCTGGCGCTGGCGCAGCTCCTGTTTCTGGATCTCGATGATGCGGGCCGCCGCCCCCTCCTCGATCAGCCTCGCGCCGATCAGCGCCGTCAATGGGCTGATGCTCCAGCAGTTGATGCGCAGCGCCGCCGCGATCTGACCGGCGATCGGGCGCGGGGCGATGACGAAGCCGAGCCGCAGGCCCGGCGCCAGGCATTTCGACAGCGCGCCGAGATGGATCGTCAATTCGGGCTCAAGACTGGCGAATGACGGCGGCGGATCATCGGCCAGCGGCCGGTAGACGTCGTCCTCGATGATCAGCACGTTGTGGCGCCGGGCGACCGCGGCAAGCTGGTGCCGGCGCTCCTCGCTCAGCGTGATCGTCGTCGGATTGTGCAACGTCGGCACCAGGAACACCGCGCGCGGACGCAATTGCACGCAGGCGGCGTCGAAGGCATCGGGGCGCATGCCGCCGCGATCCATGGCGACGCCCCGCAAGTCGAGCCCGTGCACGCGGCAGAGCGCGTTGATACCCTGGTAAGTCACCTCGTCGGCGAGCACGACCTCCCCTTGCCTGGTGACGGCACCGAGAACGCAGTCCAGGCCGTGCTGGGCGCCGGCGGCCAGAACGACGCGGCCCGGGTCGCCATCGCCGGCGACGGATTTCAGCCAGTCGGCTATGGGCGCGCGTCCCCAGAGCGGTCCTTCCGGCGGATGGTAATCCTGCAGTGCGGCATAGTGCCGGTCCTTGGAAAGGCGCGGCAGCAACGCTGCGACCGCATCGAGATAGGCGGAAGTGGGCGGCCGGTTCACGGAAAGGTCTATGATGCCGGTCTGGTCGCTCGGCGCCGATACGAAGCCGGGCCGCTCGACGACGTCACGGGCGGCGACGGTCGTGCCGCGTCCAGGGCGCGCCTCGAGCAGGCCCTGCTCCTGCAGGGTCGAGAGCGCACGCGTTACCGTGGTGACGTTGATGCCCAGCGCCCGCGCGATCTCGCGCTGCGGCGGCAGCCGGTCGCCGACCGCGAGCGTGCCGGCGGCGATGCGTTCCGCGATCGCGTCGGCAAGACGGCGGTAGACCGGACTTTCATCCTCCGCGAGGCGAAGATCTTGAAGCATGCGGGATTCGAACCAAGGCTGACGGACGTGTCACGGTGGGCATCTAACATAAGACATCGGCCCGTACAATAGAGCTTGTCTGACATATATTCGCAAGATAGCCGATCAAAATAATCATACAACTTTGCAAAAACTCCCTTGACGGACAAAGTTGTCCGCATCTATGGTCGATTTCAGCTTAATTGTGTGACCATACAAGTCGGACGACCTGCCTAGTGGCAGGCTGGTTCCCGGGAGGACGAGGCATGGATCGCAAACCGCATCTCGAATCGATCGGCCGCGTCCAGGATTGCAGACAATGAGCACCGGCCAGGCCGCTATGCCGGCCACCCCGGCCATGGTCTCGCTTGCCGCTCCGGCCACCAGTGCCGCCGGCCGGGGATTTGTCGAGTTCACCGACGTCGAGAAATCCTATGACGGCCGCACCTTCGCGGTGACGCGGATGAACCTCACCGTAGCACGCGGCGAATTCCTGACGCTGCTAGGCCCTTCCGGCTCTGGCAAGACGACGACGCTCAACATGCTCGCTGGCTTCGAGCGGCCGACGCGTGGCACGATCACGCTGGAAGGCCGGCCTGTCGACCGCCTGCCTCCTTATCAGCGCAACATCGGCATGGTGTTCCAGAACTATGCTCTGTTCCCGCACATGACGGTCGAGGAGAATGTCGCCTTCCCCCTCTCCGTCCGCCAGGTGAGCAAGGCTGATATCGCAGCCCGCGTGGCGCGCGCGCTCGACATGGTGCGGCTCAGGCAGTTCGGCGATCGCCGGCCGTCGCAGCTTTCCGGCGGCCAGCAGCAGCGCGTGGCGCTTGCCCGCGCGCTGGTTTTCCAGCCGAGCCTGGTGCTGATGGACGAGCCGCTGGGCGCGCTCGACAAGAAATTGCGCGAGCACATGCAGCTCGAGATCAAGCAGTTGCACACCATGCTCGGCGTCACCGTCGTCTATGTCACGCACGACCAGAGCGAGGCGCTGACGATGTCAGACCGCGTCGCCGTCTTCAACCAGGGCGGCATCGCTCAGCTCGGCTCACCCGACGACCTATACAACACACCGCAAACCTCGTTCGTGGCGAGCTTCATCGGCGAGAACAACACGCTGGAAGGAGTCATCGACCGCGTTTCAGGCAAAGAGTGCCGCGTCAGGCTGAATGGCGGCGGAGAACTCACCGCTTTGGCTGTCGGGGTGACGCAAGGCGCTGCCTGTCACGTCGCCATCCGGCCGGAGCGGCTCACCCTCGCGGCGGCACCCGCCGTCGGCAACGCGCTCTCAGCAACCGTCGACGGGCGCATCTATCTTGGCGACCACCTGCGCCTCCTGGCCAGACTCGCCAACGACCAGGTGCTGACCGTGAAGGTCGGTCCCGAAGCGACGATGGCAAACGGCGAGGCCGTGACGGTCTCCTGCGCGCCCTATGATTGCCGTGCCTTTCCGGTCGATGCCGAAAGGGGGGGCGCCATTCCAAAACAGGGGAAGACGACATGAAATATGTGAGGAAATATCTCATCGCGCTCGCGACCGCCACGGCGGTCATGACGATCGGCCACGCCGCCCTCGCCGAGGAGCTCTCCATCATGGCGAGCGGCGGCGCCTGGCAGGACGCGCAGCGCAAGGCCTGGTTCGAGCCGTTCAGCAAGGAGACCGGCGCCAAGATCCTCGAGCAGGAATATCTCGGCGATCTCGGCAAGGTCAAAGCCATGGTCGAGACCGGCAACGTGCCCATCGATCTTGTGACGGTGGAGACCGCGACCGTGCTCCAGGGTTGTGACGCCGGCATCCTTGAGCGGCTCGATTATTCCAAGATCGCGCCGCGCGACAAATTCATCCAAGGCTCGGCGCTCGATTGTGGTGTCGGGCTCGACGCTTACGGCGACATCCTCGCCTATGATCCGACGGTGCTCAAGGAGGCGCCGACCTCGGTCCTCGACCTCTTCGACATCAAAAAATTCCCAGGCAAGCGGGCCATGCGCAAATTCCCGGCGCAGAACCTCGAATGGGCGCTGATGGCCGACGGCGTGGCGCCTGCCGATGTCTACAAGGTGCTGGCAACGCCAGAAGGCGTCGACCGCGCCTTCAAGAAGCTCGACACCATCAAGAAGGACATCGTCTGGTGGGATGCCGGCGCGCAGCCGGCGCAGCTTCTCGCCTCCAAGGAAGTAGTGATGACCACGGCCTGGAACGGCCGCATCCAGAACGCCATCGACACCGATAAGAAGCCGTTCAAGATCGTCTGGAACGACCAGATCCTCGAATACGACATGATCAGCATTCCGAAGGGCGCGCGCAATCCGGAGCTTGCCTACAAGTACCTCGCCTATATTAGCAAGCCCGAGAACAACGCCAAGCTCGCCAGCTACATCACCTACGGACCGGTGCGCACCGACGCCGCGTCCTTCGTGGCGGCGGACGCGCTGCCGAAACTGCCCAACGCTCCGGACCATCTCAAGGGCGCCTATCTTGTCGCCGACACCGAGTTCTGGGGCGACTATGGTGAGGATCTCGTCAAGCGCTTCAACGCCTGGCTTGCCCAGTAGGGGGCAAGGATGTCGGCGCTCCAGCCCAGCGAACTCGACCGGCCGACGCTGGCCCGCGACCGGTCTGCCGCCGACGCGGATCTCAAATCCGTGTCGGCGGCGCTCCGCCGCGTCGAATTCGGCGACCGGCTGCGCTCGCTGGCGCTGGCGGCGCCGCTGCTTGTGCTTCTGGCACTGAGCTTCGGCATCCCGATCGTGCTGCTATTGTCGCGCGCGGTCTACGATCCGACCATTGCAGATGCTTTGCCCAAGACGACCACGGCCCTGGCCGGCTGGAACGGCCAGGGCCTGCCGGGCGACGATACCTTTGCAGCGCTCGCGACGGACCTCAAGGACACCAAGGCCAAGGGCACGGCCTACGAACTGGCCAAGAGCCTGAACGCCCGCCTGCCGGGCGCGCGCAGCCAGGTGCTGAAGACGGTGCGCAAGCTCGAAAGCGCCGACGGCCAGGCCGCGCTCGATGCCCTGAAGTCGGTGCCGTTTTGGTCGGCGCCGGCGACCTGGCCGGCGATCCAGAGCGGCACGCACTGCTTGACCTCCTTCTACCTGCTCAGCGCGCTGGATTTGCGCTGGAACGCCGATGGCGGCATCGAACGCGTACCACCGGAGCAGGCGATCTTTATCCAGGTGTTCCTGCGCACCTTCTTCGTCGCGGCATCTGTGACGCTGGCAACGTTGATCCTCGGATTCCCGCTCGCTTATCTCATAGCCAACGTGCCGAAGGGCTTGGCGGCGATCCTGATCGTCGCGGTGCTGCTGCCGTTCTGGACCTCTATCCTGGTGCGCACCGCCGCCTGGACGGTGCTGCTGCAGAAGTTCGGGCTGGTCAACGACTTCCTGTTGTTTATCGGCATCGTCAGCGACCGGCTCGACCTGATGTACAGCCGCATAGGGCTCATCATCGCCATGACGCATATCCAGCTCCCGTTCACATTGCTGCCGATCTACAGCGTCATGCGCACCATTCCGCCCTCGCAGATGAAAGCCGCCTATTCGCTCGGCGCCAGGCCGTTCACCGCTTTCCGCCGCATTTACATTCCGCAGGTCTTCCCGGGCGTGATGGCCGGCTGCCTGCTGACCTTTATCCTCTGCCTCGGCTACTACATCACGCCGGCATTGATCGGCGGCGCGAGCGACCAGCTGATCAGCAACTTCATCGCCAACTATGTCAACGTCGAGTTGAACTGGGAGATGGCGGCGGCGCTGAGCTTCATATTGCTGGTGTTCACGCTGGCGCTGTTCGGCATCTTCGCCCGCATCCTCGGCCTTGATCGCCTGAAGCTGGTATAGCCATGCTGCTCTCCCCCTACCCCACCACCGGCGAACGCATCCGCGTCACCCTGCTCTGGCTGTGGTGCGGGCTGGTGATGCTGTTCCTTCTGGTGCCGATCCTCATCCCGGTGCCGCTCTCGTTCAACAGCGGCGCTTTCTTCATCTTCCCGCTCGAAGGCTTCTCGACGCGCTGGTACGAGGTGGTGCTCGGCACGCAGCGCTGGCAGTCGGCGATCGGCAACAGCCTGATCGTCGCATTCGGCACGACGCTGATCGCAACGACGCTCGGCACGCTGATTGCGACCGCGCTTTCCGACGAGAAATTCCCGGGGCGCCGCATCATCATGCCGCTGCTTTTGTCGCCGCTGATCGTGCCGGTGGTGATCACCGCCGTCGGCTCGTATCTGTTTTACGCCCGCGTCGGTCTGGCCAGCACCTATGCCGGCATCATCCTGGCGCATACCGCGCTTGCCAGCCCATTCGTGGTGGTGACGGTGGGCGCGAGCCTCACCGGCTTCGACCGCAACCTGATGCGTGCCGCCGCGATTTCCGGGGCCAGACCGCTGACATCGTTCTTCCGGGTGATGCTGCCGCTGATCCTGCCCGGCGTGCTTTCGGGGGCGGCCTTTGCCTTCGTCACGTCCTTCGATGAGGTGGTCGTCGTGCAGTTCCTGGCCAGCGCCAGCCAGCGCACCATGCCGCTCGAAATGTTCATTGGGCTGCGCGAAAAGCTGAGCCCCGCGATCACCGCCGCCGCGACGCTGATGATGGCGCTGTCGATCATACTTTTGGTGGTCGCCAACCTGTTGGCGCGGCGCGGCAGAAAGGCATCTAACCGCTGAACGGGATTCGCTGCCGTTGGTGCGTCGAGGCGTCAAAGGATCTAGCTAAAGTCATATTCGAAACGGCCAACCACCACCTTCATCGCAGGCAACGTCCACTTTCGGAGAGCGGAAAAGCGGATCACTATGGCCGACATTGACGCAAAGCTTCCGTCGCGTCGTGGAAAACCTAGCGTTTCCAGATGTAGGAAACACGGTAACGCTTTAGCGATTCGACCCCTCGGACAACCTAATATCGGCTCGGGCGGCTCTGAGATCGCGAGGAAAATCGCTGGGGGGTTAGTTTTGGTCGGAGGGAGGGGTTCGAGTCCACATTGTGGGGCCCTCTCAAAAGAATGCAGCAAATCAATGTGACGTGCTCCCCTGAATTGTCCTTGCTTTGAGCCTGTTCCGCGGATGAGGAGACAGGCAATGAAACGATCGAGATTTTCTGACGAACAGATCATCGGCATTTTGAAGGAGCACCAGGCCGGGCTCTCGGCGACGGAGCTTTGCCGCAAATACGGCGTGAGCGACGCGACCTTCTACAAGTGGCGCTCAAAGTATGGCGGCATGGATGTGTCGGAGGTGAAGCGGCTGATGGCTCTTGAGGAGGAGAACGGCAAGCTGAAGCGTCTGCTGGCCTATGCGATGCTCGACATCTCGACCTTGCGCGAGATGCTCGGAAAAAACTTCTGACGCCTGGGTCGAGGAGGACCGCCGTGACCTGGGCGATTGAGAACAAGGGCTATTCGCAGCGCCGGGCTTGTGGGCTCGTCGGTATGGAGCCGCGGGTTTACCGCTACCGTTCGAGCCGGCCGCACGATGCAGGCCTGCGCGAGCGGCTGCGGGAATTGGCCGCTGAACGCCGGCGCTTTGGCTACCGTCGGCTGCACCTGCTCCTGAAGCGCGAAGGCGTGGCGGTGAACTGGAAGAAGCTCTATCGCCTCTATCGCGAGGAGCGGCTGACGGTGCGCAAGCGAGGTGGCCGCAAGCGGGCATTGGGCACCAGGGCGCCGATGGCAATCCCGCAGGGCGCCAACCAGCGCTGGAGCCTCGACTTCGTCTCCGACACGCTGACCGATGGCCGCCGCTTCCGGATCTTGTGCGTCATCGACGACTTCAGCCGGGAGTGTCTGGCGACGGTCATCGACAACTCGATCTCAGGCGAGCGTATCGGCCGCGAACTCGACATCATCGCCGAGCATCGCGGCTATCCCCTGCATGATCGTGTCGGACAACGGCACCGAGTTGACCTCGAACGCCATCCTGGCGTGGCAGGAAGATCGGCGTGTCGAATGGCACTACATCGCGCCCGGCAAGCCGATGCAGAATGGCTTCGTGGAAAGCTTCAACGGGAGGCTACAACCCGATCCGTCAAGGATCACAACGTGAACAGGGCTAACTTATAGACGCGGACAAAACGGGGAGCACGTCATGTCGATAGAGGCTGATCGAAAAGTCAAAGTTGCGGATGTTGCGCGTGACATGCACGGCGTAAATCCAGGAGCGGAATGCTGGCAATCTTTTTATGCTGGTCGCCATCCACCAGCATCAGGGTTCAAGCCACGGCCTGTGCACCAGTAATCTCGACAAGCGATCCGCACATGAACTGGGCTTCGTCCGACGCGAGGAAGGCAACGAGTGCTGCGACTTCCTCTGGCTTTCCAATCCGGCCGAATGGGACAAGCCTGTCGAGGTCGGCAATCGTTCTGCCGGAGCGCTTCACGCCAGCCTCCAGCATCGGCGTGTGGATCTCGCCCGGACACACGGCGTTGACGCGGATCTTGTGCGGCGCGTAATCGCGGGCGAGGTTCTGCGTGAAGGACGCAACCGCGGCTTTCGTCACATTGTATGCGATATGGTTGGGCGCGGGATGCAGCCCCCATTGTGATGCGGTGTTGACGATCGCACCACCGCCACGCTCGATCATGTGCGGCAGCACGGCCCGGCAGAGGTAGAACATCGAGTGCAGATTGACGTCAAAGCAGGCGTGCCAGTCGCCTTCGGTTAGAGTGAGTAGGTTGCCGCGCCGGTTGATGCCGGCGTTGTTAGCAAGAATATCGATGCGTCCGTTGATGCGCAGGACATCCGCAACCAGATCGGCGCAGGCAACCGCGTTGGAAATATCGGCACAGATTGCGCGCGCCTTGCCGCCTTTCGCGGAGATGTCGGAGGCCACGGAACCAGCCGAGCCCAGGTCCATGTCGATAACCGCGACAAAGGCGCCTTCATCGGCGAGGCGATGTGAAATCGCCGATCCGATCCCGCCACCGCCACCCGTGACGATGGCGACCTTTTGTTCGAACCGCTTCATTTCAAACCTCTTGGATCCTGAAGGCATTTCATCTGATGTAGCTGGCGCCGTTGACGTCGAGCGTTGCGCCGCTGAGCGAGCGTTGCGAGGGGCGCAGCGCAAAGCTCACCAGCTCGGCGATTTCGGATGGCTCCGCCATCCTACCGATTGGAATGTCGGCGACCGCCGCCGCTTCGCCAAAGCGCGACACGAATTCCCTAGCCATTTGCGTCCGCACCCAGCCTGGCGCGATCGCTATCGCCACAATGCCGTCGGCGCCGAAACTGCGGGCGATCGATCTGGTGAGATTGATGAGCGCCGCCTTGGCCGCGCCATAGGGCATCGCTTCGGCACTGTAGCCGCGCTGGCCGGCGCGGCTCGCCATGTTGATGATGCGGCCGCCGCCATGCGCTCGAAAGTGAAGGATCGCAGCCTTGCAAAGGTCGGTAACGGCGAAAAAGTCGAGCTGAAACTCCCGGCGCCAGGCCGCTTGCCAGTCGTCGAGATCAGCCTCGACGGAAATCTCGGTGCGCACGCCCGCATTGTTCACAATGGCGTCGACACGGCCGGCAAGCCCGACGGCCTGGTTCCACAACCCTATTGGCCCCTCAGCGGAGGCCAAGTCTGCCTGAACCGTCCATCCGGCCCCGCCAATCTGGTTGAGGAGGATGTCCGCGCCGTGCTGGTCCCGGCCATAGTGGATGATCGGGCGGGCACCTTCCTGCACGAGCTCTTGGACAATCGCGCTGCCGATGGCGCCGGAAGCACCAGTCACAAGAACGGTCTGGCCGCTCAGAGGTTTGCTGTGGGACGACATTGAATCTCCAATCAACCGAGTTCGCCGACCTGCGGTCCCCAGCTATCGGAGAGCGCAAATCCAAAGGCGAACGGGTCATCGTCGTCCAGGCGCAATTGTTCCCGGCCATAGATCCATGCCTGACCGGTGATCCTGGGTAGCACCGCAGCCCTGTCACCGACCATGGTCAGGCCGATCGCCTCTGCGAGAAACTCGCCACCGATGATGGATCGCGACTTGCGCACATCGCCGATCTGGAGCTCGCCCCTTGCGTGCAGCACCGCCAGATTGGCAGAGCTGCCGGTGCCGCATGGCGAGCGGTCGACACGGCCGGGTTTCAGCGTGGTGCAGGTGCGCACCGCGCCGTCGTCGTCGCGTCCGCGAAACATCACATAGGCGATCTCGTCGATGTCGGGCAATTCGGGATGCTGCACCGAGATTTGCTCCGCCAGCAACGCCTTCAATTCGATGCCGGCTTCGGCAAGGGCGCGAGCGTGGCGTGGCGCGATTTCAAGCCCGACCTGTTCGACATCGACGATGGCATAGTAGACGCCGCCGTAGGCGATATCGGCCTTGAGACACCCCCAGCGCGGCGTTTCGATTGTCTGGTCGAGGGCCTCGACGAAGGCCGGCACATTGTCGAGGCTGACGGAAAGACAGCGGCCGTTCGAACAGCGAGCGTGGGCGACGATCAAGCCGGCTGGTGTGTCCAGCCGGACGACGGTTTCCGGCTCCTGAATAGTCACGCGGCCGGATTCCAGCAGCGCGGTCACGACGCAGATGCAGTTACTTCCCGACATCGGATGCGCCCGGTCGGCCTGCAGCACGATGAAGCCGGCGTCCGTGTCCGGCCGGCAGGGGGCGACAAGCAGGTTCACCGACATGGCGACGCTGGCCCTGGGCTCAAAGGTCACGAAGCGGCGCAGGCTGTCGTCGACGCTGTTGATGTAGTTCATCTTGTTGAGCATCGTCGCGCCGGGAATCTCTGGCGCGCCGCCGACGATCACCTTGCCGATCTCGCCCTGGCAGTGCACCTGCAGCAGTTCGATGGACCGTTGCCAATTGGGGGCCGAAAGAGAATTCATTTGATGTACCAGCCCCATGGGTCCTTGCCAGTCATCCGGGTGATCTGCTTGGTCTCAAGATAGTTTTCCAGGCCCCACCGCCCCAGTTCGCGGCCGATGCCCGATTGCTTGTAGCCACCCCAGGGCGCTTCTGTGAAAGTCGGCTGCGAACAGTTTATCCAGACGATGCCGGCGCGAAGCGCCGCCGCCACGCGCTCGGTGCGCTCGTCGTCGGCCGACATGACAGCGGCGGCCAGCCCAAAGCGGCTGTCATTGGCCAGCGCGACGGCTTCGGCTTCGGTCGAGAAGGAGCGTACGCAGACGACCGGACCAAAAATCTCTTGGCGCCAGGCGTCGCTGTCGAGCGGTGCGTTGATGATGATCGTCGGCTCGAAAAAGTAGCCCTTGTTGAACCCCGGCGCCCGTTGGCCGCCGGCCGCTATCGTGGCGCCGGCGCTACGCGCTTTGTCGATCGCGCTGAGCACCTGATCGTGTTGACGCTTGGACACAAGCGGTCCGAGCAACGTTCCAGTCGCCAGCCCGTCGCCGATCTTGATCTTCCGGGTTTCCTCGACGAGCCGCCGCAGAAGCCTGTCATATATGCCGTCCTGGACGAGCACGCGCGAGGTCGCGGAGCAGACCTGGCCCTGGTTCCAGAAGATGCCGAACAGAATCCATTCAACGGCCTTTTCGACATCGGAATCGTCGAAGATCAGGAACGGCGATTTGCCGCCAAGTTCGAGACTGACTTTCTTGATGTCACGCGCTGCCGCCGCAATGACCCTCGAGCCGGTCGGCACCGAGCCGGTAAAGGCCAGCTTGTCGACATCCTTGTGGTCGATCAGGGGCTGGCCGGCATCCATTCCAAAGCCGGTCACAATGTTGAGCACGCCAGCGGGCAGCCCAACATCATCGGCGATGGCGCCGACCTCAAGCGCCGTCAGCGGCGTCAGTTCGGACGGCTTGAGCACCATGGTGCAGCCGGCTGCCAGAGCCGGTGCGACCTTCCAGGAGGCCATAAGCAACGGGTAGTTCCACGGGATAATGGCGCCGGCAACGCCGATCGGCTCCTTCACCGCCCTGGACGCGAAGCGGGCATCCGCAAGCGCGATCGGCTCGGCGCCGTTAGCATCCAGCCCCTCGGCCAAACCGGCATAGAAATCGAAGCAGCCGGCGGCGTCCGCCACATCCCAGTCGGCCTCGGGCAAGGGCTTGCCATTGTCAATGACTTCGAGCTGCGCCAGTTCGGCCTGGCAAGTCCGAATTCCATCGGCGATGGCACGAAGATACCTGGCGCGTTCGCCGCCCGACAGCCGCGGCCAAGGGCCTTCATCAAAGGCCCTGCGGGCGGCCGTCACTGCCGCGTCGATGTCTTCGGCCGTGCCGGCGGGCGCATGATGGATGATCTCCTCGGTGGCAGGATTGATGACCGCGAAGGTGCCGCCCTTGATGGGCTTGCACCATTGTCCGTCGATATAGAGGTCAGTCCGCATCTGATTGTCTCTTGATGGTTGGGCGTAGCGTACTCATGCTTGGCTCCGCTAGAACCGGTCGACGCGATAGGGGCGAAGGTCGATCGGCGGGTTTTTGCCCGTGGCGAGATCGGCTATGAGGCGGGCCGTGGTGGCGGCATAGGTCAGACCGAGATGGCCATGGCCGGTGGCGTAGTAGACCCCGCCTGTCTTCGCTGATGGGCCGATGATCGGCACCGTATCGGGCAGCGCCGGCCGGTGGCCCATCCACTCGGTCGTTGTGTTTGCCTGCAGGTCGGGCAGCGCTTCCAATGCGCGCTTCACCAGCACCTTGGCGCGCCTGTAGTCGGGCGGCGCATCGAGACCGGCCATCTCCACCGTGCCGCCGACCCGGATGCCGCCGGCCGTTGGCGTCACCATGAAGGCGCGCGCGGGCCAGATGATGGAGTGCCGCATGGAGATCCCGGGTGCCATGATCTGCGTGTGGTAGCCGCGTTCGGTTTCGAGCGGAATATGTTCGGCCAGAAGCCTGGACAGACGTCCGGTATGGGCACCGGCGCACAGCACAGCCGACGGGATCGCAATGCGGCGCCCGTCTTTGAGGCGGATGGCTTCCAGCTTGTCACCCGAACGGTCGAAGCCGGCAACCTCGCCGGTTTCCATTCGGCCGCCGAGTGCAAGAAAACGCTCAGCCAGCGACACGACAAGTCTGTAGGGGTCGAGCACCGAGCGGTTTTGCGGAAACAGCACCGCGCGGCCGATCTTCGTCGTGATCGCCGGCTCAAGAGCGCGGAGCGCATTAGCGCCGAGCACCTCGTGCGGAAAGCCGAAACGTTCGAGGACCTCAATGTGTTCACGGTCGGCCTTGAACTCGGCCTCGTCGGTATAGAGGCTGAGGCAGCCTTCGTCCGTCAGCATATCGGAAAGCCCTGCCGCATCGAGCATCGGCAGGAGGTCGTCGTATGCCCGCTTGCACAGCGCGGCACCCGCCGCCTCGAGTTCGCGGACGCGCGATGGACGGCTGGCTTCGAGAAAGCGCAGGAACCATGGCGTGAGCCTCGGCAGATAGGAGGGCCGCACTCGCACCGGCCCCTCGAGGTCGAGAAGCCATTTGGGCATCTGAGCCCACACCGAAGGCCGCGACGCCGGCATGAATTCGGTGACGGCGATGCTCGCCATGTTGCCGAAGGATGCGCCGAGGCCGGGCTTGTCGCGGTCGATCAGCGTCACGCTCTTGCCGCGGCGCTGCAACTCGTAGGCAATAGCCACGCCGATGATGCCGGCGCCGACAACCGCGATTTGCTCTGTGCCCGCGCCAGACATCGTTTTACCCGATCACAGGTTCCATGGCCTTGCGGAAAGCGGATTTTTCCTCGTCCGTCAGCGCCAGCAGCGGCTTGCGGCCCAGGCCGACAGGCGTGCCGGCCAGTTCGCAGCCATATTTGACCTTCTGGACGAACTTCCCCGTTTCGAGACTGGACATCGCGCCGTAGATGACCTGCATCATGTCGCGCGCGCCTAGCCAGTCGCCGCCTTCGATCGTGTTCACCAGATCGACGCAGGCCTTGGCCATGCAATTGGCTGGGCCGCAGATCCACGACGTCGCGCCCCAGAGATAGAAGTCGAGCGTCTGGTCGTCGGAGCCATTGGTCACCTGGTAGCGGCTGCCATAGCGCGAGCGGATGTCTATGGCGCGCAGCAGGTTGCCACTGGACTCCTTGATGCCGAGAATGCGCGGCTCGTCAACGAAGGCATCGAGCACGTCGAGCCCGACCTCGACTCCGACTTTCGGCGGGTAGTTGTAGACGACGATGTCAACGTCGACGGCGTCGAGGACGGAACGATAATGGCCGATCAGTTCGTTCGGAGCAGGCGTAGCATAGAACGGCGCCGACAGTAGGACCGTGTCGTAGCCGAGGTCTCGGGCGCGCCTGGTGTGCTCGATGACCTCCCAGGTCGATCCTGCATTTGTGCCGGCGATCAGCAGTTCGTCCTTGTTGGCGAAATCAGCCACGAATTTCAGTACGGACGCCCGTTCATCCGAAGTCATGGCGTTGTATTCGCCGGTCGAGCCGCACGGCACCCAACCCTTGACGCCATCATTGCGAAGCTTGTTCAGCAGCTTCTCGTACTGCTTGAAGTCGATCTTGCCGTCGTCGCCAAACGGGGTGACGAGTGCTGGCATTACACCTCTAAGTTTCATCATTGTCTCCTGATAGGAAGCGCCTTTTCCGGACGCGTCAGATGGCGAGTTTGGTCAGAATGCGGCGCTCGATGAGCGTCACGGCGCGGGTCAGCGGGAAGGCGATGACGAAGTAGATCAGGGCGACTACAGTCAAAACCTCGACGGGATGCGCGGTATTGTTCGAAATGTTCTGGCCGACGAACATCAGGTCGGCCATGCCTACCGCCGAGACCAGCGCGCTTTCCTTGAAGAGGCTGATGCAGTTTGACAACAGGGTTGGGATGGCCCGCAGCACCGCTTGGGGCAGAACAACGCTGGTGATCTGGGTCCAGCGCGGCAGCCCCAGTGCCACGCAGGCGTCGATCTGCTCCTTGCCGACCGATTTCAGGGACGCGCGAAACGTCTCGCTCGTGATCGCGCCCATATAGAGCGAGAGCGCGATGACTCCTGAAACAAAGTTGGAGAGCTCAATGCCTAGCAGCAGCGGCAGGCAGAAGAAAATCCAGAACAGCTGGATGAGAACCGGCGTGCCACGAAAAAACTCGACATAGACGCTGGATACCGCGCGCAGCAGGCGGCTGGGGGATGTCCTGGACAGGCCGAGCAGAAAGCCCAGTGCACAGCCCAGAGCGACGCAAACCAGCGTCAGCTTGAGCGTCGTCCACAGGCCAAGCAAGAGCGCATATTCGAACCGCACCAGAACGTGAAAATCGAGGTTCATGGCCCGGCCCTCAGCTTGCCATCGCTTCGCGTCGACGCTCGAGATAGCCGACGATCTGCGTGACCGGAAACGAGACGGCGAAATAGATCAGCGCCACGACGGTAAAAGTCTCGATCGGCCGATATGTTTCGGTCGCGAGCGTCTTGCCCTGATACATGAGGTCTTGAACCGCGACGATCGCCACCAGCGCGCTTTGCTGGAAAATGACGATGCCGTTGGTCAGCAGTACGGGCACCGATGCCCGGAATGCAGTTGGCAGCACGATGTAGAGGATGCGCTGCCAGGGATTGAGACCGAGCGCAATGCCGGCGTCAATCTGCTCGCGAGGAACTGCCTGGATCGAGGCTCTGTAAGCCTCGGCGTTGAACGCGGTCAGGTTAAAACCGAGGGCCAAAATTCCCATGGTCATCGAGCCGAGAAACACGTTGAACAGCATCGGCACGCAATAGAAAAACCAGACTATCTGAACGATTGCCGGCGTGCAGCGGAAGAATTCGACAAACAGTGTCGCTGGGAGTCGGATCACTGCCCAGCGGCTCATAATCAGCAAGGCAACCACGAAGCCGAGCGTCAGCCCGATGAGATTTGCAGCTATCGTCAGCTGGAGCGTCACAACCAACCCGTCGAAAAGGGGGGGCAGGTTGCGTGTGACAGCCTGCAGATCGAAGGAATAATTCACGGCCCCCTCCTACTGCCTGATGTGGAAAACGCGGTCGATGAAGTCCTTGGTGCGCTCTTCCTTGGGAGAGCCGAGTACTTGTTCGGGTGGACCGTCCTCGACGATGACGCCGCCGGCGCAGAAGAGCACGCGCGAAGCGATGTTCTTGGCGAACCACATGTCGTGGGTCACGATCATCATCGGCATGTTCTGCCTGGCGAGCTGCAGGATCACTTGTTCTACCTCGCCGACCAGTTCCGGGTCGAGCGCCGATGTCACTTCGTCAAACAGCATCAGCTTGGGGTCAAGCATCAGGGCTCGGGCGATGGCCACGCGCTGTTTCTGGCCACCGGAAAGCTGCGCTGGGTAGGCCGCGATCTTCGGCTCCAGGCCAAAACGCGTCAAAAGTGCGGTCGCTCGCTCCGTGGCCACAGCCTTGGTCTCACCGCGGACCTTGCAGGGTGCAAGAATGAGGTTTTGCAGAACGTTGAGGTGGGGAAACAGCGTATAGTGCTGAAATACCATACCGATCGATCGACGAACCTTGTGGTCGATTGCTGTCTTGTGCGCCGGCGCCGACGAGGTGATGTAAGACTTGCCGCCGAAGGTGATCGAGCCGCTGTCGATACGTTCCAATCCCATCAGCACGCGCAGTAATGTACTTTTTCCACCACCGCTCGGACCGATGACGACAAGGCGCTCGCCCGCCTTCATTTCGATATTCAGGCCTTTGAGGACCTGCAGATTCGGGCCATAGCCCTTGTGCAGGTCACTGACCCTCACGAGAGCCGCATTCTCGGTTGCAGGCATGGCAATATCCCATCGAGGTCGGACAAACCGGGGATCGTGGGGCTGCTCGTATTGCAAAGCAGCCCCGCGCATTGTCAGTTCCCGGCCTTCAGGACCTCATCGACGGCCTTGTGGATGAGCGCATCGACCTCACCCGTGGCGACTTTCTCCTCCAGGAAGATGTTGACGACTTCGACGTCGGAGAACGACAGATCGTGCGGCAAGCCGAACGCCACGCCTTGCTTGGCAAGCGCCGGCGTGGGGTTGTAGGCCACGGCCCAACTCGGATTGGACTGGGTGAACAGCTGGTTGGTATCGGAAGCGTCGACCAGGATGTCCGCGCGCTTCGAGGTAACAGCAAGACGGGTTTCATCATTGCCCGGCAGGCGCAGGATCTGCGCCTTCTTCACCGCGGCAGAAATGGCCTTGTCCTGAGCAGTTCCCGACATCACGGCTAGCGTGACATCTGGCTTGTCGATATCGGCGATCGAAGCGGGATTTGCAGGGATCTTGCTGTTGTCTTTGTTGTAGGCCAGCGAGATCTGGTACTCCATCGCCGGAATCGAGAAGTTCACCGCCATTGCCCTGGCCGGCGTGCGGTTTAGGGCCAGCGACATATCCCATTTGCCTGCCTGCAGCCCGGCGACGATGTTGTCCCAGGTGGTGTCGACGAATTCTGGCTTGACCTTCAGCGCGTCGGCGAATTCACGGCACAGGTCGGCAAAAAATCCGGAATATTCCCCGCTCGCCGGATCGCGCATGATGTAGGGAGGGGCGACCGCAGCGCCACATCGCAAGACGCCGGCCTGCTGCACCTTTTGCCAATAGCCTTCGGTAGCCTGGGCATGCGCGGCGCCTGTCGAAATACCAGTCATGAGTGCCAAGGCAGGCAGCGCCCGCAGTGCGGACGAGAGCATTTTCATGAGCATCGTTGTTCCCTTTGCGTAGAGCGCACGCGGTGCGCGGTTCCGGATGTCGGCTCGGGCCGATCTTGACTTTGCCTGTTGTCGTCATAGTGTCGACAGGGTCAGATATGTCGACAGACAGTCGACAAAGTCAAGTGGAAAAAACAACGTGTCGACAACGCATGATCTTGCGAGTAGCGTCCCGGTTGCGAAAAAGGAGATTCCGTTGACCGCAGAAGTCGAAACGAAGCGTGCCAAGGGCGCCGGCTGGAAAGAGGTCTACGACACGCTGCGGACCGAAATCCTGTCGCTGACCATGGCCCCGGGTCACCTGCTCGATGAAACGACGCTGTCGGAGCGATTTGGTCTATCGCGCTCACCAGTGCGCGAAGCGCTGATCAGGCTCTCAGGCGAGGAATTGGTGGTCACGCTGCCCAACCGCAGCACGATAGTCGCGCCGATCGAGATCGCCACGTTCCCCAAATATGTCGAGGCCCTCGATATCGCTCAACGCATGAATACGCGGCTGGCCGCCGAACTGCGGACAGAGGCCGATCTGAAGGCAATTGCGCGGCGCCAGCGGGAATTCGAGGCCGCCGTGAAATCCGGCGATCATCTCGTCATGTCGGAAACCAACAAGCAATTCCACATGGCAATCGCTCGTGCCGGCCGCAATCCCTATTTGGCCTCGTTCTATGAGCGGCTTCTGGATCAGGGTCGGCGGATGCTCCACATGCATTTTGAGTTTCTGGAGAGAACCCATGAAGGCTATCTCCTCACCGATGAGCACCATCTGATGCTGGCGTCGATCAAAGCCAGGGATGTCGATCGCGCCGACAGCCTCGCGCATGCGCACACGCGCCAGTTCAGGGACAACTTCATCAACTTCATGAAGGAGAACTACACGACCGAAGTGTCTCTGGGGCACTACCGGGAAACGGCATAAAATCTCGCGGCGCCGCCACTGCGGATGACATGCGCCTCCGAACACCACATGGCGAATGCCGAGTACGCGCTGGTAGAAATCGATGGTCTCCGTCATATCCCTGACGGTGAGTACCACATGATCCAGGCCGGTTATCTTCATTAGTGCCACCTTTTGCTCCTAAAGCCGCGCACCTGCTTAGATGTCATGCATGCGCATTGCTTGAAACTGCCTTGCTTCCCTACGGCAGCGAGAAACCATTATGCAATCCGACTTTGCGAAAATGGAAAGTCATGGCATTTTCTCCTCCATAAGGCACGGAACCTGTCGAACGTCATTTGCGCCGATGCCCGTGCATGGCTGGAGGAGCCAGTGCGGTGTGCAGCCAATTTGGTGGGTGAAATGTCACTGGATAAGACCAAATCCGAATAGACGCCGCAGCTAAGTGAGTCGCGCCCTCGTCGTCCTGGGCGTGGCCAGGAGAAGGCTGGTTTCGCTGCCGGTAATGCCGGGGATCAGCCTGATGCGGCGCAGCACCGCATCGAAATCGGTCAGCGAGGCGGTGCCGAGTTCGACCACAAGGTCCCAGCGGCCGTTGGTGGTGTGAACGGTGGAGACCTCGGGAAAGCCGCCGAGCGCCCTGATGACGCGATCCGCAGCATGGCCCTCGATCTCGATCATCATGACGCCGCGCATCCGCTGGTCAACCGCATCGGCGCGCAGCACTACCGTATAGCCGATGATCTCGCCCGATCTTTCGAGCCGCTCCATGCGCGCCCGCACTGTCGCGCGCGAGACGCCCAGATCGACCGCGAGATCGGAAATGCTGCGCCGCGCATCATGCCGCAGCAGCGTCACCAGCCGTTCGTCCAACGCATCCATGATTGTCCATTTCGATCAAGTCATATGCGCAATATGGTAGATTGCTCTTGCCGAAATGCCAATTCTTCCTGTTCAAACCGCCAGGCAGCGGTGGTTCAATTGTCCAATCAATCGCGAGGGCGGAAAGAAATCATGCGCTGCAGGATCGTTGGCGCGCCGGTACAGGACGGTGCGGGCAGGATGGGATGCGAGATGGGGCCGAGCGCGCTGCGCACGGCGGGGCTGGTCTCAGTGCTGGCCGATCTTGGCCATGAGGTCGAGGACTGGGGCGCGGTCGAGAAGGCCGTGGCCCGCCCGGTGGCCCATGGTAACCTCGCGCTGAAGGCGCTGCCCGAGATTTCCGCCTGGACGGCGGCGATCGCCGAGACCGCCTATGCGGCTTCGCGCGACGCCATGCCGATCTTCCTTGGCGGCGACCACTCGATCTCCGCCGGCACCGTCTCCGGCGTGGCGCGCCGCGCCGCCGAGCGCCGCCGGCCGCTCTTCGTGCTGTGGCTCGACGCCCATCCCGATTTCCACACGCTCGACACCACCACCAGCGGCAATCTGCATGGCGTGCCACTCGCCTATGCGAGCGGGCAGGCGGGCTTCAAGGGCTATTTCCCGGATCTGCCTGAAGTCGTCGACCCGGCCCGCATCTGCGCCATCGGCCTGCGCAGCGTCGATCCGGCCGAGCGCCGCGCGATCACTGAAGCCGGCGTCACCGTGCACGACATGCGCGCCATCGACGAGTACGGCATCGCGCCGCTGCTGCGCGCCTTCCTGGCCCGCGTCGAGAATGAGAACGGCCTCCTGCATCTCAGCCTCGATGTCGATTTCCTCGACCCTTCGATCGCGCCGGCCGTCGGCACCACCGTTCCCGGCGGCGCCACTTTCCGCGAGGCGCATCTGGTGATGGAGATGCTGTCCGACAGCGGCCTGGTCTCCAGCCTCGACCTGGTCGAATTGAACCCGTTCCTCGACGAGCGCGGCCGCACCGCGACCCTGATGGTCGACCTCACCGCCAGCCTGATGGGCCGCCGCATTATGGACCGCCCGACCCGCAGCCATTCCGGGAGCCTCTGACCATGAGCCAGCCTTCGCGCCTTGCTATCGTCCCTTTCGTCAGCGTCGACCGCATGATGAAGCTGGTGCACGCCATCGGCGTCGAGCGCTTCCTCACCGAGCTCGCCGCCTATATCGAGGAGGATTTCCGCCGCTGGGAGCTGTTCGACAAGACGCCGCGCATCGCCTCGCACAGCCATGACGGCGTCATCGAGCTGATGCCGACCAGCGACGGCCGGCTCTACGGCTTCAAATATGTCAACGGCCATCCGAAGAACATGCGCGAGGGCCGCCAGACGGTCACCGCCTTCGGCGTGCTCGCCGATGTCGGCTCCGGATATCCGATGCTGCTCACTGAAATGACGATCCTGACGGCGCTGCGCACCGCGGCCACCTCTGCCCTCGCGGCCAAATATCTGGCGCCTAAGGGATCGCGCGTCATGGCCATCATCGGCAACGGTGCCCAGTCCGAATTCCAAGCCATCGCCTTCAAGGCGCTCACCGGCATCGACCGGCTGCGGCTTTACGACATCGACCGCCAGGCTTCGGAAAAATGCGCCCGCAACCTGGCCGGCAAGGGTTTCGACATCATCATCTGTTCGACCGGCCAGGATGCGGTGGAAGGCGTCGACATCATCACCACGGTGACGGCCGACAAGCAGTACGCCACCATTCTCACCGACAACATGGTCGGCACCGGCGTCCACATCAACGCGGTCGGCGGCGACTGCCCCGGCAAGACCGAGTTGCATCGCGACATCCTGCTGCGCTCCGACATCTTCGTCGAGTTCCCGCCGCAGACGCGCGTCGAGGGCGAGATCCAGCAGCTCGACGTCGACCATCCGGTGACCGAGCTGTGGCAGGTGATGACCGGCCAGGCTGAGGGCCGCAAGGCGCCCGAACAGATCACGCTGTTCGATTCCGTCGGCTTCGCCACCGAGGATTTTTCGGCGCTGCGCTATGTCCGCGACCAGCTCCAGGCGACCGGCCTCTACGAGGAGCTCGACCTGCTCGCCGACCCCGACGAGCCGCGCGACCTGTTCGGCATGCTGGAGAGGGCGGCAATGCAGCCGGCGGCTTGAGGGGGTCCTCCAGGGGCAGCAGCGAATTCCGCTGCCTTATGCGCGAAGTTCGGCGGCTGGAACTATTATTGCGTGATAGCGACTGACCGGAAGCGAGAGCGGATGGTCGCTGGTTCGGGAGACCACTGCCGTGAGGTGTGAACCAAGCGTAAAATGACTCAAATTCGCCCCGATTTTGGCCCAAGGCAAGGGCCAAAGCCGCGTCGGCTTGGCGTGTCCGAACTCCCCACCACCGACGCCGCGCTAGGCAATGGCGTATTCATTGGCCTCGAAAACATGGTGATGGACGCGGCCGGTGAACATCTTGAGAAGTTCGCTGGTCAGGTCGCGGCTCTGAAATCTCACGCTGGACTGAAGCGCCTTGTTACAAGTATCCATGTCGGGATAGCGGATGGCGAGCGCCATGGCATAGCCCGGCGCGCCGTCGTCACGAGCCGTGCCGTCCAGCACGCGCACTTCCTCGGCGCCCGGAAACTGCGTCCACAGGGGCACCAACCGCTCCCTGACGAAATGTCGGAACTCACTCTCGCGTCCGGCGTGGATCTCACCTTCAAAGAGTGCGTAGCGGATGATCATCGCGATGGTTCCTGATTTGCTTGCATTTGCACACCAAAGCCTTTGCGAGCGGATGCCGGCGGGAAGGCTTGCGGGCGCATCGCCTGAAGCGCCCGCGTTGACGATGCTATTTGCCCCAGATTTTCTTGTACTCGTCGCGGTAGCCGTTACCGGGATCAAACGAATTGTTGGGGCCGCCGTCGAACTCGACATTGTCGGCCGTCACCACATGCAGCGGCGACAGATAGCCAGACCATTTTTCGCCGGCCATGGCGCGGTTCAGTTCGTCGACCAACTGCCAGCCCTGCAGGTTGAGCGGCTCGGCCACCGTCACCTTCTGAAACTGGCCGGCGCGGATGCGCTGATAGGCTGATTCCGAGCCGTCGCCGGCGGCGACATTGATCGGCGCATCGGTGCCGGCCTTGCCGGCAGCCGCGAGCGAAGGACCCATGAAATCGAAATAGAGGTCGTTGATGGCCAACGAATGCGTCCAGGCATCGCCGTATTTCTGCAGCAGTGAGGTCGTCAGCTGTGGCATGCGCTGCGAAGTCTCGGCGATCGGCGTGTCGACATATTCGAGCACCTTACCGCCAAGCCGCTCGATCTCGGCCTTCATCTTGTCGGCCTTGGCGATGGCAATCGCATAGGTCGAGTCGGTGAAGATGACGACGCCGGGCTTGCCCTTGGCGTCGGCATAGGCCCAGTCGGCGGCGGCGGCGGAGACCTGCATGGCGTCTGTCGACACGTTGGCGAAGACGCCGGCTTTTTCGTCAGGTCCGATCACCGGGCCGGCATGCCAGGACACCAGCGGAATGCCGGCGGCCTTGGCCTGCTCCAGTGCCGGCGCCTGCTCGACGGCGTCGAAACCGTTGATGACAATGCCGTTGGGCTTCAGCGCCATCGCCTGGCCGAAAGCGGCGGTGCGGCCGCCAATCGAGCCGGCGCCGTCGATGACCTTGACCTCCCAGCCGATCGCTTTGGCGGCTTCCTCAACACCGGTGGTGACGCCGAGAATGCCGCCGTTTTTGAGGTCGCCGGCCAAAATGACGATGGTCTTGCCGGGCTGCGCCTTCGGCCCAGTGGTCGGACCGTCCCAGGCCGTGACCTTCTGGGCATACTTCTGCACAACCGCCATGGCATCAGCCATCGCGTCCGCCCTCGCCTGACCGGAGAACAGAACCGGAGTAGCAATGGCCATCGCCATCCAGGCGACGGAAGCGTTTAAAAATGTCCTGCGTTGCATGTTGGTACCTCCCTTAGCTTTCAAGAATTTGCGTGCGATTTGGAACGTTGCGGTGGAACGTCGGCGCCCCCTCACCGACTGATATCTCCGGCAACCGGGCCAACCCCGGCCGGATGGGCGTTGACGTAGATGGCGTAGAGCGATGTCTGCGCAGTGATGTAGAGGCGGTTGCGCCTGGGGCCGCCGAAACAGAGATTGGAGACCAGTTCAGGAACCAGCACCCGGCCGATCAGTGTCCCGTCCGGCGCGTAAACCCGCACCGAGTCGGCGCTGGACGCCCAGATGTTTCCGTCGCGATCGACGCGGAACCCATCGAACATGCCGGCTCGACATTCTGCAAAAATGTCACTTGCCCGAACCGAGCGGCCGTTGTCAGCGAGTCCATACGCGTGGATGGCGCGCGGCAGGCCCGGCACATGGCTGGCGCCGGTGTCCGAGACATAGAGTATCTTCTCGTCGGGTGAGAAGGCGAGACCGTTCGGCTGCACCCTATCGGTGATGACAGTGGTCAGTTCGCCCGCGGCCTCGTCAAATCGGTAGACGTGAGAGCCACCGATCTCTGGATTGGCGATCTTGCCCTCATAGTGGCTATCGATGCCGTAGACGGGGTCGGTGAACCAGATCGTTCCGTCGGATTTGACCACCACATCGTTGGGCGAATTGAACCGCTTGCCATCGACGCTTTCGATCAGGGCCTGCCAGCGGCCGTCATGCTCGAGCCGGGAGACCCGGCGCCCGCGATGCTCGCAACCGACGACGCGGCCTTCGCGATCAAGTGTGTGGCCGTTCTGGTTGTTGCATGGCGTCTCGAAGACACTGACGGAGCCGTCGGTTTCGTCGTAGCGCAGCAGCCGGTCGTTGGGGATGTCAGACCACAGCAAATGCTTTGCCGATGGCACATAGACAGGACCTTCCGCCCAGCGGCTGCCGGTCCACAACCGTTCGAGCTTGGCATGGCCGATGATCAGCTTGCCGAAACGGTCGTCCAGAATCTCGTAGTCGCTCATACTGTCATTCCGAATAGGTTCCGGGCACCGGGAGTGCGGCCGCGGGCCGATTACTCCGCGGGTGGCTGGGCGTTCTTGATCCTGACGTGCTGGGCGGCACCGCGCTTACGTTGGGAGTAGCCGGCGATGCCGATGGCGACGAGCAGTGTCACCCCGTTGAACAGTGGCTCGACGAAAAAGGAGCCGCCAAACTGCTGGATGCCGGAAATGCCGACGGCCAGGATGATGACGCCGGTCATCGTGCCCCAGACATTGACGCGCCCAGGCTTGATGGTGGTCGAGCCGAGAAAGGCGCCGACAAGCGCCGGCAGCAGATATTCCAAACCAACGCTCGCTTGGCCGATGCGCAGTTTGGAGGCAAGCAGCACGCCGGTCAGCGCCGTCAGGAAACCCGAGGAGACGAAGGCGCCGATGACGAAGCGGCGCACAGGAATGCCATTCAGCGCCGCAGCCTTTGGATTGGCGCCGATGGCGTAAACGTAACGGCCGATCGGCAGGTATTCGAGGATGATCCACAGCGCGACGGCGATGGCCAAGACATAGAGGCCGGTGATTGGCAGCCCGAACACCATGGTGCCGTTAAGCGCATAAAAACCGTTGGGCAAAACGCCAACGACTTGCCTGCCGCCCGTGTGCCAGAGCGCCAGTGCATAGAGCACGGTGCCGGTGCCGAGCGTGGCGATGAAGGAATCGATGCGGGCGACTTCGACCAGCAGGCCGTTGAGGAAGCCGGTCGCGGCTCCGAGCAGCAACACAATCAGCACCGCTAGCGGCCATGGGAAGCCGAACATTGTCTGCAGGCTGATGGCGAGGATGTGCCACAAGACGATGCCATAGCCGACTGTCAGGTCGATGCGACCCGACGCCATCGGTATCATCGCAGCCAGTGACAACAGCGCAATGATCGCCTTGTCGGAAATGATCGAACGCAGATTGAGCAGCGTCGGAAAGGTGTTCGGCAGCAGGATCGAGAACAGCAGGATCAACAGCACGGTCAAGATCACCAGCCCGTAGACAGGCAAAAGCCGGGCGATCTTCTGCCTCATGGATAGGCTGGCCATCTCACCGCGGGTCGGCTCAAGCGCGCTGGATTCGATCGATTGCATGGGCTTTGCTCCCAGAAAAATCAGGCGGCTTCGGAAGCCGATGCCGCGGTAATCACGGCGGACGTGGTGAGGTCTTTTCCAGTCAGTTCGCGCACGATGCGGCCGCGCGAAAACACTAGGGCACGATGGCAGATATGAGCGATCTCCTCGAAGTCGGTCGACACGACGACGACCGCCAGGCCGGCTTCGAGCGCGTGCCCGATCAGCCGGTAGATCTCGGCCTTAGCGCCGACATCGACGCCGGCTGTCGGGTCCTCGGCGATCAGCAAGGTACGGCCGGTGTGCAGCCAGCGCCCAACCACAACTTTCTGCTGATTGCCACCGGACAATGCCTCGATCGGCAGGTTCGGATCATTGGGGCGCAAGCCCACCGAGGCGCCGATGGCTTGCGCAAGGGCTGCCTCTTTGTGGGGCGCCAAGAACGAGAACAGGCCACGCATCCCGGCGCCTGGATTAAGAAAGCTGTTTTCTCGGATCGACAGCGAAGCTGCGATCGATTCCTCGGTGCGGTCGCGCGCGATTAGCCCGACGCCGGACGCCATCGCGGCGTTCGGGCTCGACAGATCCGGCGTGGCGCCGCGGATGGTCACCGTGCCGGCAAATGGCTGGCAGCCGAACAAAGCACGACCGACCAGTTCCTGCCCGGCCCCGCGCAGCCCGACCAGACCAAGCAGCTCGCCCTTGCGCACCTCGAATGACACCGGGCCGGCGCCGACGCAAACCAGGTCGCGGACGGCACAGATGGTCTCACCGGCCTCGGTCTCTACCTTGGAGAAAACCTGGCTTACCGGACGGCCGACGATCATCTCGACCAGTTCTTCCGGCCTGGTGTCGGCGACCTGCTTCTGCCCGATCAGCCTGCCGTCACGCAGGACCGCTACCCTGTCGGCTATGCGGAAGATTTCATCAAGCCGGTGTGAGACATAGATCATGCCGACGCCGCGCTGCTTGAGCGGGCGTATCGCGTCGAACAGACGCTCGACCTCGTCGGCTGGGAGGCTGGCGGTCGGTTCGTCGAGCACGAGCACATCGGCCTCGGTGGCTAGCGCGCGGGCAATCGCGACCAGTGATTTTTCGGTCCGGGTCAGATCCTGGACGCGCGTCGTCGGATCGAAGTCGCAACCGACCAGCTTCAGCGCTTCACGTGCCCGCTCCTCGGTGGCGCGCCAATCGATGAGGCCGGAGCGCAGTGAAAACCCTTGGGCGAGGCCGACGTTCTCGCCGACCGTCATCCATTCGATCAGGCCGAGATCCTGATGGATGAAGGCCACGGGCTGGCGCTGGTTGGGACGTGGCGGGTGATGGTGATAGGGCTCGCCACAAAACAGTATCTGGCCGCCATCAGGCCGGTAGATCCCGGCAAGCGTCTTGATCAGCGTCGACTTACCGGCGCCGTTCTCGCCGAGCAGCGCCAGGATCTCGCCCTTGCCGACATCGAGTGTCACGTCGGAGAGAGCGCGGGTGCCGCCAAACTCCTTCGTAATCGACTTGAACTCGATCAGTTTTTCGTGGGCCACAATCGCGTTCCTCCCGAGATCGCCAAATTATGTTATCGATAACATTTCAGGGCGTCAAGCGTCAAATTCGGAGCGATCGATCAGGCGGACTTACCGTCGAGCAGGCGCATCATCTCCGCCGAGTCCTTCGGCCCCAAACCGGCAGCGCAAAGGAGGCGGTGGATCTCGACGACCTGCCCGGTCATCGGCAGCGGCGTCCTGGTCTTCAGCGCGAAGGATTGCAGAGAATCCAGATCCTTCAGCATGTTGTCGATGCGGCCGGTCGGCGAATAGTCGCGTGCGGCGAACTTCGTCATGAATTCCTGCATGATGCTGGAATCGGCGCGCCCGCCCTTGAGCGCCGCCGGGATCGTCCGGGGATCGACACCGCCGGCCTCGGCAAGCTTGACCGCTTCGGCAACCGCCTGGAACAGAACCGCGCAAAACAGCTGGTTGATGAGCTTTGTCGTCTGCCCTGCCCCGCTTGGACCCATCAACGTGTAATTGGCGCAAAGATGTTGCATCACGGCGCGGGCGCGTTCGAAGTCGGCCCGCTCTCCGCCGGCCATCACCGTCAGCCGGCCGGCCAATGCGCCGGGAACGCCGCCCGACAGCGGGCAGTCGAGCCATTTCATGCCCGTCTCGGCCGACAGTTTTCTTGCCATCCGCGCGGTGTCGGCAGGATCAATTGACGACATGTCGATCAGCAGCTTTTCGGACGACGCTGTGGCAGCGGCACCGCCTTCGCCGAACACCACCGCGCGCACGATGTCGGCATGGTTGAGGCTGAGGATGACGAAGTCATTGGCCCGCGTCGCCTCGGCAACCGACACCGCCGATGCCGCACCTTTGGCTGTCAGCGCCGCGACCTTGGCCTTGTCGAGATCGAACACCGTCACCTCTTGCTTTGTCTCGATCAGCCTTGTGGCGATCGCCGATCCCATGATGCCGGCGCCGATGACGGCGACTTTCGCTGCTTGGATCATCTCAACGTGCCTCTCTCTTCAACTTGGCGGCCGGAACGATGCCGAGGGCGCTAAGCCCATTCAGCGCCGCATCTGCGATACTGTCCACCGGAGCGTCGATGTCGACGATGACCACCAGCGGCTCGCCGGCAGGACTCTCCAGTGCGGCGAACTGGCTGTCGAGCAACGCCGGAGGAAAGAAATGGCCGCGGCGTTCCGCCAATCTCGCCTGGAGCACCGCGCGCGTCCCTTCGAGATGCACGAAGAACACCGGTCCGTTTGCCGCCTGACTCAACCGGTCGCGGTACGATGTCTTCAGCGCCGAACAACTGATGACAAGCCCACGGCCCTGTTGGCGCGCCAGACATAAGGCCGCGCCGACCAGATCGAGCCACGGCAAGCGATCGTCGTCGGTCAGCGCCATGCCCGCAGACATTTTTTCGACATTGCCGTACGGATGCAACGTGTCGCCTTCGACAAAGGCAAGGCCAAACCGCGCGGCGATCTCGATGCCGACGCTGGTCTTGCCGCATCCGCTCACACCCATCACGACGATGAGTGCAGGCTCAAAGGCAGGTGGTGATGCCGCCGTCGACATAAAGCGTGTGTCCATTGACAAAAGAAGAGGCCGGGCTAGCCAGGAACACCGCGGCACCAACCAGTTCGCCGACGTCGCCCCAGCGTCCTGCCGGCGTGCGGTTGGTCAGCCAGGCCGAAAATTCGGGATTGTCGACCAGCGCCTTGTTGAGCGGAGTCTTGAAATAGCCCGGAGCAATGGAGTTGACCTGCAGCCCGTGCTTGGCCCAATCGGCGCACATGCCGCGCGTCAGGTTGCGCACCGCGCCCTTTGTGGCGGTGTAGGGCGCAATGTTGGTGCGCGCCAGTTCGCTTTGCACCGAAGCGATGTTGATGATCTTGCCGCGCTTACGTGGGATCATGTGCCGCGCCACCGCCTGCCCGACGAAGAAAACGCTGGAGATGTTGGTCCGCAACAGCTCCTCCCATTTGTCGGCGGGAAAGTCCTCGAGCGGCGTGCGGAATTGCATGCCGGCATTGTTGATCAAGATGTCGATGGCGCCGATGCCAGCCTCGATTTCGGCGACGCCGTTCGCTACAGCCGCATGATCTGTGACGTCGAAGATAGCGCTATGGGTTTTGAAGCCTCTCATTGTCAGCGCATCCGCCGCCGCCTCAATTTTGCTGGCGGTGCGGCCGTTGAGCACGATCTCAGCGCCGTGCTCAGCCAGCCCTTCCGCCAGGGCCAGGCCGATGCCCTGCCCCGACCCGGTGATCAGCGCCCGCGTGCCGGTCAAGTCGAACAATGAACTGCCCATGGGCCCTCCCGCGAGATGTCCTGAAGCAGACGCGATTTGCGTTGCGCTTCGCCAATGCCTATTGACATGGATGTTATCGATAACATAGTCAATGGGAAAAAATGAACTGGGAGCAGAGAGCGCCATGACCGACATTTTGATGACTGGCCCCTATCCGGAATGGGACATGGAGGACCTCGAGCGCACCTATCGCGTTCACAAGCTTTGGCAGGTCCAGGACAAGGACGCGCTGATCGCCAGCCATGCCGGCACCATCCGCGCCATCGCCACCCGGGGCGAGCTTGGCGCCAGCGCCGCGCTGATGGCGAAGCTGCCGAAGCTCGAGATTGTTTCCTGCTACGGCGTCGGCACCGACGCCATCGATCTAGCCTACGCCAGGGCCAACGGTATTCGCGTCACCAACACGCCTGATGTGCTGACCGACGACGTGGCCGACATCGGCATCGGTCTGCTGCTTGCCGTCGCGCGAAAAATCCCGCAGGCCGACGCCTATGTGCGCGATGGAAGCTGGCGCAAGGGGAATATGGGGCTGGTCACGCGTGTCTGTGGAAAAAGGCTGGGCATTGTGGGCATGGGCCGTGTCGGCGCGGCAGTGGCCAAACGCGCCGCGGCCTTCGACTGCGAGATCGCCTATTTCGATGTGCGCAAGCGCGAGGACCTGCCTTACGACTTCTGCAGCGATCTGGTCGAGCTGGCGCGAACGAGCGAATTCCTGATCGTCACGCTGGCTGGCGGCGACAGCACAAAGCACATCATCAATGCTGCGGTATTGGCCGCACTCGGACCGGACGGCATCGTGATCAACATTTCGCGCGGCAGCACGGTCGACGAGACGGCACTGCTGACGGCGTTGGAATCGGGAACGATCAAAAGCGCCGGGCTGGACGTGTTCTGGAACGAGCCGACGATCGACGAGCGCTTCCTGAGGCTTTCCAACGTCGTACTGCAACCGCACCACGCCAGTGGTACGGTAGAGACCCGCAAGGCGATGGGGCAGCTGGTTCGCGATAATCTTGCCGCCCATTTCGGCGCAAGATCCTTGCTGACACCGGTCGTCTGAGAAAGGATCGCCGCCATGAAGTCGATCGTCATCCACGCGGCAAAGGATTTGAGGATTGAAGAGACCGATCCGGGGACTCTCGGCACGGGGCAAGTCGAGATATCAGTCGAAGCTGGCGGCATCTGCGGCTCGGATCTGCACTATTACAACCACGGCGGCTTCGGCGCGATCCGCCTGCGCGAACCGATGATCCTCGGCCACGAGGTCGCCGGCACGGTCAGGGCGCTGGGCAGCGGCGTCTCCTCTCTCGCCATCGGCGACCGTGTCGCGATCTCGCCGAGCCGGCCGTGCAATGCCTGCCGCTACTGCCTGCAAGGCATGCAGAACCAGTGCCTCAACATGCGTTTTTACGGCAGCGCCATGCCGATGCCGCACATCCAGGGCGCCTTCCGCCAGCGCCTCGTCGCCGAGGCGTGGCAGTGCCACAAGGTCGCCGACGACGTTTCCATCAACGAAGCCGCCTTCGCCGAGCCTTTCGCTGTCACGCTGCATGCGGTGAACCGCGCCGGATCGCTGCTCGACAAGCGAGTCCTTGTCACTGGTAGCGGTCCGATCGGCGCGCTTTGCATCCTCGCCGCAAGAGCCCACGGCGCGCGTGAGATCGTTGCCACCGATGTCATGGACGGCGTGCTGGCCAAGGCTTTGGAGATCGGCGCCGACCGCACGATCAATGTCGCTGCCGAGGGCGACAAGCTCGCCGCCTACAATGTCGACAAAGGCAGCTTCGATGTGATGTTCGAAGCCTCCGGTAATGAGCGCGCCGTGCGGGGCGGGCTCGACGTCCTGAAGCCGCGCGGCGTGCTGGTGCAGCTCGGCCTTGGCGGCGACCTGTCGATCCCGCAGAACCTCATCGTCGCCAAGGAGATTGAGATGCGCGGCAGCTTCCGTTTTCACGACGAGTTCGCACTTGCCGTCGACTTGATCAACCGGCGCCGCGTCGACGTCAAACCGCTGCTGACCGGGGTCTATCCGATCGATGAGGCGATCGCCGCTTTCGAGGTCGCCGGCGACCGCAACAAGTCGATGAAGGTGCAGATCGCCTTCTGAAAGTCCGCTGAACGCGCGGTTGCGCGCAGCTCAAACAACGTCGGCACCAATCGCAGCCAACGCTGCGCGAGCCACGTCGAAATCGTGTTCGCCGGTTCCCGAACCAACTCCGATGCCACCGGCCAGACGGCCGTCGAAGCGGATTGGCAGGCCGCCAGGTAGATTGGTCACGCTACCTTGCGAAGCGATCCCGGCACAAAGCGCCGCATCGGGCGCCATGCCGCCTGTAGCGGCGTTGACCGCCGCCGCCGTGCGCGCCTTTGCTTGTGCCGTGCGCAGGCTGAGAAACCGGGCACCGTCCATGCGCAGACTGGCCAATGTCTCGCCGCTCGCATCGACGATCACAAGACATTGCGGTACGCCAATGGCGGTCGCGCGTGCCGAGCCGGCCGCGACCGCCTTCAACGCTCCGGCATGCGTGAGGCTGATGGTTTCGCGAAACATGGCCATTGAACCGCCCTTCTTCCTCATGTCGGGGGGCTCAGGTACTTTCGCGCTCAACCACGCGATAGGCTGTCAGAACGATTTCCTGGTCTCGCTTTTTCTCGTCACCACGGATGATCTGGATTAGCCTGCGGGCAGCCTGTCGGCCGATGCCGTAGCAGTCCACATTCACGGTGGTGATGCCGGGGTGGCAAAAGGCGGCGACCTCATAGTCGCCAAAGCCAGCAATGGCGATGTCTTTCGGCACCTGCAGGCCACGGCGCTTGCATTCCATTAGCGCGCCGAAGGCCGACAGGTCCGAGACGCAAAGCACCGCCTCGGTGTCGGGCCAGCGCTCAAGCATGCTGACGAGCGCCTGGCCTCCCTGCTCGATGGAAATCGGCGGCACGCCGAAGGACACGAGGCGGCCGGGCGGCAGGCCCAGCTCCTCTATGGCCCTGACAAAGCCGTCGCGCCGTTGGCTGCCTCGCGTATCGCGTGAGGTCGTGCCGCCGATATAGCCGAACTTCCGGTACCCTTTCCTGGCCAGTGTCTTGACGAGCAGGCCCATCGCCTCCTCGTTGGAAAAGCCGACGACCTGGTCGATGGGCCTGACCGGCAACTCCCAGGTTTCGACCACCGGGATGCCAACGCTTGCCAGCAGGCGGCGTGCCCGTTCCGTGTGGGCGCCGCCGGTCAGAATTATGCCTTCCGGCCGCCGGCGCAGCATCGCTTCGATCAGCCTCTCTTCCTTCTCTATCGTGTAGTCCGTGTAGCCGAGCAAGAGCTGAAGTCCCGTGCTCTCCAATTCATCGGTAATGCCGCGCGCTGTGTCGGCAAAGTTCGAATTGTTGATGGAGGGCACGATCGCCGCAACGAAGCCGGTCTTGCGCGACGACAGCGTGCCGGCCGACTGATCGAGCACGTAGCCGAGGTCGTTGACCGCGGCCATGATCTTCTCGCGCGTCGTCTTCGAAACACGGCTGCCCTCCTTCAGGGCACGCGAGACGGTCATCGCCGATACTCCCGCGCGCTCCGCCACGTCGGCCATTGTCGGCGCGTGGCTCTCGACGGATTTCGAAGAAACAGCCTTGGCCATCAGATCGTCCCATGGATCAGTAGTACTGGTCCGCGCGCTGCCACAGGCACGAGTGCAGCGCGCCAACGCAACAGCTTGATCTGACGTCCACCCCAGTTCATGCCCCCCCCTTGATAATCGGACTGCCGCCCGCATGTTATCGATATCACGTCGCCTTGGCAACACGCGTCGGCGGGCGACTGCGCTTCGATTTGTCGCTGAAAGAGAGATCGGCAAATGGGTTCTTCTGCTCGGGGAATCCCAAGTGGCGAAAATAATCGCCGTAGAGTGATCGCAGGTTGCCCATGTTGCGGTTGCCAGTCGAGGCTGAGCGATCGCTGGGACCCTCGTCAGACGCCACCCGGTCGAGCCAGTATTTATGAACCTTCAGCGCGTCCTCGCGCGTGATCTTGCTCATCGGCTTGTCCTCGACCAATTCGATGAACACATCGACGCTCATCTGCCGCTTGGCCTTCCAGCGCTTGCGCTGATCCGGGCTCTCGGTGCGAAGCTCATCGCGAACGATCTAGGAAAAATAGACCTTGAGCGCTTCGGATATCTTTTCATCAGGTCGTTCGACCATGCCTGCGACAGCGCCCACCACAGGCGATTTCGCCGGCTCAGATATCGTGTTTTCGAAGCGCTGTAGAATGGTCTCCAACGGTTCGGCGGTGAGAATCTCGGCGAGCGGCCGATAAACGAATCCCAGCGACTCGATGCGCTTGATGGCTTGGTCGTATCGGACGCGCGCCGCCTGTGGATTTTCACCCAGCATCAACGATGCCCACAGAGCATTGTCGGCTGCCTCGTTGAGATCTCGGGCGGTACGCGCCTTTTTTCGGTCAGTGGTGCCGAGGGCGCGCCGAACGAATGCACCGCGCCGGTCGAGGTCGCCGACCTCCTTGGGCACGCGGCGATAGTAGTGGAAATGAACGCCCCTCAATTGCAGGAAGCGGTCAGGATGTTGCTCTTCACGACGTCGTCCCACGGTACCAATCCGCCTTTTTGTATCACAATAGGTAACACAATACGTAACACAAAACGGCAAAACGCCGCAATGGCAGAGCCTTGCTTTGCGAATTTCTGCTGCGAAGTCAGATACTTACGAGGGAAATCCGATGGTACCGTTGGCTGGGATCGAACCAGCGACCTCCGGATCCACAATCCGGCGCTCTAACCATCTGAGCTACAACGGCACGTCTTAACGTTAGTAGCAGGATCGAGGTGGAAGGTTCATTCTCCGCGATCCGCTCTGTCGTTCGGCGATGCGTCCTTACGGGCTTATGAATTCTAATTCAAGGCTTTTGCAAAGCAAAGGCCACTTCCCCACAGCGGTGCACCCATCGCCGGGCAAAGAAAAAGGCCGGCGGGAGGAGGTGCCGGCCTTTTCCTGTTACGAGCCAGCGGGAGGAGGTGCTGGCTGGTCACCCCGGAGGTGGAGGGAGGAGGTTCCACCCGCCGGGTATTCAATTGACCGTCACTATCTCACATCTATTTGTCCGACAAAATGCGACCTTTTGCTGCATCCGCGGACGATGCGCATTTATTAGGCGGCCTTGATTTCCTTGATCGCCTTTTCGAAGGCGGTCTTGATCGGCTTCGAGACATCCTCGGCCGCCTTGGAGGCAACAGCCTGGAAGTCCTTGGCCTGCTCGACGCTCAGTTCGACGCGCTTGCGCAGGAAGGCGGTCTGCAGTTCGACAACTTCCGACAGCGACTTGGCGCCGATCAGGGCTTCGAGATGCGAGAAGCCGGCCTCGGCGTTGGCGCGCAGCGCCGTGATGGTCTTGAGCGACAGATCGCTGGAAACAGCCTTGGCGGTTTCGTAGGTCGACTCCAGGGCCTTCTGGGTCTCCTCGGCACCAGTCTTGAGCTTGGCGTAGGCTTCCTTCGACTGCTCAACGCCCTTTTCGGCGAAAGCGCGCATCTGGTCGGTGGCCTTGGAAGCGTCGAAGCTCGGGAATTCAACGTTTTCGATCGTCTCGGCAGTCTTGGTCCTGGACATTTTCCATCCTTTTCAGCGGCAGCGGCTTTGACAGAAAGCCGTCTCGTTCATGTATGATGGCAATATAAAGGCAAATTTTGTGCATTGCAATATCTTTGTTGCAGTGCACAAAAAAATGTTTTTGGCCGTTAACCAAACGGCCAAAATTCAGCCTTTGCACGTTCTGGCTTGTGGACCTTCGTGGCTGCGGCTTTTATTAACAAAGCGTTAACTGCAAATTCGCCGCTCCGTGAGGGTCCGCCAAGCGCATGCCGTCCGAATATTCCTTCCTCGACGTCGCCGTGCTCGACGCGGTCCGCCAGCGGTTTGCCGCCGGCGACGCGATCGCGATCCTGTCGGTGGACCTCGAGCAGGTGGTCTGGGCCAATGGGCCTGGAGCCGCCATGTTCGGCTATCCCGATATCGAAGCGATCATCGGCGCGTCGACGCGGCTGCCGCTGATCGCGCGCCGTCAGATCATGGCGACCAGCGGTTTCCCGCAGATCGGCGGCGATCGCTCGATCACGGTGCGCCTGGCGACCGGCATGACCAGCCGCGCCGTCGGCTTTCTTGCCAGTGCCGTGACGCTGCCCGACGGCGAGAACGCCATCATGCTGGCGGTGCCTGCGGCGCAGACCGGTTCGCGCAGTGCCGCCGAGATCGCCGGCCGGGCGATCAGCGGCTTAACCGAAGACGGCCATTTCATTGCCTTCGTCGATGCCAAGGGCAATGTCGAGGCCGCCTCGGAAGGATTTTCGGCGCTCGGCATCCAGCCCGCGACACTGGCGGCCCTGGTGGCCGACGTCGCGGCCGAGGGCGAGCGCATCGTCAAGCGCCTCGTTCCGGGCGGCAGGACCTCCTACCCGGCGGGCCTCGCCCGATTGACGCCGGAGCGGCATCTGCTGGTGGTGATCGACGAGGACCAACTCGAAGACAGCGCATCTGCCGCGGCGGCTTCGGGGGACGGCTCGTCCGCGGCAACGGAAGGCCCCGCCAAAGAGACTGGCGCCACAACGGAGGCAGCGGAAACCGCCGCGCCAGAATCCAGGTCTCGGCAGGACAATCAGCCGACAACAGATGTTTCGCGGACGGAGGCGATCGAACGGTTGCCGGCCGCTGCCGAGATCGAACAGGAGCCCGCCCCTTCCGAGCCCGTGGCTGACGATATGCCTGAACGGGCAAAGCGGGAGATCGAGGAGCCGACCGCGCCGGCACCGGTCGCCGCCGACAATGACCAGCCGGCGGCGGGCACGCCGGCACAGCATGATCATTGGTATTTCAATGCCGGAGAAGACGACGCGCCGGCCGCGCCGGAACCCAAAAGCACGACCGAGGCTGGCACCGAGGCTTCGGTGGACAGCGTGAAGCAGGACGAGGTCCCCTCCCCGGCAGCCCCGACTACAGCTTCGGCCACCCGGACGATAGACCGCTCGGCGGCACCGCTGCGTTTCGTCTGGCGTACCGACGCCGAGGGCAAGTTCAGCGCGCTGTCGCATGAATTCGCCGATGTCGTCGGCCATCCGGCCGCCGACGTGATCGGCCGACGCTTTAGGGATGTCGCGGCGACCTTCGGCCTTGATGCGTCCGGCGAGATCGCCGGCCTGCTGGAGCGGCGCGACACCTGGTCCGGCCGCTCGGTGCTGTGGCCGGTCGTCGGCACCGACCTGAAGATCCCGGTCGACCTGGCGGCATTGCCTGTCTATGGCCGCAGCCGCGCTTTCGAAGGCTTCCGCGGCTTCGGCGTCGCGCGAACCGGGGATGCGGTCGTCGATCCGGAGGCGATCGGCATGGCATTGGTGCCCAATGGCGAGAGGCCGGCGGCACCGAAACCGGAAGCCGTGGAGACGGTGCCTGAAGAACCAGAGGCCGGAGAGCCAAAGCCATCGGATCCGTTCAAGGGCGAAGTGCCGGCGCTGGCCATCGTACCGAAACCGGAGCGGCGGTTCGCCGACAAGGTCATCCGGCTGGCCGAACACAGGCAACCAGCCAATGACAAGGGGCTGTCGACGCTGGAACGCAGCGCGTTCCGCGAGATCGGCGAGCGTCTGAAGAAAGAAAGTTCCACGGCAGAGCCGCCGGAGGCTGAAGCAATAAAGCCGGCAAGGCAGGCGGAACCAGATGCCGGGACAGGCTCTTTGTCGGAGCCGCAAGACACGACCAAGCCGGCGACCAATGCGAAGCCGCCGGCGGACATCGCCACCCCGGATGCCGAACCAACAGAGTCGACCCAGGAACCGGTGGCCGGCCCGGCGCATGAGATACCAGCGCCCGATGCGGAACACGAGCCGGATGCGGGCGAACCTTCCCCGGGCGATGCCGAGGATCAGAGGGATCTGGCGCGGCTCGACGGTGCGGAGCCGGATCAGGTCGAACAACAAACACCGACTTCCGAATCTCCGCAGCCGTCGGCCTCGGGCTCCCTGCTCGACTATGCCGGCAAAGAGCACGAGCCTGCCCATGCCGCCGGCGGCACCGACGAGGCGCCGGCGCCCGAGGCGCAGGAGATAATCGGGGATGGCGAGGCGCCGGCGCAGGCAGGGCCTGCCAAGGCACCGCCGGCCGATGGCGACGGCATGACGTCCGACGATTTTCGCGACGCCGAGGACAATGAGGATTGGGCCGGCGAGGAAGCGGCTGCATCAGGCGCGCCTGCGACCACCGGCGAAACCGGCGGCACGCATGAAACGACCGAAACAATTGCCGAGCGACCACGCCTGCAAGTGCCGCCACTCAAAACCGCAGGGTTCATGCCGTCGGCTTTTTCCGTCGGCAACGAAAACAAGACGCCGGATACATCGCTTCTCGGCAAGCTGCCGGTGCCGCTCATCATCCATTCGGGCGATCAGTTGCACTATGCCAACGAGGAATTCCTCGACCTGACCGGGTACGGGACGCTGGAGGAGCTGGAGGATGCGGGCGGCCTCGGCGCTTTGTTTGCCGATCCTTATGCCGATGACGGCGCCTCCGACGGCAGCGACCGGGCTCTGCGGCTGAAGACTCGCGACGGACAGGAATTTCCGATCGACGCCATCCTGCGCTCCGTACCCTGGCGCGATGGCAAGGCCCTGATGCTGGTCGTTCGCCGTTCCGGCGAGGATGATGTGCCCGCAGCGGCGCACGCGATCGGCGAGGAGCCGACGCAGCCCGACATTTCCGAGCTCAAGGCACGCATCGCCGAGATGCGCACCATCATCGACACCGCCACAGACGGGGTCGTGCTGATCGGCAGCGACGGCACCATCCGTTCGATCAGCCGCCCGGCCGAGGCGCTATTCGGTTTCGACAGCGACGAGGTGACCGGCAAGCCGTTTGCCTCGCTGTTTGCCATCGAGAGCCAGCGCGCGGCGCGCGACTATCTCACCGGCCTGTCGGAGCCTGGCGTGGCGAGCGTCTTGAATGATGGCCGCGAGGTGATCGGCCGCGAAGCACAGGGGCGCTTCATCCCGCTGTTCATGACCATCGGCCGGCTGCCCAACGACAGCGGCTTCTGCGCCGTGGTGCGCGATATCACGCAGTGGAAGCGGGCCGAGGAGGATCTCACCCAGGCGCGTGCCGTGGCCGAACGCGCTTCCTCGCAGAAGACCGATTTCCTCGCCCGCATCAGCCATGAGATCCGCACGCCGCTCAACGCCATCATCGGCTTTTCCGAACTGATGGTCGACGAGAAGTTCGGGCCGGTCGCCAATGACCGCTACCGCGACTATCTGCGCGACATCAACCGCTCGGGCAACCACGTGCTCGACCTGGTCAACGATCTCCTGGATATCTCGAAGATCGAGGCCGGCCAGCAGGAAATGGCCTATGAGGCGGTGTCGCTCAACGATACGCTGGCCGAAACCGTGGCGATGATGCAGCCGCAGGCCAACCGCGAACGCGTCATCATCCGCTCCAGCTTCGCCTCGCGGCTGCCGGAAGTGGTGGCCGACCTGCGCAGCGTGCGCCAGATCGCGCTCAACATCCTGTCCAACGCCGTCCGCTACACCCAGGCCGGCGGCCAGGTGATCGTCTCGACCGCCTACGAGACCTCGGGCGACGTCGTCATGCGGGTGCGCGACACCGGCATCGGCATGAGCCAGTCCGAGATCGAGCAGGCGCTGAAGCCATTCAAGCAGATCAACGCCTTGAGGCGCGGGCGCGGCGACGGCACCGGCCTTGGCCTGCCGCTGACCAAGGCCATGGTGGAAGCCAACCGCGCCCGCTTCAGCATCAATTCGACACCCGGCGAGGGCACGCTGGTGGAGGTCGCGTTCCCGTCGACTCGGGTGCTGGCGGAATAGCAAGCCGAAAAGAAAAGGCGCCCAGAGGACGCCTTAAGAGATGGGATTGCTGTCACAACGGGGGCTTGAGCTGAATTCAGATCCTCCGGGGGCTGAGGAACGGGATTTCTCCCTCAAGTTACGTGCGACTATCGACGCCGGGCCTTAACAAGTCCTTACCGGGTCGCCAAAAAATTTACGAATGTGTACCACTCGTGAAATCTAGGTAAATTCGCGCGACATATTTCGTTAACCATGCCGGTTGCGGTCACTGCGCAAGTTGCGGCAGGTCGCGGAACAACTCCAGCGCTTCCGGGTTGGCGAGCGCTTCCTTGTTCTTGATGGCACGACCATGCACGACATCGCGCACCGCAAGCTCGGTGATCTTGCCCGACTTGGTACGGGGAATGTCCGAAACGGCGACGATCCTGGCCGGCACATGGCGGGGGCTCGCGCCGCTGCGTATCTTGGCGCGGATGCGTTTTTCCAGGTCCTCGTCCAGTTGAACACCCGCGGCCAGCCGCACGAACAGCACGACGCGCACGTCATTGTCGAAATTCTGGCCGATGCACAGCGCCTCCAGGATTTCGGGCATCTGCTCGACCTGGTTGTAGATTTCCGCCGTACCGATGCGCACGCCGCCTGGATTGAGCGTCGCGTCCGACCGACCGTGGATGATAATGCCGCCATGATCGGTCCATTCGGCGAAATCGCCATGGCACCAGACATTGTCGAAACGCTCGAAATAGGCCGCCTGGTATTTCTTGCCGTCGGGATCGTTCCAGAAGCCGATCGGCATGGACGGAAAGGCCTTGGTGCAAACCAATTCCCCCTTCTCCTGCCTGACCGGCTTGCCGTCGTCGTCCCAGACATCGACGGCGAGGCCGAGGCCCGGCCCCTGGATCTCCCCGGTCCAGACCGGCTCGATCGGCACGCCGAGCACGAAGCACGAAACGATATCGGTGCCGCCGGATACCGAGGCCAGATGCACGTCTTTCTTGATCCCGTCATAGACGAAGCGGAAATCCTCGGGCGAAAGCGGCGACCCGGTGGAGGATATGGCGCGCACCGTCGAGAGATCATGGCTGCGGATCGGCTTGAGACCGGCCTTGCGCACGGAATCGATGAACTTGGCCGAGGTCCCGAAGAAGGTCATCTTCTCGGCATCGGCGAAATCGAACAGCACGTTGCCGTCGGGGTGGAAGGGAGAGCCATCGTAGAGCAGCAGCGTTGCGCCAGAGGCCAGACCCGATACCAGCCAGTTCCACATCATCCAGCCGCAGGTGGTGAAGTAGAAGAAGCGGTCGCCGTCGCCGAGGCCGGCATGCAGCCGGTGTTCCTTGACATGCTGGATCAGCGTGCCGCCGGCCGAATGGACGATGCATTTGGGAATGCCGGTGGTGCCGGACGAAAACAGGATGTAGAGCGGATGCGAAAACGGCAGCCGCTCGAAGGTGACGGGCTTGACGGCGAGGGGCGACAGCGCCTCCTCCATCGCCACGGCCTTGTCGATGGTATCAGCCACGTCGGCGGAGGTGCCGAGATAGTCGACGAGCAGGATCTTGCGGACGCTGCCGAGCCTGGCCGCGACCGCCTTGACCTTGTCGGCGACCTCGATCGCCTTGCCATTGTACCAATAGCCGTCCGGCGCGATGAAGATGACGGGCTCGATCTGGCCGAACCGGTCGAGCACGCCCTGCTCGCCGAAATCGGGAGAACAGGATGACCAGACGGCCCCGATCGAGGCGGCGGCCAGCATGGCGGCGACGGCTTCGGGCATGTTCGGCATCATCGCCGCGATACGGTCACCCTTCTTCACCTCGAGCGACAGGAAAAGCTGCTGCAGGCGCGAGACCAGGCCATGCAGTTGGTTCCACGACAGTCGCCTCTCGACCTTGTCCTCGCCACGAAAAACGATTGCCTCGCCGGCCCCGGTTTTCTTCAGAAGGTTTTCGGCGAAATTCAGCGACGCGTCCGGGAAGAAAGAGGCGCCGGGCATCTTCTCGCCATCGAGCAGCAGTCGTTCGCCCTTGTCGCCTTCAAGACCGCAGAAATCCCAGACGAGATCCCAGAACGCCTCCCGGTTCTCGACCGACCAGCGGTGAAGATCGGCGTAGGAAGAGAATGGACTGCCGGTACTCGCCGCCGCGGCCTTCATGAAGGCGGTCAAGGGCGAGGCATCAATCTGGTCTTGCGTTGGGGTCCAGAGCGGTACTTCGCCAGCCATGATCGATCCTCCCACGGTCGTCATCGCTTATGCATATTGCAGCGCAGCAGAGCAAGATTTTGTTGGGCCGACTCAGCCAGGTGTGCGCAAATGCCATCGCCGGGCCATAAAGACTTGAAATGCGTCAGCCCTAAGTCGTAGTGACGACACGGGTTACACCCGTCGGACGATCGTTTTTATCGGAATGGAAGCATACGGGGCTATATGCCATCATCCTTGATCCGCCGCGGAGTATGGGCGATCGGTGTTGCCGCGATCGTCATCGCCCTGGTGGTCGCGGCCCTGCCGCTGATCGCCTCGACGCGGATCGTGCGTGACCGCATCGCTTGGGAATTGAGCGCCTGGAGCGGCTTTCGGGTGGCCATCGAGGGGTCGCCGCGCATCGAGGTCTGGCCGAAATTCCGCGCGATCCTGACCGATGTGACGCTGTCGAAGTGGACGGATGCCGATGCGCCGCCGGTCGTCGAAGCCGAACGGGTCGAGGTCGACCTCTCGGCCATGGCGGCATTGCAGGGCGATGTGGTGTTTTCCACGGCACGGCTGATTAGGCCGACGATCCGGGTCCAGCGCACGGCGGACGGGCTGTTCCTGCCCACGGCGCCGACCGGCGGGCGCATCGCGCGCTCCATCGACGCGGCCCGTGGCCTGGTCAAGACCGACCCCGCCAAGCCCGACCTGGACAAGCTGCCGACTGACACTTTCGGCACTGTGGAGTTCAGGGACGGCCGCATGGTGGCGTCCGTCAACGGCAAGGATGTGGAGATCTTGAGCAGTCTTAGCGGCCAGGCCACATGGGCGGCGATGAACAGCAATGCTACGCTGTCCGCGACAGGGATCTGGCGTGGCGAAAGCGTGACCGTGGATGCCGCCTCGCCGAGACCGCTGGTGCTGTTTGCCGGGGGCATGGCGCCGCTCACCCTGTCCTTCAAGGCAGCGCCCGCCACCTTCTCGTTCGACGGCACGGCCAACATGTCCGAAAACGCCTATTTCGACGGCCAGGTGAAATTCGCGGCCCCCTCGCTGCGCCGCGTGCTGGAATGGTCACAGGCCGGCATTGCGCCGAGCGCGGCGATCGGCTCGGTCAGCATTTCGAGCAAGGTGACGGCGTCGGCCGGACGCGTCAAATTCGAAAACACGGCGCTGGCGCTGGACAACAACCCGGGCATGGGCGCGCTGGACCTGTCTCTTGGCGAGACGCAGCCGGTGATCTCGGGCACACTTGCCTTCGACACGCTCGACCTCAGGTCGTTTCTATCCGCCTTCACGTCGCTTGGACCGGCGAGCAGCGGCGAGCCAGGTCAGGTCAATACGAGTTTCGCCGACCGGGTCAACCTCGATCTCAGGCTGTCGGCGGCCCATGCCACGGCGGGGAGTATCCAGCTTGCCGATGTCGCGGCCACCGCCCAGGTCAAGGACGGTCTTTCGGTCTTCGACATCTCCGACGCCTCCGCCTTTGGCGGCAACATCCAGACCAGCCTTCGTTTCGACCGCAAACCCGAGGGCACCCAGGTCGAGATCCGGCTGCTGGCCTCCGATGTCGATGGCGGCGCGTTCGGCACCGCGGCCGGGATGACCCGGCTGGTGCCGGTCGGCACGGGCACCGTTTCGGTCATCCTCAAGGGGCCGGGAAGGACCTGGGATTCGATCTTTGAAAACGCCGACGGCTCGGTCTCGGCGACCTTCGGCCCTGGCGCGCTCAGCAAGTTCAACCTGCCGGCCTTTCTCAAGCACACCGAACAAGGCGGCTTCTTTGCGCTCGACGATGTCTCGGACGGGACGCTGCCCATCGATGGGGCCGAAGTGAAGGCAACCATTTCGAGAGGCGTGGCCAGACTCGACAAGGCCGAGGCCAATTCGGCGAAATACAAGATCTGGCTTTCCGGCATCGCATCCTACGCAGGACGCGGACTGGCGCTGTCGGGCGGCGTCATCCAGTCGGATCAGCCGGCAACGCAAAAGGGCGGCCAGCAGGGGCCCAACCAGTCGTCGTTTTTCGTCGGCGGAACGTGGAGCACGCCGTTCATTTCACCGATAAGCCGCGGCGTTTCGGGCGAATAAGGCCTTGTGCCCGAAGCGCTGCTCCTACGGCATGTCGCGGCGAATAGGATTCGCCCGACCTGCTGTAAGCTTCTGATTTTATGCATGTCGTTAGCCCGGAACCGAGGACACTTCCGGGCGACATGCATTAACCGCGCTGCGCGGCGCGCTCGTCAAGCTGCCGCTGCACCTCGCGCCGCTTGTTGGCGACCGAAGCGATGATGACGCCAACCGTGACGATCGCGATCAGAAGGGTGCAGGCGGCATTGATCTCCGGCGTCACACCGAGACGGACCTGGCTGTAGATCTTCATCGGCAGCGTGGTGGCGCCAGGACCCGAAGCAAAGCTGGCGATGACCAGGTCGTCCAGTGACAGCGTGAAGGCCAGCATCCAGCCGGACACGATCGCCGGCAGAATGACCGGCAGCGTGATCTGGAAGAAGGTCTTCACCGGCGGCGCGCCAAGATCCATGGCGGCTTCTTCCAGCGAGCGATCGAAGCTGACAAGCCGCGACTGCACGACGACCGCGACAAAGCACATCGTGAAGGTGATATGCGCGAGGATCACGGTCGTCATGCCGCGATCCATGCCGATGGCGACAAACAGCAGGAGCAGCGACAGGCCGGTAATGACATCAGGCATGACCAATGGTGCGAAGATCATGCCGGAGAACAGGACCCTGCCCCTGAAGCGTGTGTAGCGGGTCAGCGCCAGGGCTCCCATAGTGCCGAGAACCGTGGCCACCGTCGCTGAAATCAGACCGACGCGGATGGTCACCCATGCGGCGTCCATCAGGCCCTGGTTGTGGAACAGCGAGACGTACCATTTGGTGGAAAAGCCGCCCCAGACGGTGACGAGCTTGGACTCGTTGAAGGAGAAGACGACGAGCAGCACGATCGGCAAATAGAGAAAGGCAAAACCGAGCGTGATCGAGGTGATGTTGAAGCGGCTCCAGGTGGTGTTCATTTGTCCTGCTCCTGCGCGCGGGCCTGGGCATGCTGGAACAACACGATCGGTACGATAAGCAGCAACAGCAGGATGACGGCAACGGCCGACGACACCGGCCAGTCACGATTGGCGAAGAACTCGTTCCACAGCGTCTTGCCGATCATCAGCGTCTGCGAGCCGCCGAGCAGGTCGGGAATGACGAATTCGCCCACCGCCGGGATGAACACAAGCAGGCAGCCGGCGATGACGCCGGGCAGGGACAGCGGAAAGGTGATCTTCCAGAAGGCAGCGGTCGGCGGACAGCCGAGATCCTTGGCCGCCTCGATCAGCGAGTAGTCCATCTTTTCCAGCGACGAATAAAGCGGCAGCACCATGAACGGCAGGTAGGAATAGACGATGCCGATGAAGATGGCCGTGTAGGTGTTGAGGATCACCAGCGGCTGGTTGACGATGTGTAGCGACAAGAGCAACTGGTTGAGCAGGCCCTCGGGCTTCAGGATACCGATCCAGGCATAGACGCGGATCAGGAACGACGTCCAGAACGGCAGGATGACCAGCATCAGCAATGTCGGGCGGATCGTGGCCGGGGCGCGGGCCATGCCATAGGCGATGGGATAGCCAACCAGCAAGGTCAGCACCGTGGAAGTGGCAGCGATGACGACGCTGGTGAGGTACGCCTTGAAATAGAGAGCGTCCTGCGTCAGCCATACATAATTGTCGAAGTTGAGGTCGCGAAAGCCGGCGAAGAAGCCGGAAACGCCGTCCCTGAGATCGAGCACCGGCGTGTAGGGCGGCATGGCGATAGCCGTCTGTGACAGCGAGATCTTGAAGACGATGACGAAGGGGACGAGAAAGAAGAACAGCAGCCAGAGATAGGGAACGATGATGACGAGCCGGCTGACGAAGCCGGCACCCAAACGCGTCAGGAACGGATTGGCGGCAGTCGATGGCGCGGCGGCATCGGCGACGGCGATATTGGACATGACCGCCCCTTACCGCACCAGCACGACGCCGGCGTCGGGCCGGAAGGACACCCAGGCACGGTCGTTCCAGGTCAGCGGATCCGCGGTCACACGGGCCGCGTTCATGGCGCTTGCCCGCACGATCTGCCCATCGTCCAGCCTGACGTGATAGACCGTCATGTCGCCGAGATAGGCGATGTCGTAAACCTCGCCCTCCAGCGCGTTGACGGCGTCGGCCGGCTTCTTCGACGAGACCCTGATCTTCTCCGGCCTGATGGCGAAGACGATATTGGCATCGGCCTTTGCGTTCGCGCCACCATTTTCGACGACGATCTGGGCTCCGGTCGCGCCGGTGATGCGAGTTGTCTTGTCGGTCCGCTCGGCAACCTTGCCCTCGAACATGTTCACGTTGCCGACGAAATGGGCAACGAAGCGCGACGTCGGGGCTTCGTAGACTTCCGGCGGCGTCGCAACCTGCATGACCTCGCCCTTGTCCATGATGGCGATGCGATCGGCCATCGTCATCGCCTCTTCCTGGTCATGGGTGACGACGACGAAGGTGAGACCAAGCTCCTGCTGCAGATCCATCAGTTCGAACTGGGTTTCCTCGCGCAGCTTCTTGTCGAGCGCGCCGAGCGGCTCGTCAAGCAGAAGCACCTTCGGTCGCTTGGCGACCGAGCGGGCAAGCGCGACGCGCTGGCGCTGGCCGCCGGAGAGCTGGTGCGGCTTGCGCTTGGCGAACTGCTCGAGCTTGACCAGTTTCAGCATTTCGGCGACGCGCTTTTCGATATCGGGCTTCGGCATCCCTTCCTGCTTGAGGCCAAAGGCGATGTTGTTCTCGACCGTCATATGCGGGAACAAGGCATAGGACTGGAACATCATGTTGACCGGCCGGCGATAGGGCGGAATGCCGCGCAGATCCTGGCCATCGAGCAGGATGCGGCCGGCCGTTGGCTCCTCGAAGCCGGCAAGCATCCTGAGCAGAGTCGACTTTCCGCAACCCGAGGCACCAAGCAGGGCGAAGAATTCACGCTCGAAAATGGTCAGCGACAGATTGTTGACGGCGGTGAAGTCACCGAACTTCTTGGTGACGTTGTCGAACTGGATATAGGGCTTGGCGTTCGGGTCGTTCCATGGCGCGAAGTCCCTGCGGATGCTGCCAAGCGATTTCATATCCCACTCCGTACTTTTTCGTTCCCCAACAGAAATCGACCCCGGCAGTTGGCTGCCGGGGTCGCGTCGGATTGCCTACTGGCCGGTGACGATCTTGGTCCAGCTGCGCGTGATGATGCGCTGCGTCTTGGGGTCGTAAGGCTGGGTGGTATAGAGCTTCTGCAAGGTCGCGGCGTCCGGATAGACGGACGGATCGTCGAGCAGCGCCTTGTCGACGAACTGCTGCGATGCCTTGTTGCCGTTGGCATAAAGGACATAGTTCGACGATTTCGCAATCACTTCCGGCGTCATCATGTAGTTGATGAATTCGAGCGCCTCGGCGACATGCGGCGCATCGGCGGGGATCGCCATCTGATCGAACCACATCTGCGCGCCTTCCTTCGGCACGGAATAACCGATCTCCACGCCTTGCTTGGCTTCGACCGCCCGGTTGCGAGCCTGGAACACGTCACCCGACCAGCCGACCGCCAGGCAGATATCGCCATTGGCAAGTGCGTTGATGTATTCGGACGAGTGGAATTTCCTGATGTAGGGGCGGATCTTGAGAAGAGCTTCCTCGGCCTTGGCGATATCGTCCGGCGAGGTGCTGTTGGGGTCCAGACCGAGATATTTCAGGGCCGCCGGCAGGATGTCTGAGGGAGAATCCAGCACATAGACGCCGCAATCCTTCAATTTGGCCAGGCTGTCCGGGTTGAAGAAGGTATCCCAGCTGTCGATCTTGTCGGTGCCGAGCGCTGCCTGCACTTTCTTGGTGTTGTAGCCGATGCCGACCGTTCCCCACATGTAATTGACCGAGTATTCGTTGCCGGGGTCGTATTTGGCGGTGCGCTCCGTAACCGTATCCCACATGTTGGAGAGGTTCGGCAGCTTCGACTTGTCGAGCTTCTGGAACACACCGGCCTGGATCTGGCGGGCGAGGAAATTGCCGCTCGGCACGACGACGTCGTAACCACTGCCGCCGGCGAGCAGTTTGGTTTCGAGGATTTCGTTGGAATCGAAGGTGTCGTAGACGACCTTGATGCCAGTCTTCTTGGTGAAGTCATCGATGATCGAACTGTCGATATAGTCAGACCAGTTGAAGACGTTGACGACGCGGTCCGCGGCGTGACCAGCGGGTGTCAAAAGCGCCAGAAATACCGAGGTTGCCGAAAGCCAGAGCGCTTTGCGGATCATGCTATTCTCCTTTGGTGAGTGTTCCATCGCCGGCGCGTCGCGACATGCTCGCGCGGCCGGGCATTTGCTTCAGACTATTGGGCTTTCCAGGGATCGACAAGCACCATCCGGCACGCCGCCTGCCGCCACCCGGTCGTTCGGGGCGGGAAGGAATTGCGGTGCCGTCAGAAGCTTTCGCCGCCGCGCGGAGAGAGATACAAGAATGTGGTCCGGTCTCGATCGAGCCGCCGGGGAGACTTGGCAAGATAAGCCTGTCTTGTTGTTGCCGTGTTCCCAGCCTGCCCGGGCGGCAGCGACGTTGTCAATGGGCAAAGCTTCGGCGCCGGCATCAATTAGGCGAAGGTACTCCGGTGACCCCCGCCCGCTGCGGTCGCGCCTGGCGCTTGAATTCGAGCCCAATATGGACAAGCAGCGCCGTGACCACCACCGCGCCGCCGATGATGGTGCGCCCGGACGGCACCTCGGAATGGATGAGCCAGACCCATATCGGCCCCAGGATCGGCTCGAACGTGCCGAGCAGTGCCGCGATCGCCGCCGGGATCAGGCGCGCGCCGGTGGCGAAGAACGCGAGGCCAAGGCCTAGATTGACCACGCCGAAGACGAAGAGAAAGCCCATGTCGCCGGCCGACACCATGAAGGTCGAGGCCTGCGAGGCAGCGAAGCCCGCCGCCAGGATCGTGCCCAGACAGGTCGCCGGCGTCATGCGCACGCTGGAGAAGCGCCGGGTGATGACGGTGGCGGTCGAGAACATGAACGCGATCAGCAGCGCCAGTCCATCGCCTATGGGCGAGACGGCACCGTCAAGAGATTCAGAGACCATGATGGCGACGCCGGCGATGACGGCGGCAATCGCCATCCAGGTTGCGACGGTTACCCGTTCGCGAAACAGCGCCCAGGCAAACAAGGCCGCCAGGAGCGGCACGCCGGCCTGCATCAAGAGGATGTTGGCGACGGTGGTGTAGGCAAGCGCCACGACGAACGAGGTCGACGCGATGGCGAAGCAGAATCCCACCGCAATGCCTGGCAGGCCCATGTCCCGGAATGACTTCACCATGCCGCGCCAGCCGTCACGCCAGACCATGAAGCAGAGCAGGAAGGCGGCAGCCCAAACGGAGCGCCAGAAAATAACCGTCCAGCTGTCACCGACGCTTATGAAGCGGGCGATGGTGCCGCCGAAACTCCACATCAGCGCCGACAGGAATACCAGAAGCATGCCGACGCGTTCCTCGCGCGGCGAGACTGTCGAGGTAGCAAGGCCGGTCGACGCAACGAGGGTTGGAGATGATGCTGTGTCTGTCATGGCGCGACTGTCGAGCTTTTGTGGACGGGACGATGCGCAAGGGACGACAAAAAACTACTCTGTTCACGTAACGCAAAGGCGCAGACCGGGGATGATCCAGTGCGGCGCTCCGTTTGGCGCACTACAAGGCTTTGACAAACCTCAGGAAGTGTTTTTCTTGCCGCGAATGAGGCGCCAGAGACCCGCCAAAGGGACCAGCAGGATCAGGCCGAATTTTTTCAGCGCAATGAGCGCCACAGCAATAAGACCTGCCTTTGCCGCCAATTTTCCCGCTATCAGGCCGCCGATGCCGACTGCCGCAACCGTATCGGCGCCCGGTGTGAAATCCGTGTACTTTTTTCCGTCATTGAAGACGGCAAGGCCAAGGACTTCATCCAGGCTCTGCCTTATCTCCGGCAACTGCTCCACCGTGGCGATATAGCTCATTACAAAAACGCCTTCCCTGCCGAGAAAACGGACGTCGTAGTTGAGCGTGTGAACACTATCGTTTCCGAATTGCAATTCCTTGGCCCAGTGCAAACGCTTGTTTGCCGCATCATAGACCGGCGGTGAAGCCCAACCAATGAGCGTAATGGGCGGAAAGCCGTCCTTCACCCTTTGGTCATTGCCTGACAAGGTGTCCGCCTGCATGCTGCGCAGCAGATCGCCATAATCGATTGATGCGGCATCGCCATCATCGACATGGCCTATCTTTTCCCATCGCAGTTCTATCCCCCAATTGCCGTCCGAGAGGGGATCGTATTTGGCTGGAAAGATCATGCCGACGGCATCGGAAGCCGAAGTGGGTGGATTGCCCCAAGCCTCGGTCAGGACCGAGACGGTATCTTTCTTGCTCAGAAAGTAGAACTTATCTCCGAGATTGAGATGCACACCTTCGGCAAGGTCCACCGCGCCGATCTTCGGATCAATCTTATCCAAGAACGCCTTGCCGGCATCATTGTAAGCTTCATAGGACTTGAAGAATCCCGAGGATTTCTCCGCAAATGCGGGCGAGATCGCCAGGGCAAGGCCCAGACCAACCCAAAGAACCGTCCTGCCCATCAATACCCCCGCCGATCCGCAGCTAGAGGTTTGATATCTTACTACCAATGCTCAATCAATATTGTTGCTCGCAATGTTGGGCGCGTGAAGGCTTGTTGTTTGCACAACCAAAGAAGAACCTGCCCCACCATGCTCTCCACCGGCGCCGACCTTACTGAAAATCGAACGCACTCAGGCCGGTCACCATCTCGTCGAGGCCGAGCGGTCGGGTCACCGGCGGCTCTGCGCGCGCCAGGCAGCCGACACGCTCGCAAAGCCGGCAGGCCGGTCCGATGGGCGTCGCCGCGATGGTGACCGCCCCTACCTTCGGGCCGACTGCCGTGCCGGGCAGGGCCGCGCCATAGACGATGTCGTCGCGAAAACCGATGTCGCAGCCAAGCAGCAGTGCCGTGCGGCGCGGGCGTTCGGAGAATGCGCCTTGCGGTCCTTCCAGCGTGCGGGCGATGCACAGGAACTCGGCGCCGTCGGGCATTTCCACCGCCTCGACGAAGATCTGGCCGGGTTGGGTGAAGGCGACATGCACGGGAAGCTTGGGACAGCCGCCGCCAAATCGGCTTTGCGGAAAGCCCTGGCTGCCGGCCTTGCGAAAGCGATTTCCGGCATTGTCGACCTCGAGCATGAAGAAGGGCACGCCAGAAGCACCTGGCCGCTGCAGCATGGTCAGGCGGTTTGCCGCCTGCTCGAAGGAGACGCCAAAGCGCGAGCGCAGGACGTCGATGTCATAGCGTGAGCGAACGGCCGCCGCGTGAAAGGGCTGGTAAGGCATCATCAGCGCATGGGCGGCATAGCGGCCGAGTTCGAAGCGGGCAAGGCGGCGCGCCTCGTCCGTGGCCAGCCTTAGCGCCTGGATCTCGCCGGCGACCGCGACCGTCATGCGGATCAGGCAGGCCTCCATCGCGACTTCACGCAACTGGTCGAATGGCGACAGGCGCTCGGACAGGAACAGGCGCTGCGAGTGACGGTCGTAGCGGCGGCGCCAGTTCGGCATGGTGGCGACCGGCAGAACCTTGACCACGATGCCGTATTCGCGCCTCAGCCATGCCTTCAAGGTGCCAAACACGTCGTCGCCGGGATCGAGCACCGACGTGAACGCCTCGGCCTCTTCCTCGAGCGAGGAAAAATGGTTCGGCCGCCGCTCGAAAATCTCGTGCACCTCGTCGATCGGCAGCCGGGCGCCGGAGAGCGCGGTCGCACGGCCCTCGCGCGCCAGAAGCTCGTTGATGTCGGACAGCCGCTCGGCCTGCTCGCGATAGGCGCGGAACAGTTTTATCACCGCCGCGGAGGCATTGGGCGCCGCCTCGGCAAGCACGATCAGTTCCTGGTCCCCCGGCAGCTCGCCGACCAGCAGCGGATCGGTGAACACCTCCTTCAGGCCAGCGACCGACCCCCTCGCCTCGCCCTGAAGCTCATGCGGATCGACCTTGTAGACGGAGGCCAACCTCAGGATCAGCTGCACCGTCAGCGGCCGCTGGTTGCGCTCGATCAGGTTGAGGTAGGAGGGCGAGATGCCGAGCCCCTCGGCCATCGCCGTCTGGGTCAGGCCCTTGGCGTTGCGGATGCGGCGAATGCGCGGCCCGGCGAAAATCTTCTGGTCAGCCATCGACTATCCTTGACAGGAAATTACATGAAATCAGTCGCGATCCCGGCTTGCTTGCCTTTACAGGATTGACAAATTTACAATGCCTCCCTGTCAAACACAATACAGATTTTCCCTTATATCAGGTGGGATTTCCTGATTTTCCTGGCTCATTTTGCGGCGCAATGTAAATTCAGTCACATAGAAGTACCCCCGACAACTGGCGCACGGACATCGCGCAGAAACCCTTCGGAGCGACCAATGACTGATTTTTACAACCTTGTCCCCTCGGCGCCTGAAGGCCGCTTTGACGGCATTGAACGCCCCTATTCGCCGGAGGACGTGAAGCGGCTGCGCGGTTCCGTGCAGATCAGACAGAGCCTTGCCGAAATGGGTGCCAACCGGCTGTGGAAGCTCATCCACGAAGAGGACTTCGTCAATGCATTGGGCGCCATGTCCGGCAACCAGGCGATGCAGCAGGTGCGTGCGGGGCTGAAGGCGATCTATCTGTCGGGCTGGCAGGTTGCCGCCGACGCGAACACCGCCTCGGCGATGTATCCGGACCAGTCGCTCTATCCGGCCAATGCGGCGCCCGAACTGGTCAAGCGCATCAACCGCACGCTGCAGCGCGCCGACCAGATCGAGACCTCCGAAGGCAAGGGGCTTTCCGTCGAGACCTGGTTCGCGCCGATCGTTGCCGATGCGGAAGCCGGCTTCGGCGGCCCGCTCAACGCCTTCGAGATCATGAAGGCGTTCATCGAGGCGGGTGCCGCCGGCGTCCACTATGAGGACCAGCTGGCGTCGGAGAAGAAGTGCGGCCATCTCGGCGGCAAGGTGCTGATCCCGACCGCGGCGCACATCCGCAACCTCAACGCGGCGCGGCTCGCGGCCGACGTGATGGGCACGCCCACCCTGGTCGTGGCACGGACCGACGCGGAAGCGGCAAAGCTGCTCACTTCCGATATCGATGAGCGCGACCAGCCCTTCGTCGACTATGATGCCGGCCGTACGGTGGAAGGCTTCTATCAGGTCAGGAACGGCATCGAGCCTTGCATCGCGCGGGCCATTGCCTATGCGCCCCACGCCGACCTGATCTGGTGCGAGACCTCGAAGCCCGACCTGGCCCAGGCCAAGAAATTCGCCGAGGGGGTGCGCAGGCACCATCCGGGCAAGCTGCTCGCCTATAATTGCTCGCCGTCATTCAACTGGAAGAAGAATCTCGACGACGCGACGATCGCCAAGTTCCAGCGGGAACTGGGCGCCATGGGCTACAAGTTCCAGTTCATTACGCTGGCCGGCTTCCACCAGCTCAACTACGGCATGTTCGAACTCGCCCGCGGCTACAAGGCGCGGCAGATGGCGGCCTATTCCGAGTTGCAGGAAGCGGAATTCGCGGCGGAGGCCAATGGCTATACCGCGACCAAGCACCAGCGTGAGGTCGGCACCGGCTATTTCGATGCCGTCTCGATGGCGATCACCGGGGGCCGGTCGTCGACCACCGCCATGCATGAATCGACCGAGCACGCGCAGTTCAAGCCGGCAGCGGAGTGAGCTCGCCAAAAAACGACCAACAGAGGAAACGCCCGAGAGGGCAAGGACATAGGAGAAGACCAATGGCATCGATAAGCCGTGTCAAGGAACGGGCGGAAGAGCAATCGACCACGATGAGCGTCGACCAGCAGGCGACGATCCGCATGCTGGCCAACGATCTGCACAGGCTGAACCAGTCGGTGATGAAGGCGGTCGAGGCGGGCGTCTCGGTGGAGCTCGTGCGCTCTGCAAGGCACCATGGCGGCGACGGCAATTGGGGCGATCTGCTGATACCGGTGATCGTCACGCAGCAGAGCCATGGCTGATCGGAAATCGTCCAAGCGGCCCTTCACCTGCGCAATGTATGCGCAGGTGAATTTTATTTTTACGCAACCGAACGATGGACAGAGCAGTACAGTACTGTTGCTTGAATCCACTGTTGTGGAGGGCGACAGCAGGTTCTTTTATTTCAACTTGACATAGGGTCCGATCTCACGCCAATTGTCGCCCAGATTCAACTCTGCATTGAAATAGGGGCGAACTTCTTGGCCGACTTGGGTGCCCAGTGAATCGCGATGGTGAGACCGCAAAACATGTGAATCTGATGACTCGGGATTCAAGCACGGAGACGATCCGCGATCTCTCGCGGGTGCTTGTTGTCGGGAAATCGCCGATCAACCGGGTCGTCGTATCGAAGATCGTCGAGCGGTCCGGGCTCAGACCAATCTCGGAATCGCCTGATATCGCGGCGAAAACCTTGCGGACGCTGGTGCCGGGAGCAATTGTCCTCGACGGCGGTCCCGACAACAAGGACTGCGACAATCTGATGCCCGGCATCGAAACGTTGCGCCGGGCTTCAGGCAAATCGCTTCCTCCCGTGATCCTGCTTTCAACCAAGAATGGCACGCCGGAGAGCCTTGGCCTGGCGAATGTCGTCGACGTGGTGGTGGCCAAGCCGATAACGCCCGAACGGTTGCAACCGGTGATCGATCGTCTGATCAGCCGCTGAGGCAATTCCGGGAAAGTCGTGTAGCGGTTTTCCGTCCGGAATTATGCAAAAGGCAAATAATCAAAGCCGCGATCAGCCCGACTTCGCGATGCCTTCTATCAGTTCCGGCAATTGACCGAGATCGGATATCTGGCGGAAACGCGGCTCTGCGACCGGCGCCTCGACATGTTCGAGCACCCAGGTCAGTTCGTGCGGCACATGGACGCCCCAGCCGCCTGCCTCGATGGCGGGCACCACGTCCGACTTCAGCGAATTGCCAACCATCATGCTCCTTGCCGGGCCGTCGCCATGGCGGTTGAAGAGGCGCGCATAGGTCGCGGCAGTCTTGTCGCTGACGATCTCGACAGCGTCGAACAGGTCGCCCAGCCCGGAGCCGGCGAGCTTGCGCTCCTGATCGAACAGATCGCCCTTGGTGATCAGCACGAGGCGGAAGGTGCCGGCGAGTTTCTCGACCGTCTCGCGTGCATGCGGCAAGGGCTCGATCGGATGGCCCAGCATCTGGCGACCGGCGTCGAGAATCTCCGCTATGACCGAGGCCGGCACGCGCCCATCGGTGACCTCGATCGCCGTTTCGATCATCGAGAGCGTAAATCCCTTGATGCCGAAGCCATAGATCGCAAGGTTGCGCCGCTCGGCCTCCAACAGCCGCGCCGAGATCTGCTGCTCCTCGCCATGATCGGCCAGCATTGCGGCAAAGCGCCTTTCCGTCATGCGGAAGAATTGTTCGTTCTGCCAAAGCGTGTCGTCGGCATCGAAGCCGATCGTGGTCAGTTCGCTGCTGGTCCGCATCGCCGGCTTCTCGAGGACAGGAAGACACCAAAACTAAGCCAACCGGCAGGCGGTTTTCAACCTGCCTCGGTAAATGCCGGCGGTGGCTCCCCTTCCCTTCCATCGCGCGGCACGGCTATACTCCGAAATCCGCAACCCAATCTGGTGAATGATGCCGCCTGCAAAAAAGGAAGTCCGTCCGTCGAGCCGCGGAGGACGGGCGCGCACGCCTGCCTTTGTGAAAAACCTGCGGGGTGTGAAGAACTGGAAGGAAGTCAGCGATTGGCTGGAATGGCGCGGCATCGAGGATATCGAATGCATCACGCCAGATCAGGCCGGCGTGGCGCGCGGCAAGATGATGCCGTCGAAGAAATTCACCTCCAACACCTCGCTGGCACTGCCCTCGGCCGTCTTCATGACGACGATTTCCGGCGGCTATCCGGAGGACGGCAACGGCTTTCACTACCCGGAAGACGACGGCGACCTCAAGTTGATGCCGGACCTGTCGACATTGACCGTGGTGCCCTGGGAAGAAGACCCGACGGCCGCCGTCATCTGCGACCTCGTCCACCAGGACGGCCGCTCGGTCGAGTTCACGCCGCGCAATGTGCTGAAGCGAGTGCTGGCGGCCTATGACAAGCTTGGGCTGAAGCCGGTCGTGGCGCCCGAGATCGAGTTCTATCTCGTGCGCAAGAATCCGGACCCGGACTATCCATTGACCCCGCCCGTCGGCCGCTCGGGGCGCGCGATCGGCGGCGGCGCCGGCTATTCGATCGCTGGCGTCAACGAGTTCGACGAACTGATCGACGACATCTACCATTTCTCCGAAAGCCAGGGGCTGGAGATCGACACGCTCATCCACGAAGAGGGTGCCGGCCAGCTCGAGATCAATCTGCGCCATGGCGACCCGATCGAACTTGCCGACCAGGTATTCATGTTCAAGCGCACCATCCGCGAGGCGGCACTCAAGCACGAGATCTACGCGACCTTCATGGCCAAGCCGATCCAGGGCCAACCGGGCTCGGCCATGCATATCCACCAGTCGATCGTCGACAAAAAGACGGGCAGGAACATCTTTTCGGCCGAGGATGGTTCCGAAACCGAGGCTTTCTTCCATTTCATCGGCGGCATGCAGAAGCACGTGCCGAACGCGTTGGTGATGTTCGCGCCCTACGTCAACTCCTACCGGCGGCTGACGCAGGCGGCATCGGCTCCCGTCAACAACAAATGGGGCTACGACAACCGCACCACGGCGTTCCGGGTGCCGCGTTCCGACCCTGCGGCGCGGCGCGTCGAGAACCGCATTCCGTCCTCCGACGCCAATCCCTACCTGGCGCTGGCGGCCTCCCTCGCCTGCGGGCTGATCGGCATCACCAGGAAGATCAAGGCCGAACCGCCAGTGCTGACGACCGCCAACGCGGACGAGATCGACCTGCCCCGCAGCCTGCTCGAAGCCGTCGACCTGTTCGAAGGCGACGAGGAACTCGGCGCACTGCTGGGCAAGTCCTTCGCCGCCACCTATGCCGCGATCAAGCGTGCGGAATTCGAGACGTTCATGGAAGTGATCAGTCCGTGGGAGCGGGAATATCTGCTGCTCAACGTCTGACCAGTCATGAACTATCAATCCCCGATCTCGCCCGGCCGCTCCTGGTATGAGGACACGGCTGGACCACGGCCTGAATATCCGGCGCTCGACGGCGGCCGGACCTGCGATGTCGTCATCATCGGCGGTGGGTTTACCGGCCTGTCGGCGGCGGTTTATCTGGCCAAGGCTGGAGCGGACGTGGTGCTGATCGAGGCGCATCGCTTCGGCGATGGCGCTTCCGGGCGCAATGGCGGCCAGCTCGGCACCGGGCAGCGCGCCTGGGCCGAGGATCTGGAGGCCGAATATGGCCTTTCCCGCGCCAAGGCACTGTTCGATCTCGCGGAGGAGGCCAAAGCCCACCTGCTTGACTTCGCGGCCGTCAATCAGATCGATATCGACTACATGCCAGGCCAGCTTTCGGTCGCGCACAAGCCGCGCTATGTCGATGATTACAAGGCGCATGCCGAGATCATGGCCAATCGCTTTTCCTACCCGCACATCTCATTCATGGATGCGAAGGAGACGGCGGAGCGGCTGGGCTCGAGCGCCTATTTCGGCGGCACGCGCGACACCGGCACCGGCCACATCCATCCGATGAAACTGGTGATCGGCACTGCGCGGGTGGCGGCACAGGCCGGCGCGCACCTGTTCGAAGGGACGCCATCGACCGGCATCATTTCCGTCGGGGGCAAGGTCAGGGTTTCCACACCGAGAGGGACGATCTCGGCGCAGAAATGCCTGATCGCGGTCAATGCCTATGGCGGTACGCTCGAGCCGGTCAGTGCCGCGCACATAATGCCGATCGGATCCTTCATCGGCGCGACCGTGCCGCTGGGGTCTGATTCGAAAGTGCTGCCGGGGGGCGAATCGGTCGACGATTCCCGTTTCGTCGTGCGCTATTTCCGCAAATCCAGGGATGGCCGGCTGCTGTTCGGTGGACGCGAGGTCTATGGCGTCAACGATCCGAAGGATATCCACATCCACATTCGCCGCCAGATCGCGGAACTCTATCCGGCACTGAGCGATGTCGAGATCACCCATGGCTGGGGCGGTTATGTCGGCATCACTGTGCCGAGAAAGCCGTTCGTGCGCGAAGTGATGCCGAATGTGATCTCGGCCGGCGGCTATTCGGGTCACGGCGTCATGCTGTCCAACTTCTTCGGCAAACTCTATGCCGAAACCGTCGCCGGCAACCGCGACCGGCTGAAGCTGATCGAGGGGCTGAAAATTCCGCCATTTCCTGGCGGCCGCCGGTTCCGCGCGCCGCTGCTTTTCCTCGCGCTCAACTGGTTCGCGCTGCGGGACAGGATCTAATGCGTCGTGCAAAAGTGACCTGCTCGGGGAAGAACGACCTGCATCAAAACAAGATCTAAAAGTGCGTTGTATAAGTCCGTTTCGAGGCGACGTGCTTTAGGCAGAGATTGGATGGCCGTTATCCCATGCGATCACGATCTAATGTAATATTGTAATATCCATGTAACATTTGTTGCCCGGGCGACACATTGCGGAATTGCCGGCAAAGGCGCAGAATCCTTGGTAATGGCGTACTGATGCCACAATCGCGGGCGAAAGGTCCGCATCTGGGCGATTGTTCGGGGATTGTTGCGGGCCTGTCCGCGTTTTTGGACCGATGCTGATCGAACGCATGATTTGCGATATCTGATCGAAAGAACACCGGCCCGCTTATGGAGGTGGCAAGAGTGAGAGAGCCCTTCAGTTTCGGTGCTCCGGAACGTCGGCGCTTTGCCATGCAGTTCGGCTATGACATGCGCCCGTCATTCTGGCAGGGAGTCCGTTCGAACTCGCACCTGGTCATTGCCGCGGTCGGCACCGCCGCACTGCTCGGCGTTGCCGCCGTGGCACTCTGGCTGGCATTGCCGACCAGCGAGAGGCAAGCGGCCGCCAGCCCCGCGCAGAGCATTCCAGCCATTCCGGTGAAGACGACGAAAGTTCCCCCCTCGGGGACGACGGTGACTGCGGCGGCCGTGACGCCGCGGGCGGAGCGCAAGTCCAGCCAGGTCTCACCGGCCATGGCAGCGGCGGCGGTTAATATACAAGCGCTTGCGGCCAATGATCCCCGCTGGACCGGGACACAGCCCAAGACTGGTGCCGCGGCAACTGATCCCGATCAAACGGCTCCCCCAGGCCAGGTAGCCAAGCAGCCGGAGCCGGCGCCTGATAAAACAGCGGCGGCATTCGCCCAATCGTCTACCAATACAGATGCCACCGACGAGCTTGCCAAGGTTGCCGCGCCGAGCCCGCCTGCGAACAGCAGCAATCCCGATGGCGCGCAGACCGCAGCCATTCCGGAGACGCAGCCACAAGCACCGGAACAAAAACCCGCGAATGCACAAGGCGAGGATAACGCCGCCAAAGCGAAGCCGCGCAAGGTGGCAGCGGCGGGCAGCGGCCATATTCTCAGGACTGTGACCATGCGCAGTGCTCCGAAGAAGGGCGCTACCCCCATCGGCACGGTGCCTGCCCGGACTTCAGTGCAACTGATAGGCTGCAAGAAGTGGTGCGAGATCGTCTACAACGGCAAGCACGGCTGGGTGTACAAGAGCTACGTCAAGCCCGGCGCGTAATATCCGAAGATCGCCGCATTCAGATGCAGCGCCCGCCATCGACTTCCAGCGCCACGCCGGTGATGAAGGCGGCCTCGTCCGAGGCCAGCCATAGCGCCGCATTGGCGATATCGAGCGGAGTGGACAGCCGCCCAAGCGGGATCGAGGCGCGGAATGTCTCGCGGATCTCGGGCGTATCGGCGCCCATGAATTTCTCCAGCATGCCGGTCTCGCCGGCCACCGGACAGAGGCAGTTGACGCGGATGTTCTTCGGCGCGAGCTCCACCGCCATCGACTTGGTGGCGGTGATCGCCCAGCCCTTCGAGGCATTGTACCATGTGAGGCCGGGCCGAGGCCGCAGGCCAGCGGTGGACGCCGTGGTCAGAATGACGCCACCGCCCTGCCGGTCCATGATCGGCACGACGGCAAGCGCGGCGTGATAGATCGCCTTCATGTTGACTGATGTGATCAGGTCGAAGATTTCCTCATCGACCTTGAGCATGTCGCCATTACGATGGGTGAATCCGGCATTGTTGACCATGATGTCGATGCGGCCGAAGGCGCTTTTGGCCGCATAGACCATCTCGTCGAACTCGGAGCGCAACGAGACATCGGTCTGCGTCCAGATTGCCGCCGCGCCGATCTCGCCTGCGACGCGTTCCGCCCCCTTGGCGTTGAGATCGGCAACGACGACCCTGGCGCCCTCTTGCGCGAAGCGCTTGGCCATGCCTTCGCCGAAGCCTGATGCCGCACCGGTGATAATGGCGACCTTGTTTTCCAGACGCATGCGTTTACTGCTCCTTGGGTTCATCGCGCAGCTTGCATAAAAGGGCTGACAGCCCGGCCGGTGCCGCGACGGGTACGATTTCTCCCTTAGCTTTCGTCACATTCACGTTCTATGCTGCAACTGCGAAAGCTTCCGGAGTCTTCGTCCACCGACAAGCCTCCAGGTGGCGCCAGTGTCAAGCGCACGGGTGGACCCAATCAATATCAAGCGATTGGTCCTCGATGTGACACCATGGCACTGGAAAATTTAAATCGATTAGAATATATCAGCCGCGTACTCGCGACCGGCGTCAGAGCGGACAGACCATGACCAGCCAGATCATCCCCGTCGACCCCTTCGACTTCATCATCTTCGGCGGCACCGGCGACCTGTCGGAGCGCAAGCTGCTGCCGTCGCTCTACTACCGCCAGCGCGACCATCAATTCTCCGAGCCGACGCGCATCATCGGCACGTCGCGCTCGAAAATGAGCGACGAGGAATTCCAGGCCTTCGCCAGGCAGGCGATTTCGGACCATGTCAAGCCGGCCGACATCGATGCCAAGGAGTTGAAGACCTTCCTGGCGCGGCTTTCCTACGTCCCGGCCGATGCGACGAGCGGCGCCGGCTTCGACAAGCTGAAGAAGGCGATCGGCGAAAGCGACCACATCCGCGCCTTCTACCTGGCCGTGGCGCCGGCACTGTTCGGCGATATCTCGCACAAGCTCAAAGAGCACAATCTGATCACGCCGAATTCGCGCATCGTGCTGGAGAAGCCGATCGGCCGCGACCTCGCCTCGGCGCAGGCGCTCAACGACCTGGTCGGCGACGACTTCCACGAAAGCCAGATTTTCCGCATCGACCATTATCTCGGCAAAGAGACGGTGCAGAACCTGATGGCGCTGCGCTTTGCCAATGCGCTCTACGAGCCGCTGTGGAACTCCGCCCATATCGACCACGTGCAGATCACCGTCGCCGAGACCGTTGGCCTGGAAGACCGCGTCACCTATTACGACAAGGCTGGCGCGCTTCGCGACATGGTGCAGAACCACATGCTTCAGCTGCTTTGCCTCGTCGCCATGGAAGCACCGTCGTCGATGGACGCCGACGCGGTGCGCGACGAGAAGCTGAAGGTGCTGCGGGCGCTGAAGCGCATCAACGGCAACGAAGCGCCCAAGCACACCGTGCGTGGCCAGTATCGCGCCGGCGCGTCGGCTGGCGGACCGGTGAAAGGTTATGTCGAGGAGCTCGGCAAGGACAGCAACACCGAGACCTTCGTCGCCATCAAGGCCGAGATCGGTACCTGGCGCTGGGCAGGTGTTCCGTTTTATCTCAGGACCGGGAAGCGGCTGACGACCCGGGTTTCGGAAATCGTCATCGAGTTCAAGCCGATCCCGCATTCGATCTTCGGCGACAGCGGCGCGGGGCCGATCTTCGCCAACCAACTGGTCATCCGGCTGCAGCCGGACGAAGGCGTCAAGCAGTACATCATGATCAAGGATCCGGGCCCCGGCGGCATGCGGCTGCGTCAGATCTCGCTCGACATGAGTTTCGCGCAGTCTTTCGACGGCCGCGCGCCCGACGCCTATGAACGGCTGATCATGGATGTCATCCGTGGCAACCAGACCCTGTTCATGCGTCGCGACGAGGTGGAAGCCGCCTGGAAGTGGATCGACCCGATCCAGAATGCCTGGGAAGGCGCCAAGCAGGAAGCACAGGGCTATACGGCAGGCACATGGGGGCCGTCGGCATCGATAGCGCTGATCGAACGTGACGGGCGGACATGGCACGAGAGCAATTGAACAGCGCCGGCTACAACTGGAATGCCTTTGCCGACCGTCCGCAGCTGGCCTCGGCGCTGGCTGGCCGCGTCGCCGACCGCCTGACGAAGGCGATCGACCGGCGCGGGGTGGCGTTGCTGGCTGTCTCCGGCGGCACGACGCCGGCAAAGTTCTTCGCCGCGCTCTCGGCGGCGCCGATCGCTTGGGACAAGGTGATCGTGACGCTGGTCGACGAACGCTTCGTGCCGGCCTCCTCGCCGCGATCCAATGCCGGGCTGCTGGCAGCAAACCTGCTGCAGAACGCGGCCAAGGCGGCCCGTTTCGTGCCGCTCTATCATGATGCCATCGGCATCGAGGATGCCGCGGCTTCCGACGATGCGGCACTGCGATCCCTGCCCTGGCCGCTCGATGTCGCGGTGCTCGGCATGGGACCAGACGGCCACACCGCCTCGTTCTTTCCCGACGCCGATGATCTGCCGAAGCTGCTCGACCCGGCCTCCGGCCGGATCATCCTGCCCGTTCATGCCAAAAGCGCCGGCGAGCCGCGGCTGACCCTGACGCTCGCCCGCATCATCGACGCGGGTTTCCTCGCCTTGCACATAGAGGGTGAGGACAAGCGCGTCGCCTTCGACAACGCTATCGCGCCCGGACCGCGTAAGCCGATCCGCGCCGTGCTCGACGCATCGCCCAAGCCCGTGGAGGTTTTCTGGGCGCCCTGATTTCAAGTTTACAAATGGTCCCGGCAACGGCGGGAGGATGTTTCCGGGACCTCGGCTGAAAGGACCTGATGCCATGACTGCAAGACGCGATATCGAAGCCATCACCGAGCGGATACGCCAGCGCTCCAAACCGGGCCGTGAGCGTTACCTCAGCCGTATCGCCGAAGCGTCGAACCAGACCGCCAACCGGTCGGTGCTGTCCTGCGGCAATCTTGCCCACGGGTTCGCGGTGTGCAGCCCCTCGGAAAAGCTGGCGCTCGGCGCCGACAAGGTGCCCAATCTCGGCATCATCACCTCCTACAACGACATGCTGTCGGCGCATCAGCCCTTCGAGACCTTCCCGGCCCTGATCAAGCAGGCCGCGCACGAGGCCGGCGGCATCGCCCAGGTCGCCGGCGGCGTGCCGGCGATGTGCGATGGCGTGACACAAGGCCAGCCCGGCATGGAGCTGTCGCTGTTCTCGCGCGACGTGATCGCCATGGCAGCCGCGATCGGCCTGTCGCACAACATGTTCGACGCCGCCGTCTATCTCGGCGTCTGTGACAAGATCGTGCCGGGACTGGTGATCGCCGCACTGACCTTCGGCCATCTGCCGGGGGTGTTCATTCCGGCCGGCCCGATGACGACAGGCCTGCCCAACGATGAGAAGGCCAAGGTCCGCCAGCTCTATGCCGAGGGCAAGGCAGGTCGCGCCGAACTCTTGGAAGCCGAGTCCAAGTCATACCATGGGCCAGGCACCTGCACCTTCTACGGCACGGCCAATTCCAACCAGATGCTGATGGAGATGATGGGCCTGCACACGCCGGGCGCGTCCTTCGTCAATCCAGGCACGCCGTTGCGCGATGCCTTGACCCGCGAAGCGACGAAGCGGGCGCTGGCGATCACCGCGCTGGGCAATGCCTATACGCCGGTCGGGCGGATGATTGACGAACGCTCGTTCGTCAACGGCGTCGTCGGCCTGCATGCAACCGGCGGCTCGACCAACCACACCATCCACCTGATCGCCATGGCGGCTGCCGCCGGCATTGCGCTGACCTGGCAGGATATTTCCGATCTCTCGGAAGCGGTGCCGCTGCTCGCGCGCGTCTATCCGAACGGCCTTGCCGACGTGAACCATTTCCACGCGGCGGGCGGGCTCGGCTTCCTGATCCGCGAACTGCTCGACGAAGGCATCCTGCACGAGGATGTGCAGACGGTGTGGGGCGAGGGCCTGCGGCCCTACGCGGTCGAGGCAAAGCTCGGCGCCGACGGCAGCGTGGTGCGCGAGGCATCGCCTCGTGACAGCGGCGACGAAAAGGTGCTGGCGCCGTTCAACAAGGCGTTCCAGCCGACCGGTGGCCTCAAGGTGCTTTCAGGCAATCTTGGCCATGCCGTTATCAAGACTTCGGCCGTCAAGCCGGAGCGACGCGTCATCGAGGCGCCGGCCAAGGTGTTCGATAGCCAGCAGGGGCTGAACGACGCTTTCAAGGCCGGTACGCTCACCGGTGATTTCATCGCCGTCATCCGCTTCCAGGGGCCGAAGGCCAACGGCATGCCGGAACTGCACAAGCTGACCACAGTGCTCGGCATCCTGCAGGACCGCGGCCAACGTGTCGCGCTGGTCACGGACGGGCGCATGTCGGGCGCCTCCGGCAAGGTGCCGGCGGCGATCCATGTGACGCCGGAAGCGGTCGAGGAAGGACCGATCGCGCGGATCCATGACGGCGACGTCATCCGCCTCGACGCCGATGCCGGGACGCTGGAGGTGCTGGTGCCAGGGACCGAAATGGCGCTGCGCCGCACCGCCGAAGCCGATCTGATCGGCAACGAATTCGGCTTCGGTCGCGAGCTTTTCGCTGGCTTCCGGCAGTTGGTGGGCCGCGCCGATCACGGCGCCAGTGCCTTCGGAACCGCCTGACGCATTCCATGCGACATGAAAAAGGGCGGCTCGTGGCCGCCCTTTTTGCTGGTCGAAATCGCAATCCTCATTGCACCGTCAGTTCAACCCGCTCTCCAGCCTTCACGGTCACGGTGCCTTCCTTCTTGCTGTTGTCCGCCTTCTCCGAGATCACCGCGTAATCGCCAGCCGCTATCGCGGCCTGATACTTCTCGTCATAGGCGTAGCCGATCGACTTGCGATTGCCATTGATGTCCTTCTTCGTCTCGAAAATCTCGATCTTGGAGGTGCCGGGCGCCGTGATCGCCAGCACGCCGGCATTCATGGTGGCCTTGAGGTCCTGGAACTCGCCGACCTTGACGCTGAAAGGCTGTTCCACGACCGCGAGGTCAACCGTCGCGATCAACACATAGTCATCGGGCGGCAGGTCGAACTTGCTGTCGGGGCCATAGGCATACGTGACCTCGTCGCGGGTGCCGTCGATCTTCTTCTTGGCCTTGACCACCTTGAAGCCGATGCCTGAACCATCGGCCTTGTCGCCTCCGGCCGCATAATAGGCGTTGGCAACGACATGGCCGACGCCGACGATGATGTCCTTGTCGACCACCCTGCCGGCAGCGAGTGGAATTGTTTCGGTGACCACGCCCTGTCCGATCGTGACGGTCACTTTCTGCTCGCCGGCCGGCAACACGACTTTCGTGTCTCCATAATAGGTCGGGGGGTTGTCGACGCCCGGATAGGCGATCACGACAGCCGCCCCGCTGGCCACATCGGCACCTTGGCTGGGGCGCGGATGCAGGATGAGCGTGCCGGCATTCAAGGTGAATAGCGGCCTGTAGACCTGGCCTGCCTCGATCTTGAGCTTCTGCTCCACCTTGGCCTCGCCGTCGCGCGCGACGATAACGTAGTCGCCCGGTTCCAGATTGGCTTTGTAGTCGCCGTATTCGGTGGTGATGTTGTCGCCGCGCGTGCCGTCCGATTTGGCCTTGTAGACTTCCCAGGCATTGCCGTCGGTGACGGGATCGCCGCCCTCGGCCAGCACCACGGTCGGCATGAAATTGAACTCGGGCTTTGCCGGCTCGGGCGCTGGAGCGGGGGGCGGTGCCGGCTCGGGCGCTGGTGCCGCGACGGTCTCGACCAGCGCTTCCTGCAGCGCCTTCTCGTCGGAAGCCTGGATGTATTTGCCGCCGGTGTTGTCAGCGAGACAGGCGATCTGCTTGCCTTCGTCGGCGGTCAGGCCGAAGCCGACGACGTCGGCGGTGAAATCGACGCCGGACGCCTTCAACTCCTTGCCAAGCGCACAAGGGTCGCCGCCGCAGGTTTCGAGCCCATCGGTGATGAGGACGACGGTCGCCTTGTCCTCGGTGTATTTCAGCGCTTCGGCCGCCTGCTTGACGGCTGCCGTCAGCGGCGTCTTGCCGAGGAATTTCATACTGTCGGCGGCTGCCGAGATGGCGCTTGCCGAGCCAGGCTGAGGGGGCACGATGAGCTGGATGTCGTCGCAGCTGCCTTTCTCGCGATGGCCATAGGCCATGAAGCCGATCTCGTCGTCCGCGGGAACCGATTGAAGCACGGTTCTCAGCGATTCACGGGCGATTTCCAGCTTGGGCTTGCCATCGATCTGCGCCCACATCGATCCCGACGCGTCGAGGATGATGATGACCTTGTTGGCGGCAAAGCCGAATGTCGTCATCGACAAAAGGAGGATCGCCGCAGCGACGCTCCGTGCAAGTCCCGCCATCGAAATCTCCTGAGTTAGCCCCCTCGTCCGCCGGCCGAAGCTATTTGAGCGCGTGCCGGGACACAAGCCACCGCTGTCAACGAAGCTCGCACAGGCTCCCGCGTACCAATTCAGTAGGTCGTGCGGCGCTCTTCCGAGGGCGGGCGGCCAAACTGCAGCCGATAGCTCTGGGCAAAATAGGAATGCGAGGTGAAGCCCGTCGCGATCGCCACGTCGAGGATCGGCATGTTGGTCTGACGCAGCAATTCGCGCGCCCGCTCCAGCCGCAGCCGCATGTAGTAGCGCCCGGGCGTGACGTTGAGATGGCGCAGGAACAGCCGCTCCACCTGGCGCACCGAAAGGCCTGCGGACTTGGCGAGCTGTACCGCCGACAGCGGCTCGTCGAGATGATCGGCCATCAATTCGACGATGCGCCTGAGCTTCTCCGACTTGCCCGTCAGGTCACGCTCCGGCCCGACGCGCTGGCGGTCCCCGGCGGAGCGGATGCGCTCGTGCTGGAACTGGTTGGCGACGCCATTGGCGAGGTTGGAGCCGAAATCGCCACGCACGATCTCCAGCATCAGATCGATAGAGGTGGTGCCGCCGGCGCAGGTGTAGCGTTTGCGGTCGATCTCGAAGACATTGCCCGTGCAGTTGATGTCGGGAAAGCGCTCGACGAAGCCGGCGCGGTTCTCCCAATGGATGGTGCAGCGATAGCCTTCGAGCTGGCCGGCCTCGGCCAGCAGGTAGGATCCGACCGACAAGGCACCAAGCGCGTTGCCGCGCCGGCCCCAGCTGCGCAACGCCGCCAGAACCTTGCTCTTGCCAGGAAATTCGGTGGTCAGGCCGACCGAAACGAAAAGAATATCGACCGGCGGCAGGTCGGCGACAGCGTAGTCGATCTTGAGCGGCAGGCCGTTGGAGGCCATCACCGGATCGCCATCGGCGGAGACCGTGGTCCAGCCATAGAAATCGCGGCCAAGCAGGCGGTTCGCCGACCGGAACGTGTCGATCGCGGCGGCCAAGGAGAACATGGAGAACTTGTCTACCAGCAGGAATGCGAACTGCCGGCCGCCTTGAACGGGATCATTCGTGACCGGCCGTTCCGGGGAAACAGAGGGATTCGGCAAAGCTGCGGCTTTCAGGGTCAACCCGGGCTCAGAAGGAAGGCCGCTTCAATCCGGCCGCAAGGTAGGCCGAAGCTAACGTATTGGCCATCAACATGGCAATGGTCATCGGCCCGACACCGCCGGGTACCGGCGTGATCGCGCCCGCCGCCTTGGCCGCTTCGGCATAGGCGACATCGCCGACGAGGCGCGACTTGCCCTCGCCCTTCTCGGGGGCGGGAATGCGGTTGATACCGACATCGATGACGGTGGCGCCGGGCTTGACCCAGTCGCCCCTGATCATCTCCGGCCTGCCGACGGCGGCGACAAGGATGTCGGCCGTGCGGGCAAGCGCCGGTAGGTCCTTTGTGCGGCTGTGGGCGATGGTGACCGTACAGTTGGCGGCAAGCAGCAGATTGGCCATCGGCTTGCCGACGATGTTGGAACGGCCGACAACGACGGCGTTGAGGCCGGACAGGTCCTTGCCGCGCACGCGCTCGATCAGGAGCATCGAGCCCGCGGGCGTGCAGGGAACAAAAGCCGTGTCGAGTTCGCCGGTGCCGAGCTTGCCGACATTGATGAAATGGAAGCCGTCGACATCCTTCTGCGGCGCGATCGCCTGGATGATCTTGCCGGCATCGACATGGGCGGGCAGAGGAAGCTGGACTAGGATGCCATTGACGGCCGGGTCGGCGTTGAGCTCGGCGATGAGCTTGAGCAGTGCCGCCTCGGACGTCTCGGCCGGCAGCGTGTGCTGAAGCGAATGAAAGCCGCATTCCTTTGCGGTGCGGGATTTGGAGGCGACATAGACCTGGCTCGCCGGATCCTCGCCAACGATGACCACGGCCAGACCCGGCTTGGCCTTGCCCTTGGCGACCAGTTCGGCGGTCAGCGCCTTGACCATCCGCACCACGTCTTCGGCGACGCTCTTTCCGTCAATCACTTCGGCCATGAACCACCCTCAATTTCGTTCCGCCTGCCGCCTTCGGAAAAACACAATACAGCGGCGCCGGCGATCTGCAGCGCGGCATTGTCACGAAAATACAAGCCCGCAATCCCGTCAAAGCGCCTTCCCATGCCGTTTACGCGAAACCGGCACGGTTTTGTTCGGCCTCCGCAACCTATCTGGTAGCTCAGAAGTAGCGGCGGCGGGTGCGGCTTTCCGTGAGTTCGCGGACCGCTTCGCGAAATTCACGCAGGCTGGCGCGAATCTCTTCGACCGATGATTGTTCGCCACCCTCCTCGACCGGAAGCGGCCGCGCATGCGGGGCAGCTGGATGGGCCAACGACTGCGTCGGAGCGGGGGGCGGCGGATACGGCATCTGCGCCGCATATGGCCCCGCCTCGGCTTGCATATAGGAATGGCCCGTCTGCGACCGAGGCTGCCCGGGATAGCCCAACGGCTGCGCATAGGGAGAGGACGGCAAGGGCGGAGCCGGATACGTTGGCTGTTGCGGCATCCGAGGCGAGCGTGAGGGCGACCCCATCTGCCGTCCATACCCGGCATCGGGGCCTGGCTGGAAAGGCGGCTGCGAATAATCCAGGCCGGCCGCCGGCCGAGGCCCGAAACCGGACTCCGGATAGCCAGGAAATGTCGGAGCATTGGCCGGCCGGCCGTTGTCGGCAAAGGCGGGTAAGGCGAACTCGCTGGAGATGTCGTCGTCGGCTTCGGCCGAGGATTTCCGGGACATGGCCTTGCGCAGTCTCGCCATGAGTGCGCCGATCCTCCCGGAGCTTTCGGCGGGAGCGGCCTCGTTCTGCGTGACCGGCGGCGGTGCTGGGGGCGGTGGTACGGGCGCTGCCGGCATTGGCGGCTCGGGCGGAGGCTCCGCTCGAAACGACTGCTCCTCAAGAGGCGCCCTGCGTTGATCTAGCTTGCGTTCGTCCACCTTGCGCTCGTTCAGCTTGCGCTCGCGGCGGGAGCGCGAGGTTGCCGTCTCGCGCAGGCTGTCATAGGTCCCGCGCAAGGCGCCGAGGCCAATACCGGCGGCAAGGCCAAGCAGAAGGCCGGCCAATGCCACCAGCGCCCGCGACGGTCCTGTTGCCTCGAGCGGAGGCTGAGCGGGGGTCATCACATTGATGTTGGCGGTGTTGATCTTTTCCTGTTCGCCGGTCTCCTTGGCGCGCAGCAGATATTGTTCGTAGACCGACCGCTTGGCGGTGGCATCCCGCTCCAGTTCCCGCAGGGCAACCAGGTCGCTGTTGACGTCGCCGCTTTGCACCTTGGCCTGAGCCAGTCGGGACGCAAGGTCCTGTTCGAGCTGGACAGCGCGCTTGAGGTCGACCTGAAGCGAAGAGGCGATGCGGCGCAGTTCAGCCGCTATGCGCTCGCGCGCGCCGGCAATCTGGGCGTCGAGAGCCTGGAGTTCGGGATGACGCGGCCCCAGCCGAACCGCGGCACGATCGGCTTCCTGCTTCAGCGTCGCATATTGCGAGCGCAGATCGCTCATGGCGTTGGAGTTGATCTCTTCCGGCAAAGTGCCGGTCAGAATCGAATTGACGTCCACCGAACGCGCCGAGGCTGCACGCGCATTCAGTTCCAGTGTGCGGGCCCGGGCGACGGAGAGCTGCTCGTTGAGCTTCAGCATCTGATCGTCGCTGATCAGATGGCCCTGCGCGTCGACAAGATCGTGCGTGGCCCTGAAATCCTCGACTTTGCGCTCGGCCTGCTCGACGCTCTTGCGCAACCCGTCGAGCTTGGATGTCAGTTCGCTCGTCGCACGTCCGGCCATGTCCGACTGGTATTTGGCCGTCATCTGCTGGAACACGCTGGTCGTCGTGTTGGCGATGCGCGCCGACTTGGCGGCATCCTCGGTGGTGGCGCTGACGGAGACGGCAAAGGTCTTGCCTGCACGCTCCACTGACAGTCGCTCGGCCAGATTGCCGACGGCCAACGCCTGGCGGCGGACCTCGTCGGCACCGACCGACCCGTCCTGTCGCAACAGAATCGAGCGTATGAGCGACATGACGCCGAGGCCGCCGGAGCCCTGACCGTTGAACTCCGGATCGTTGACGAGATTGAGATCCTTGACGACCTGGTCGAGTACGGTCCCCGAGGTGAGCATCTTGATCCGGGTCTCGACGACAGCCAGCGCGGCATCGGGTTGCCCCACCGGCTGGGTGAGATCCCGATCCGAGAGCTTCAGGTCTCCTGGCTCGATGACCAATTCGGCGGTGGCTTCGTATTTCTTGGGCATCGACAGGGCGATGGCAATGCCGAGCCCGGCGCCCAGTATCGTGGTCGCAACGATCAGCAGCTTCGACCTGGCGACGCCGCGAACCACCAGCATCGGATCGATCAGCGGTTTCCATTGCTGGCTGTCCGCACCGCCATCGGAGGACGTATCGGCTCCGTCCGTGGCGCGGGATTCGATTGCATCATGAGCGCGACCCGTCCCTGAAGGTTCTTCCGGCGTCGGCCTTGCGCGCGGCATGTCGGATGGCAAATGGCCAGTGCCGGTTTCCCCCCGCGAACGCCAGGCGTCGTCGGCTTCAAACGGCGGCTCCTCGTCAGGCGGGGACCGCGCAGCGTCACCGGCGGGCGGCGGGCTCGCCTTCGTCTCGCGCCGGGAACGGGCCAGGCGATGTCGCGTGGCCGCATCCTCGCGCCACGAAGGGTCCGCGCGGTCCCCTATCGACACAAGCGAAGCGTCGTCCTCGCCACGCACGGCCTGGCCAAGCGCCAGCAAGGAGCGCTCGCGCTTCCAGTCCTCACGGTTTTCCCTGTCGACCATTATCGTGGAGCTTTACTCTTGGCCGCTTGGAAGCGGCGGTCGGCCATTCGTTAAGCCACGCTAAACAGGCATAGGAAACAAAAGGTTAATTTCCGGAAGACGATGGCAGGAATTCACGCCATGGTTGCAAGAACTTTCAACACATCTGAAGGCTTCAAAACGGCACGTTAAACTTTCCGGCCTACGCATTTCCTTGACGTATGACTGAGGCCAGAGACATACCGCAAAGGCGGACCTTCGCGCGGATCGGCACCTTCATGGCCGAACGACGGGGGCTGGTGCGCGACTATTTTTCGGCGATCAGCGGTGCTGGCGGGCGACTGGTGTTTTCACTCGCCTATTTCATCGCGCTCGCCAATACGCTCTCGATCGCCGAATTCGGCATGTTCGCCACCGCTTCGGCGGCTGGCGTCATGCTGTCGCGGATTCTTGCCCTCGGTTTCATTTCGGCGCTCTATCGCACCGCCACCATCCGGCCCAATCTGATCGGCACCTTCACCGCCGGCTTCCTGGTGCTCGGCGCCGCCTCGCTGCCGCTTTTGGCCGCCGCCTCGTTCGGCGTCTACCTGATCTTCTTTGCCGGCACCGTGCCGCTGTCGGTATTCACGGCGATCGTCTTTGCCGAGGCGCTGCTGTGGCGGCCGGTGGAAGTGGCACTGATCGTCAACAACGGGCTGGGTAAATTCGGCCGAGCCGCGGTTCTTGCGATCCTGGCCACCGCATTGCGGGCACTTGGCGCGGTGTTGTTCATGTTTTCCGCACAGCACAGCATCTGGGTTTGGTCTTGGTTCTACATCGGCGCCAACGCAGCCTCGCTGCTTTTGGCTTTCGGCTGGTTTTATCCGCGTCAGCGGCTGCGGCTGCGCATCGAGCTCTATCTGCGGCGGCTCGCCGATTCCATCTATGTGGCCGGCGCGGAGGTGCTGTTCTACCTGCAGATGGAGTTCGACAAGCTGCTGGTGCTGGCGATCGGCGGACCGCATCTGGCCGGCATCTATGCCATCATCATGCGCCTTGTCGACTTGACGGCGATTCCCATCCGCACCTTCTCGATGATGCTCGTGCAGCGCATGATGCGCGCGCCCGAACTCCTCGCACGGCTGGCGGTCAAGAGCGGCATCGAGGGCGGTGTGTTCGCGGTCTCGACGCTGGCGCTGGCGGCGCTTGGCATCGTGCTGCATTTCTTCCCCAACGCGCTCGGCAGGAATGTCTCCGAGGCCGCCCCCCTGGTGGCGCTGGCGATCTGCGTACCTGGACTGCGCAATCTGGTCGAATACCAGGCCGAGCTTCTCTTCGCGCGCGGCCAGACGCTGGTGCGGGCGCTCAACCTCGGCCTGCTCGCCGCCCTCAAGGCACTGCTGCTGACCTATGTTCTGACCACCATTTCCGATACATCGAATCTGGTGGTGTCGCTCAACATCGTCTTCCTGCTGCTCTATCTCGCGTCGATGCTGCTGACCTATTCGGCGCTGCGCAGGCCGGCGAAGGCAATCTAGCGCGGTTCAGCGTTTGATAGAATCCTGAACCGCTCTAAATCTTTGTTTTTACGCAATTCCGGACGGAAAACCGTTACACACTTTTCCTGGAATTGCTCTAGATCAAGTCAACGATCAAGCCCGATCAGGCGGCGGATGCGGCCGACATCGGTGCCGATAAAGGACTGCATGCCGATCGCCACCTGCTCCGGCGCCATGCTGGCGACGAAGCGGCGGAACTCGTCGTCCGACAGCGCCTCCCCCGTCCAATGGACACGGCAGAATTCTTCCGAACCGTGGAAGTGGCCGGCTCCGTCCAGCAGATCATCGACATAGCGGCCGTAGATCATGCATTCGGAGAATTTGCGCGCCGAACCGATCACCTCGACCCAGTCGCGGCCATGGAGCTTTTCGATTCGGCCGCACATGGCAAGCACCGTGTCACGGCGCCAGGCGATCAGCGTCGAGATATAATCATGGACCGATGTCCGGGACGGGTCGATGCCGAGTGTGGCGCCGGCATTGCGCGACCACACGCGATGATTGTCATGGCCGTCACCGGCGAGCACGCCATCGCGGCGGAACAAGCGCGCCCTGCCATCGCGCCAGAAGGCACCGCAATCGAACGCCTTCAGGAAAGCGACGTCGGAATCGCAGAAGACCAGCACGTCTTCGCTGGCGTGCGCCGATATGGCGATGCGGCGCAGTTGCTGCACATGCCAGCCGCGCAGCGGCTGGGTCTTCATGCTGAGCCAGACGCGGCGGCGAAACAGGCTGAGCGGATCGTCGAAGGCGCGCAGCCAGCCCGGCAGGAGATCCCGCTCATCGACGATCGAGCGGCGGCTGGTCCCCAATTGACGGAAAAGCGCGAGGTCGAGATGTTCGACCAGAATGTAGTGGTGCTCGGCACCCGAGACATGGCGGTCAAGCGTTTCACACAGCAGGCGGCAGCGCTCGAAGTCAGGGGCATAGCTTGCCGTCACAATCGCTGCCGTCGGCATCTTCGGCAACAGGCCCGGGCCGGCCAGCGGATCTGGGACGAAGCGCTTGTTCAACGAAACTCTCCGGGAGCATCTCCGATGGCCTCGGCGCCGCGCGACCATTTCTGCTTGACGACCCGCCACAGGAACAGGGGATTGCCGACCACGTAGCGGCGCCAGAGCCGGCCGGGCTCGATCGCCAGCCGGAAAAGCCACTCCAGCCTCAGGCGGCGCATCCATAGCGGGGCGCGCGGCACCGAGCCGCTCAGGAAATCGAGCAACGCGCCGACAGCGACCGGCAACGTGCAATGGCGTTCGTCGATGTGGCGTTCAATCCACAGCTCCTGGCGCGGCACCCCCATCGCGACGAGCAGCATGTCAGGCCGTAGTTTTGCAATCCGGCCAATGATCTCCGGCTCCTGCGCGGCGGAGAAATAGCCATCGTGAATGACCACGAAGTTGTGCTGCACCGCAAGCGCCGCCAGCTTCACCGACGCCGCCTCGGCGTTGACACGGGTCGCACCGAGCAGCCCCACGGTCAGCGGCCTCTTGGAAGCCTGCAGAAAGGCCGGCACGAAATCGGTGCCGTTGAGATTGTCGGGAAACGGCGCGCCGTAGAGAAGCTTCGCGGCGAGATCGACGCCGATGCCGTCCGGCAGGATGAGGAAATCGTCGAGCGCCTCGGCGAAGACCGGGTCGGTATAGGCGATGTTGGCATTGTGAGCGTTGAGGAAGCTGACCTTGGTGAAGCGCCGCTCGGCGATCAATCGGTTCAGCAGAGCAATTGCATCGTCCCAGCGGATCCCGAGCACCGGGATGCCGAGGATCATTTTCAGACTGTCGAGTCCGAACGCGGCGCGGGCGTGCATGTTCATGCAAACACCTCCTGCCTGACGGCGCCTATCTTTTCGAGACCGACACGAATCGCGACGTCGAGTGCCTTGACCTGCTGGCGATGGAAGGTGCTGCCATCGATATCGTGGATATTGGCCGCGGCAGCCTGCAGGGCTTGGGCGAAGCCGGCCGGATCGTCGGTGACCACGCAATTGGCAGGCCGGTGGTCGATGCCGCGCAATGAGCGGCTGGTGGCGACCGAGGGCAGGCCAAGCTCGAAGGTCTCGATGGTCTTCAACTGCACGCCGCTGCCCGCGGTGCTGATCAGCGGGATGACGGCCGCGCCACAGACGAAAGCCCGGGCATCCGGAACGCGGCCGACAAATTGGACGCCCGGATGCGTCGGGGTGACGCCGGAAGGCATGTGGCCCGCGATGCGGATTCGGAAACCAGGCGGCAGATGCGGCACCACCTTGCCCAGGAACCAGTCGAGGCCGATGCGGTTCGGCTGCCAGGTCCAGGTGCCGATCAGGGCCGCGTCGCAGTCGATCGGGCGCCGGTCTTTCCGGGCTGGCGCCGTGGCGCCGGTTACCAGCGGCAGCACCGCCGAGCGATCATCCGAGGCGACACCGAGTGCCACGCGATCCTCCTCGGCCAGCGCGAAGACAAAGCGCGCGCGGCGGCAGAGGCGCTCTTCGACCAGCTCGAGCAGCCTCGCCTCGCGCCGGAACAGCAGGCGCTGGAAAATGCCAGCAGCGGCAGCGGCGTTCTCCCGCGCCGAGAGATGCTCGACATTGTGGGCGACGAAAATCGAAGGCCGGTCTTCGAAGAGCCTTTCGAAAGCGCCGGCGAACTGCACCGAATTCAGCACATAGCCATCGAACGGACCGGCTCGTTCGATAGCGGCCTGAACATCGTGGTCGGACACCGCACGCAACTTGACCGAGGCGAAGGTGAGGCCCGAAACCATCGCCTTGCCGACCCAGGCGAGCTTCTGCAGCGGCGAAGCACTTTCGGTGCGCACGTCGATCGCACCAAGCACCACCGTATTTTCGGGATCTACTGCGGCTTTCCCGGGCCAGGTGAAGCCGATGACCGTCACGCGCGCGCCGGCGCGCCGCAAGGCGGCGATGATCGCGGCATTGGCGATCTCGTAACCCGAGGCGAGAGCACCGTCGGGCACGATCGATGTGGCGAACAGCAGATGCATCTCACTATCCTGTGGTGTAGCCGGTAGCAAAGCGCGGTGAACCCTTGATTAAACGAGCACGATCAACGCCCCAAAGCCCATGCCCGGCGGGCTTCTCCGCGCAAGGTGATTAACGAAACCTTATCACCGTGATGCTACCAGAACGCGACTCACGACGCGGCTGGATACGGATGATCCCTTTGCCATTGGACGGTTCGGTATCGATCGCGGGACGGTCTCCCGAGCTCAAGGTGGAGGCGGTCGAAGCGATCGTCACCTTGCCGACCTTCAAGCGACCCGAACAGGTGCTGGAGACACTTGCATCGCTGCGCGCACAGCAAACCGGCAGGTGCTTTGCCGTCATCGTCATGGAAAACGAGGCGGAGGCGCGTGAAGGCGCCAAAGCGGTGCTGCCGCTGTTCGAGCGCGGCGAGATACCAGGCATGGTCGTCATCGCGCATGAACGCGGCAATTGCAGTGCCTATAATGCCGGCTGGCAGACGGCGATCCTGCATTTCCCGAACTTCAGGCATCTGCTGGTCATCGACGATGACGAGATCGCCGATGCGCGATGGCTGGAGCGGATGTGCCGCGCAGCCGAAACGCTCGGCGCCGATATCGTCGGCGGCCCGCAGGTGCCTGTCTTTGCCGATCCCGCCCATGCGACCTGGGCCGAGCATCCTGTCTTCGCGCCCCCCTACCGGGAGACGGGACGGGTGCCCGCGCTCTATTCGTCCGGCAATCTTCTGGTCGGGCGCCACGTGTTGACCGCGATGGGGCCGCCCTTCCTCGATCTCAGATTCAATTTCATGGGCGGCGGCGACGCCGATTTTCTCAGCCGGTCGGCACAACGGGGCTTCGTGTTGGGCTGGTGTGCAGAAGCCAAGGTGCGTGAGACCGTTCCGGCCCGGCGCCTCGAGACCGACTGGATCCGTGCCCGCAGCCTGCGCAACGGTGTCATCTCGACGCTGGTGGAAAAGAAGAAGCGCGCCGGCACCCCCTTCGCCGGTGCCAAGGTGTTCGCCAAGAGCCTGGCCTTGCTTGCCGCCTCGCCGCTTCGCGGCGTGATTCGGCTGGCGCGCACGGGATCGCCGGCGATCGCCATCTATCCCGTCCATGTGGCGCTCGGCCGTGTGCTGGCCGAATTCGGATATGCCAATGAGCAATACCGCCAGCCTGAGAAAAACTGAGCGCGCCCCGCTCAGCGCCGCGTTCACGCGCGGGGGCGTGGCGACCGCGATCGCCGCCCTGCTGTTCACCGTCATCATGGTGTCCTTCCGCCCGTTCCAGCCGGCCGGCGCCGAACTCTCCGGCGAAGGCGGCGACATCGTCAATCAGCTCGGCTTTGGTTCGCTCGGCGCGGTTTCGATCTTCTCGCTGATGGCCTTCGCCGATCCGCGTGTCGTGCGCTCACTGCTCAGCCCTTCCTGGATACTGATGCTGGGCTTCTTCTTCCTGTCGGTGGTGCTGGCGACCGACCCGCCGTCGGCGATGCGCGCGGCGTCCTTCACCATGATCGGCATCCTGACGATGGCAACGATCCTGGCGCTGCCGCGCGACGCCGAGTCTTTCTCAAGGGTCATCATCTTCACCGCCGTCGTGGTGATGGGGCTGTCCTATCTCGGCCTGATCGTCTTTCCGCACGAGGCGATGCACACGGCCGATTCGCAGGAGCCCGAACATGCCGGCCTGTGGCGCGGCGTGTTCACCCACAAGAACATCGCCGGACCGATCATGGCCTGCTTCAGTTTCGCCGGCCTTTATCTCTACCGGCGCGGGCAACGCTGGTGGGGCGCGGGTATCTTCTGCGCGGCGATGATCTTCATGCTGCACACCGGCTCTAAGACCACCGCCGGGCTGGTGCCGTTCTCGATCCTGATCGTGATGTTTCCGAGCCTGATGGGCATGCGGCTCGGTACGCCGATCCTGTTTACGCTGGCGATCATCGCCACGGCGGTCGGCACGCTGGGCATCGTCTTCCTGCCGCCGGTGAAGCACCTGGCTGCGATCTACTTCCCCGATCTGACCTATACCGGCCGCACGACGCTGTGGGAATTCGCCGGCTCGATGCTGGCGAAGAAGCCGTGGACCGGCTACGGCTATGAGAGCTTCTGGGGCACGCCGCTGCTGCTCAACCAGGACCAGCCCTTCGACCGCCCGTGGGACATCAGGACCATCGTGCACGGCCATGACGGCTATCTCGACATCGCCGTGCTGATGGGCATCCCTGCTCTTTGCGTGGCGGTCTACACTTTCCTCATCGCACCGTTGCGCGACTACATGCGCATTCCGCTGCGCAAGGAGAACATCTATCTCGGTGATTTCTTCATGATGGTGGTGCTGTTCACCGCACTCAACGCATTCCTCGAGAGCTTCTTCTTCCATCGTGGCGATCCGGTCTGGCTGTTCTTCGTGCTTGGCGTGCTGGGCCTCAGGCAAGTGTCGCTGCGGCCGATCGCGGTGCGCATGCCCGTCCAGCGCTCCTGAGAGGGCTTTCCCACCGACCCGCGAGCGTCTATGTCATGGCCTTTCTCCTCGGAGGGCTCTCGATGACGATCAGGCTTGTTCTCGCCGGCTGCGGCAATATGGGTTACGCCATGCTCTCGGGCTGGCTGAAGTCCGGCAAGCTTGCACCGTCGACCGTTTTCGTGGTCGAGCCCAATGCCGACCTGCGCAATCGAGCCGCCGCACTCGGCTGCGGCACGGCGGCGGAAGCCGAAGCCATTCCGGCCGATGCCGTGCCTGAACTCGTCGTCATTGCCGTGAAGCCGCAGGTGATCCGTGACGTCACCACCGCCTACAAGCGCTTCGGCGACGGCCGCACCACTTTCGTCAGCATCGCCGCCGGCACGCCCTCCGCCACCTTCGAGGAAATCCTCAGCAACCGCGCGCCTATCGTGCGCTGCATGCCCAACACGCCCGCGGCGATCGGCAAGGGCATGATGGTGGTGTTTTCCAATCCCCTGGTTTCCGACGACGCCAAGCGCTTCGTCGCCGACCTCCTGTCGGCCAGCGGCGAAGTGGCCACCATCGATGACGAGAGCCTGATGGATGCGGTGACCGCCGTGTCCGGATCGGGTCCGGCCTACATCTTCCATTTCATCGAGGCGCTGACCGTGGCTGCCGAAAAGGCCGGCTTGCCGACGGCAACCGCCAGGCTGCTCGCCATGCAGACCGTCTACGGCGCCGCATCGCTCGCCGCCGAAAGCCGCGAGGACCCCGGTGTGCTGCGCCAGCAGGTGACCAGCCCCAACGGCACGACGGCAGCCGCGCTTGGTGTGCTGATGGGCGAAGACCGGCTGACCAACCTGCTCACGCAAGCAGTGGAAGCGGCGCGGCTAAGGTCGATCGAACTGGGGAAGTAGAGCGGACATCTCGCTAGGCGAGATCCGTGTGCGAAAAGTCGTTGCCTTTGTAGAGCAACGCGGAGCCGTGGCTCTTTGCGCAAGCGTAGGACAGGCAATCGGCAAGATTGAGCTGCGCGGGATGCCCACGTCCCTTTCCATAATCCGAAAACGCCTGGATCGCCAGTTTGGCATCGCCGGCGTCGATCGGCACAATTTCGATTTCGGCCTCGCTCAGCAGCGCCTCTATCGCCATTTCCGCGACTACCGGTTCGACAGCAAGCATCGTAGAAAGCCGCATCGACGCTTCGAGCACAACCAGCGCGGACGTTATCTTGTGAGGTGCAGCCGCCATCCGGTCGCTCCACTCGCCGGCATCCCCTTCTCCCGAAAGAATTGCGACGATTACGGAGGTGTCAACGAACATCAGGGATGTCCCCACATGTCGTCGATTTCATCCTTGCTCATAGGTCGGCCGCCGGGGCCGGCCTTGGCTTTAAGTTCATCCGCGATGGCAGCCAGCCGTTTCGCCAGGGGGATGTGTCCGTTTTCCCGTTTCAATTCAGACTCAAGCGCTTCGATAACCGCTTCGGTCATCGAAATCTTGCGTTTGGCGGCCAGTCGCTGTGCCAGTTCGCGTGCACGCGGGTCTCTGATTTGGAGGTTCATTGGTCGATCCTCGGCGACATTGCCACTACAATATAGTGCATTTGTCATGACTGCACCACGACGCACTATTTTCCGTATAGCATCTCATCCTGTAGCCAGCGCAGCGCGAACAGCTTGGTCGTCTGGTCGGGGGCCGCATTGTCGGCGGTCAGCAACTCGCCTTTCCTGACCTGTTTCAGCACCTTGCCGCCCTCGAGCAGGCCGACCGGGACGGCGTGCTGGGCGCGGGCTTCGCCGACGGTCATGGTCCAGGAGCGATAGCAGGTTTCGCCGATCGCATCGAAGGTCTCGCCGGCGGCGAGGTCGCGCTTGGCGACGGCGCAGACCTCGGCAACCGGCCGCGGCAGCGGCACCATGTCGGGCTTGCCGAACAGCACGATGCGGGCCGCTGTCAGCGGCACTTCCAGCGACGTCAGATGGTAGGGCCGGAACAGGCTGTAATAAGGGCCGTGGCCGATATGCAGGTCGTCCATGCGCTCGATGATGCGCGAATGCGTCGCCTCGACGATGACGAAGACACCAGGCGCCACACCCTTGCCGATGGTGTAATCGACGACGCCCTTCTTCAGCAGGAGGCCACCGTCCTCGCGCGGGATCAGCACCTTGACGAGGTCGTCGCGGTCGGTCTTGGGACCATGCATGCCCGGCACGTCGGGCACCAGCCCGGTGGCGTTGGCGATGGCGCACATCTCGACCATGGTCTTGGAGCCGTCGACGAACTCGACCAGCATGCGCGGGTTCATGTTGCGGCGGATCGCTTCGTCGCGATAGTCGTCGGGCATGGCATCATGGTTGAGCGGATTGTTCTTGCCCTTGCCGGCCGAGACGATGGTCAGGCCGAGTGCGGATGCGAACTCGATCAGCTCCATGCAGCTCGACGGCTCGTCGCCGGCGCCGACCGAATAGACGACGCCAAGCCGGTCGGCCTGCTGTTTGAGATAGCACCCGATGGTGACGTCGGCCTCGACATTCATCATCACCAGATGCTTGCCGTGCTCCATCGCCATCAGATCGAAGTCGGCGGCGACGCCAGGTTTTCCCGTGGCATCGATGACGACGTCGATCAGTGGATTGGTCACCAGCATCTCATTGGAGGTGATGGCGATCCTCCCGTCCTCGATGGCACCGGTGACTTTCGACGCGGTGTCGGCTTCGACCGCCATCGCCTCGTCGCCATAGGCGATGCGGATGGCGTCACGCGCGGTGTGCGGACGACGGGTCGAGACGGCGCAGACCGCAATGCCTGGCATCAGCATGCCTTGCGTGACGAGGTCAGTGCCCATTTCGCCGGAGCCGATGACGCCGATGCGCACGGGCCGGCCCTCGGCGGCGCGTCTGGCGAGATCGCGGGCAAGTCCCGTCAAGGCGACATTGGTCATGCAGGAATGTCCACAGCTTCTTGATTTCGGCCGAATTAGCAGGGACTGGGGCCCTGTGCCAACGAAACCGCCCGCGACCGGCGATTTCCAACGGAATCGTCGGCAAAAGGCGCGTTCGCCGCAAATTATTGGCCCAAAGGGTTGCCAATTGACATTGTCGTGACGGCTTCAGACCACCCTGACGTAGCTCGTCATGCCTGATTTCTGGTGCTCGATGATGTGGCAGTGCAGTAGCCAGTCGCCGGGATTGTCGGCGACGAAGCCCAGGCTCACCTTTTCATTGGGTTGGATGAGATAAGTGTCCGAAATCAGCGGCTGCACCGGACGCGTCGAGGACGACAGCACCTTGAAGCTCATGCCGTGCAAATGCATCGGATGCGATTGCGGCGTTAGGTTCTCCATGTCGATGATGTAGCTCTTGCCGAGCTTCAGTTCGGCCAAAGGTGCGGTTGGATCGGGCGTATCGCCCGGCCATGGCACTTTGTTGATCGCCCAGAAACTGTAGCCGAGCGAGCCGCAGATGCTGTCGCTCGGGACGTTCTCCGCCGTGGCGCTCAGCGCCAGCGAAATATGCTGGGCGGCGGTGAGATCGACCTCGGCCACCGGATTGGCCTCCAGCGGTGCAAGATCGCGACTATCCCGCTCGAGCGAGTTGCCCGTCGCGCGCAGCGTCGCGAGCACCTTGGGCTTGGTGCCCCTGACGTCCCGCAGGCTGACGATCGCGCCCTCTTCATCGGGCATGCGGATGACGAGTTCCATGCGTTGCCCCGGCCCCAGCAATAGGGCATCGGGTGCAAAACGATGCGGCACCGGGTTGCCGTCCAGCGCGATGACATCAGCTTCGGCGCCGTCGACGCGAAAGGCGTAGATTCGGGTGACATCGGTGATTGCAACGCGCAGCCGCACCAGCCCGCCGGCCGGCGCGTCATATTGCGGCTGGTCGAGCCAGTTCGCGGTGCGCACCGTGCCGTAAGTGCCGGTCCTGGCAGCATCGCGCGGCCGGAACTGGTCGATGAACTGAGCGTCGTCGCCAAGGCGCCAGTCGCGCAGATTGAGGACAAATTCGGCGTCGAATTTCGGATCGTTCGGGTTTTCGACCACGATCATGCCGGTCAGGCCGTGCCCCATCTGCGCCAGCGTGTTGCAATGCGGGTGGTACCAGAAGGTGCCGGCGTCGGGCGGCGTGAAGGCATAGTCGAAATGGTCGCCGGTGTAGACATAGGGCTGCACCAGGAAGGGCACGCCATCCATCTTGTTCGGCAGGCGAATGCCGTGCCAGTGGATGGTCGTCGGATCATCGATAGCGTTGACGAGGCGCGCGGCGAAGGGCTCACCCTTTTTCATCCTGACGACCGGAGGCATTCCGGCGTTGCCGTAGGTCAGCACATCCCTGGTCTGGCCGACATCCATGAGCTTCGCCCGGATTTTCGCCGTCTGCAGAACCACCGACTCAGGCGTGGCCGCGGCCCAGCCGCCAAGCCTGCTCATCGCGGCAAGCCCAACCCCGCTCGCGCCGGCGCTGGCGGCGGTTTTCAAAAGCCTGCGGCGTGTGATCATGTTGCGCTCCAACGGAAAAGCTGACTGCCATTCGCATCTTTTACCGTCAATAGCCGGACTGGCATCCGTTTGCCAACGACACCGGTCAGGGCGTCGCTTCTCGCGTGCCAGTGAACGGATGCCTTCGAGCTTTATTTGAAGCTGGCGATGGGCAGGAATTTCACCGCGGAGCCGGTGAAGCGGCGGTGATCGGACGCCTGTCGCCGTGGCTGGAATCCATCGAGATAGACCTGCTCCGGCGCCGTGCGGATGAAATTGGCGGCAATGATGGTTGCCGCTTTCGACCCGGCTCCGCCGGTGATGCGGCGACCGGTCTCGAGCGGCACGATGACGGCGCTGGCTTCGGGATCGAGACGCCGCTGGACACGGTCGGCCTTGGGGCTGGTCCTGACATGATCTTCGGGCTTCGATGCGGGGAGTGCAACCCGCTGGCCGGCCAGCGGATCGAGACCATCGTCGGCGTGACGCATGGCCAGCAAGGCACCGATTGCATCGGCGGGTTTGGCCGCGTCCGGCCGACGCGCCGGCCCCGTCTGGTCTTCCGGCCGCCATGTCGGGACCGGGATGTTTAGCGCTACTATGTCCGGACCAGCAATCGGGGGAGCGGCACCGGCCTTGCTCAAGGGAATCTCGGTGTTGGTTGCCGCCGGCAGTTCGGCCTGCGTCATAGACCCGGCGCGCGGCGCGAAGGCCGGCAACGGCACTGCGCTGGGCGCCATCGCCATGACGATCGCTTCAGGCGTCTTGCCGCCCTGTCCAGCCGGCGATTCCTCGGCCTGATCGACGGAAGCGATCTGGATATCCGTGCGTCGGGCTGCCTCCGGCGCCACGATGGCGATGCCCTGTCCGGCCTGTTTGAGTTCAACTGGCTTGGCCGGCTTGCGTGGCGCAGGCACGGCTTGCGCGGCATCATCCGCTTCGTCCGCGCCGCGCCCACCCAACAGCGACGCCAGCAGGCCGCGAGCCGGCTTGGGCTGGCCGCCGACGGCGCTTGCAAGTTCGATGTTGGGCGTGCCGGCGGCCTTGCGGGATTTGTAGGCGGCAAACGCCTGCTCGTAGCCAGGCAGCGGCTTGCCGTCGCTCGGCACATGCAGCGTATTGCCGTCCGGGAAGACCCTGGCCAGTTCCTGGCGGCTGATGCCCGGCCAATGCCGCACATTGCCGACATCCATGTGGATGAAGGGCGAACCGGAGGTCGGGTAATAGCCGACGCCGCCGCCCTGCATCTTGAGGCCGATGTCGCGCAGCTTCTTCAGCGGCACATCCGGCAGGAAGAAGTCCATGGCGCGGCCGACCATGTGCTGGCTTTCCCGGGCCACTCCTTTCGAGCGGCCGCGCAGCATCGCGTTGGTTGCCGGCGAGCGATAGGCGCTGACCACGTGGATATAGGCTGTCGAGCCGCTGGCGCGGTAAGCCTGCCAGACAAGGTCGAGCAGGCGCGGATCCATCCTGGTTGGCTCGTTGCGGCGCCAGTCGCGCAGCATGAAATTGATCTTCTTCAACCCCGTCTGATCGTAGCGCCCGTTGCGCTTGAAGACGATCTCGGCCTTCTCGCCGGTATGGAGATGCTGAATTCGCAGAGCGCGCGTTTCGGCGAACGCATCGGTGATGCACATGCAGAAGAAAGCGACGACGAAGGCCGGCAACCGGGTCCACCAGCGGAAACCGCCGGGCGCGCTCTGTTGGCTTTCAATCACACTCATGCCTTGCACATCGTTCCTGTTTCGGGCGATTCGACGTCCTCGCCGGATGCGGAGCCTTCTTTTCAGCACTCTCCTTCGCGCCGGCTTGACAAGGCGCACAGTCAGCCATCCCACAACACGTCATGTCGAAGAACAGCATCTTGGTTAACGAATCGTGTCATGCGGGGAACGCGTTTCGGCTGGAGATTGCCGAACGCCCGCCTTTGGGCGAAGCCACGTTGTCTTCCGGCTGAACGCGCCAACGGCAGATGCTATCGGACTGTTGCTGACACCGAGACGACTCCGCTAACGTTGAAGTAGGTCAGCCTCGTAGCAGATTTGCCCGCCTTTGCCTCTGGCACAGCTTGCGTTAGCATAGGTACAGATTAGCTATGCCTGACGAATAGAATTTCGCTGAGAACTGGGCCGAGCACCTGCTGTGGTCTTCGCTGTTGCTTATCGTGCTGACACGCGGCGCCGGCGCCTTCTCGTTCGAGGGACAGCAGCGGGGAACGCAATCGCGACTGGAAGCCGGCTTTCGAGCAGCGCCATTTTGAACGAAGGTCCTCTCCTGTCCCATTTCAGCACTAAGGTGCTGGTATCGTTCTTGCACATGACAGATTGCCGGTTGATCCCGGCCCTGGTCGCATAATCCGATCAGGTTGTAGGCTCGCCGGGCCAGATGGCGGGGTCTCCGCCCGGCGAGTTCTACCCATATCAGCCGTGCCATTGACAGCGGCTGCTGCCCGACAGGCTGTCGAGGTGTGTTCGACTGACCGTCGGCCTGACCGGCTTGGGCCCTTGTTGAGGCAAGCCGGCGTGTCGAAGCGGCTGGATGCCGGGATCGTCAAAGTGCTGTTTTGCCAGCCGCGCCGCGACGCTGGGGCCTTGACCGCAAGATAGCGTTTCACCAGCCATCCGCAGACATCAGATCAGCGGGCATGAACGGTCGGCCCAGCGGCATGGGTGCTAGGGGGACTGGCAGCGTCAGGCCGCTGGGCCTAACCGGCGGGGCTTTGAGGAGCGGGCGGCACGCCGGCTGATTTAGAAATATATGGTCCAGCTAATATAATGGGAACACATCAATACGAACGAAGGAACCGGTAAAAGGTGGAACATAGGCCGGTGGCGAAGTGTGTCACGAGCGTGTTCGAGAACGGGCGTTCTGCAAAGCCGATGTGCCTTGCATTGGGTCAATATGTCTGGCTCCGCTGACATCTCCGCACAGCAGGTCAACTCGGCACGTTACATTGCGCGTTGATCTCCCGGGCTCCATGCCCCGACGAACCGGTCGCCATCAGCGCTGCAGCTATCACGGGGCTCGTCGCAATCTGATCGACGATCCTGCTATTAATAGCGGCCGTCCCGAAAAAGCAGATATCGATTGCGTCCGGCCGCGAGATTCATGCCCTCTTGTTACGACTTTTGTAACGGAATAATGGGCGCAACGCCTTGCGTGTCAAATGGTTGAGGGATTTCAACAAGATAGACTGGTGCTGCGAGAGAGGATTGAACTCTCGACCTCTCCCTTACCAAGGGAGTGCTCTACCACTGAGCTACCGCAGCCGCCGATGGCGGGGCTTCTGCCATATCGAACCGGTAAGCGCAAGGCCAAGAACAACGCTTCTGTGAAAGCCTTTGCCGGATAGCTTTCCATGACATGGCGGCGCCACAATGTTGGCTATCCCTGAATGGCGGGTTGGCTGGTCGCCAGCCGGGGCGGGACGATGAGCGACAAGACAAATCCACCGAAGAGCAGCGAAATAATCCGCAAGAACCGGCTCGCCGAGCAATTGCGCGCCAATCTGCAGAAGCGCAAGGCGCAGTCGCGCTCGCGCCGCACAGGTGAGGCCGACCAGCGACCCGACGGGCTCACTGCTTCAAAGGAAATGCAGAAAGATTAACTCAAATCGGTCACTCTTGGACCGGGGTGGGCGAAATCCTATTTCTTGAACCAGATTGGCCAATGGTCTAGACGGGCCGATACTTAAACGATTGAACCGGCCTTTTCTGGCCGAGAGGGACGTTCTCCAATGGATCGCATCAGAATTGTCGGCGGCAACAAGCTTGCCGGAAGCATTCCGATCTCGGGTGCGAAAAATGCCGCCCTGCCGCTGATGATCGCCTCGCTTCTGACCGACGACACGCTGACGCTCGAAAACGTGCCGCATCTGGCCGATGTCGAGCAGTTGATCCGCATCCTCGGCAATCACGGCGTCGACTATTCGGTCAACGGCCGCCGCGAGAAGCAGAACGAGGGCTATTCGCGCACCATCAACTTTTCCGCCCGCAACATCGTCGACACCACCGCTCCTTACGAGCTGGTGTCCAAGATGCGCGCCTCGTTCTGGGTGATCGGGCCGCTGCTGGCCCGGATGGGCGAGGCCAAGGTCTCGCTGCCCGGCGGCTGCGCCATCGGCACGCGCCCGGTCGACCTGTTCCTCGAAGGCCTGCAGGCGCTGGGTGCCGATATCGATGTCGACACCGGCTATGTCATCGCCAAGACGCGGAATGGCCGCCTTGTCGGCAACCGTTACGTCTTCCCCAAGGTCTCGGTCGGCGCCACCCATGTGCTGATGATGGCGGCATCGCTCGCCAAGGGCGAGACGGTGCTCGAAAACGCCGCCTGCGAGCCCGAGATCGTCAATCTCGCCGAATGCCTCAACGCGATGGGCGCCAGGATTTCCGGCGCCGGCACGCCGACCATCACCATCGACGGCGTCGAAGCGCTGTCGGGGGCGCGCGTGCGCGTCATCCCCGATCGCATCGAGACCGGCACCTATGCCATGGCTGTGGCGATGACCGGCGGTGACGTCGTGCTCGAAGGCGCGAGGCCGGAGTTGCTGCAGACGGCGCTCGACGTGATTTCGCAGACCGGCGCGGAGATCACGCAGACCAATTCCGGCATTCGCGTGAAGCGCAATGGCGCCGGCATTTCGCCGGTCGACGTGACGACCGCGCCCTTCCCGGCCTTCCCGACCGACCTGCAGGCGCAGTTCATGGGCTTGATGACCATGGCCAAGGGCAAGTCGCGCATCACCGAGACGATCTTCGAAAACCGCTTCATGCACGTCCAGGAACTGGCCCGGCTCGGCGCCCACATCACGCTTTCGGGCCAGACGGCGATCGTCGACGGCGTGGCGAAACTGAAGGGCGCGCCAGTCATGGCGACCGATCTTCGCGCTTCCGTCTCGCTGGTCATCGCTGGCCTGGCGGCCGAGGGCGAGACCACGGTCAACCGCGTCTACCATCTCGACCGCGGCTTCGAGCGGCTGGAGGAAAAGCTTTCCAATTGCGGCGCGGTGATCGAGCGTATTTCGGATTAGCGATCCGCGGTCGCTTGGCGAAATCATCTGCGAAGCGCCCTTCTCCCCTCGCTATACGGGTAGAAGTGCTTGGCAGCGGCCGATGAGGGGTGCGCAAAACCTGAGGCAAATGCCCCCACAGCATGTCGCGGCGAATAGGATTCGCCCGACCTGCCGTAAGCTTCTGATTTTATGCATGTCGTTATCCCGGAACCGAGGACACTTCCAGGCGACATGCATTAGCAGGACCCCTGTCGCGGTTGCACCGATCCGAAAGACCGCCTAACAGAAAGGCTGATTGCCAACCTTCAGGTGTGAAATCCGCATGGCCTTGAAACTCATTGCGCTCGACGACCAGGATCTGAGCATCGTCTCGGCTCATCTCCAGGACGCCGTGATGAAGGTCTCGGACCTCGAATTCCTGCCCAAGGCCAAACGGTTCGTGCTGACCACGAACCGTTTCGTGTGGGAGGCCAAATCCGGCCTGTTTCGCCAGCACAATGAACGACGGCAGGCCGTGCTGCATTTCGACCGGGTGCTGGGCGCCAAGACCAACGGCATCGCCCGCGACAAGCCGGCCGAAATCCTCTCCCTGCTGGCGATCAGCTTCATCGAGATCAGCAAGCCCGCCGGCATCGTCGAACTGATCTTTTCGGGCGGCGGCACGATCATGCTCGATGTCGAATGCATCGAGGCCCGCCTTGCCGATATCGGCGGCGCGTGGGAAGCCACGTCGCGTCCCATACACAGGGCTTGAACATACGATGGCCATCACGCTCCGCCAGTCCGACGCCGATTTCGAGCAGCGTTTCGCCGCGTTCCTCCTGACCAAGCGCGAGGTATCGGCCGATGTCGACGCCGTGGTGCGCGACATCATCGCGCGCGTGCGTGCCGAGGGCGACGCGGCACTGATCGACTACACGCAGAAATTCGGCGGAGGCGACCTCGCCGAGCTCGGCATTGCCGTCTCCGCGAAAGACATCGCCGGCGCCTATGCCGAGGCCGATCCGGCCACGGTCGAGGCGCTGAAATTCGCACGTGACCGCATCCGGTCCCATCACCAGCGGCAAAAGCCGCAGGACGAACGCTACACCGATGCCGCCGGCGTCGAGCTCGGCTCGCGCTGGACCGCTATCGAGGCGGTCGGGCTCTATGTGCCGGGCGGCACGGCAAGCTATCCAAGTTCGGTGCTGATGAACGCCGTGCCAGCCAAGGTAGCCGGCGTCGAGCGCATCGTCATGGTCGTGCCGGCACCGCACGGCGTCGTCAACCCGCTGGTGCTGGTGGCGGCGGATATATCAGGCGTTTCCGAAATCTACCGCGTCGGCGGCGCGCAGGCGATCGCGGCACTTGCCTATGGTACGCAGACGATCAAGCCGGTGGCCAAGATCGTCGGCCCCGGCAATGCCTATGTCGCCGCGGCCAAGCGGCGGGTATTCGGCACTGTCGGCATCGACATGATCGCCGGGCCGTCGGAAGTGCTTGTGGTGGCCGACGGCGGCAATGATCCGGAGTGGATCGCGGCGGACCTGCTTGCCCAGGCCGAGCATGACGTGTCGTCGCAGTCGATCCTGATCACCGACGACCCGGCTTTCGGCAAAGCGGTCGAACAGGCGGTCGAACGCCAGTTGCAAAGCCTGTCGCGGGGCGAGACGGCGGCGGCGAGCTGGCGCGATTTCGGCGCGGTAATCGAGGTCGATACGATCGAGGCGTCGCTGCCGCTGGTCGACCGTATCGCAGCCGAACATGTCGAGTTGGCCATCGACGATGCCGAGGGCTTCCTCGCAAAGATGCGCAACGCGGGCGCGGTTTTTCTCGGCCGCCACACGCCCGAGGTCATCGGCGACTATGTCGGCGGCTCCAACCACGTGCTCCCGACCGCGCGCTCGGCGCGCTTCTCGTCGGGCCTGTCAGTGCTCGACTTCGTCAAGCGCACCTCGGTCCTGAAGCTCGGGCCGGAGCAGTTGCGCATGCTGGCACCGGCGGCGATCGCACTCGCGCAGGCGGAAGGGCTCGACGCGCATGGTCGCTCCGTCGCCATACGGCTGAACATGTAGGCCGGCATGACGGGCCACCATCAAACCCGCGCAAAACTGATCGATGTCGAACTCGATGAATCGATCGGCCGTTCGACGCCCGATGTCGAGCATGAGCGGGCGGTGGCGATCTTCGACCTGATCGAGGAGAACAGTTTTAAGCCTGTCAATGACAGCGGCACAGGTCCTTACCGGCTGAAGCTGTCGCTGGCCGAGTCCCGCCTGGTCTTTGCCGTGGCGCGCGAGGACGGCGCCGCCGTCGTCACCCACATCCTGTCGCTGACGCCGCTCAGGCGCATCGTCAAGGATTACTACATGATCTGCGAGAGCTATTACGACGCCATCCGCTCCTCGACGCCGAGCCACATCGAGGCGATCGACATGGGCCGCCGTGGCCTGCACAATGAGGGCTCGCAGACACTGATGGATCGGCTCTCCGGCAAGATCGACATCGACTTCGACACGGCGCGACGCCTGTTCACGCTGGTCTGCGTGCTGCACTGGCGGGGCTGATCCTGGTCCCCGGCGCCCTGCCCCACTCGGTCCTGTTCCTGTGCGGCATGAATGCCGTGCGCTCGCCGATGGCCGAGCAGCTGGCGCGCCGGGTGCTGCCCGCCACAATTTTCGTCGCCTCGGCCGGCGTGCGCGCCGGCGAGCGCGACCCGTTCGTCGACGCCGTGCTTGCCGAGGACGGCCTGACGCTGGGCGAACGCCATCCAGGGAAGCTGGACGATCTCGAGGACGACTATTTCGACCTGATCGTGACACTGGCGCCGGAGGCGCACCATGCCGCGCTCGAACTCACCCGCTCGCTTGCCGTCGAGGTGGAATACTGGCCGACGCCGGACCCGACCGGTGCCGGCGGCACGCGCGAACAGATCATGGCCAGCTATCGCGACGTGCGCGAGCGGCTGAAGTTGCGCATAAGCCGACGTTTTTTGCTTCCCGAAGCAAAAAACGCGACGGATTAAGCGTGTTCACAAGCGCACGATTATCATATAGGTTCCGCCGAAATTCCGGCTAGAGTCGGATGATTTCAGGTCTGTCCGACCTGAAATCATCCGACTCTAGGTCAAAGAAGTAGAGCATGATGTCGTCGGAAATCCGCTTCACACTTTTCGGCATCATGCTCTAGGCGCCGGAACTGTCATCCAAGCAAAGGTATCGAATGCCGAAGGAAGAAGTCCTCGAGTTTCCGGGTATCGTCACGGAATTGTTGCCCAACGCGATGTTCAGGGTGAAGCTCGAAAACGAACACGAGATCATCGCCCATACGGCCGGCCGCATGCGCAAGAACCGCATCCGCGTGCTGACCGGCGACAAGGTTCTGGTCGAGATGACGCCATACGACCTGACCAAGGGCCGCATCACCTACCGTTTCAAGTAAGATCAAGACCCGAGCGCGATGAGCATTTCGCAAAAGCTGGTGCTTGCCTCGGGTTCGCCGCGCCGCATCGAACTCTTGCAGCAGGCCGGCATCGAGCCGGACCGCATCCTGCCAGCCGATATCGACGAAACGCCGCTGCGTGCCGAGCATCCGCGTTCGCTGGCCAAACGCCTGTCGAAGGAAAAGGCCGAGAAGGCGTTCGCGTCGCTGAAGACCGAGACGGACTATGCGCCGAGCTTCGTGCTGGCCGCCGATACGGTGGTCGCCGTCGGGCGGCGCATCCTGCCCAAGGCCGAAACGCTGGATGACGCCGCCAACTGCCTCGGGCTGCTGTCCGGCCGTTCGCACCGGGTCTATTCCGGCATCTGCCTGATCACGCCAGGGGGCAAAATGCGCCAGCGGCTGGTCGAGACGCGGGTGCGTTTCAAGCGGCTGCCGCGCGAGGAGATCGACGCCTATGTCGCCTCGGGCGAATGGCGCGGCAAGGCCGGCGGCTATGCCGTCCAGGGTCTCGCCGGCTCCTTCGTCGTCAAGCTCGTCGGCTCCTACACCAACATCGTCGGCCTGCCGCTCTATGAGACGGCGGCGCTGCTCTCGGGCGAAGGTTTCAAGGCCCATCAAAACTGGCTGTCCGCGCGGCCATGAGCCTCGACGACAAAGTGACGCCGTTGCGGCCCAAGCGCCCTTGCCCCGAATGCGGCAAGCCGTCAGCGCGCGAGACCTATCCGTTCTGCTCGACGCGCTGCAAGGACATCGACCTCAACCGCTGGCTAAAGGGCGCCTATGTCATCTCGGCGCGCGACGACGAGGAAGAACCGGACTCTGACGAGCCGAAATGAAGCCAGGGCCGCCGGTCAGGCGGCCTGGTTCTTGCGATTTCCACGCGTCCAGGCTGGCAGCCAGTCGCCGTGAGCGGCCAGGAGATCATCGACCAGTGACCAGATCTGGTCGAGGTCGAGTTCGGCCGCAGTGTGCGGGTCCATCATCGCCGCGTGGTAGATGTGTTCGCGGTTTTCGCTCATCAGCGCCCGCACCGTCAGTTCCTGCACATTGATGTTGGTGCGGATCAGCGCCGTAAGCTGCGGCGGCAGGTCGCCGATATAGGTCGGCTGGATGCCGGAAGCATCGACGAGGCACGGCACTTCGGCGGCACAATCGCGGGGCAGCGAGGTGATGCATCCATTGTTGCGGACATTGCCGTAGATCACCGACGGCTCGCCGGTCCAGACCGAATTCATGATCGATGAGGCATATTCCTTGGACTCCTCGACCTCGATGCGCTGGGCCGAGTTATAGGCCTGCGCCTGGTCTTTCCAGCGCTCGATCTGCTCGATGCAGCGCTTGGGGTACTCATCGAGCGGAATGCCGTATTTCTCGATCAGATCGGGGCGGCCGTCCTTGATGAAATAGGGCGTGTATTCGGCAAAATGTTCCGAGCTTTCGGTGACGAAATAACCCAGCCGGGTCAGCATCTCGTAGCGCACCTTGTTGGGGCAGCGGGGGTTCCAGCCGGGCTTCGGCGCGCGGCCTTCGCGATAGGCGCGCACAAGATCGGGATAGAGGTCGCGGTAGGATCCGTCCGGCTGGCGATGTTCGAACTTCAGGTAGAAGGCCATGTGATTGATGCCGGCCGAGCGGTAACGAATCTCGTCGTAGGGAAGGTCGAGATCGTGCGCCAGTTCCATCGCCGTGCCTTGCACCGAGTGGCACAGCCCGACCTGCCTGATCTCGGGGTATTTCTCCGATATCGCCCAGGTGTTGATCGCCATCGGGTTGACGTATTGCAGCATGATCGCCTGCGGACACACGGCAAGCATGTCCTCGCAGATCTTCCAAAGATGCGGCACGGTCCTCAGGCCGCGCATGATGCCGCCGACGCCGAGCGTATCGGCGATCGTCTGGCGCAGGCCGTATCTCTTCGGCACCTCGAAATCCGTAACGGTACAGGGCTCATAGCCGCCGATCTGGAAGGCGACGACGACGAAATCGGCGCCCGCCAGCGCCTTGCGCTGGTCCGTGTAGGTTTCGGCCTTCGCCTTGACGCCGAGTGTGGCGATCAGCTTGTTGACGACGACGGCGCTTTCTTCCAGCCGCTGCGGATTGATGTCCATCAGCGCGATCGTGGCGCCCGAAAGCGCCGGGCGCTGCAGCACGTCGCCGACGATGTTCTTCATGAACACCGTCGAACCGGCACCGATGAAAGTGATCCTGGGATGTCTTGCCAATGTAACCTCCGGCATGTGTTCAGGCCACGTCGAAAGCGGCCCTGACGAGCCGTTCGGTGTAGGCAGTCTTGGGATTGGTGAGGACCTCGTCGACGGGTCCCTGCTCAACGATCTTGCCGTGCTGCATGACGATGACGCGGTGGCACAGCGCGCGCACCACCTTGAGGTCGTGCGAAATGAAGAGGTAGCTCAGGCCGCGCTCATCCTGCAGCTTGCGCAGCAGATCGATGATCTGCGCCTGGACGGAGAGGTCCAGCGCCGATGTCGGCTCGTCGAGCAGGATGAATTCGGGTTCGAGCGCGATGGCCCGCGCAATCGCGATGCGCTGGCGCTGACCACCGGAGAATTCATGCGGAAACCGCGACAGGATATCGCCCGGCATGCCGGCGCTGACCAGCGCCTCGCGCACCCGCTCGACCCGTTCGCGCCGTGTCGCGCCGATGCTGTTGACGATCAGCCCTTCCTCGATGATCTGGCCGATCGTCATGCGCGGGTTGAGCGAGGAGAACGGATCCTGGAAAACGATCTGCATGCGCGAACGCAGCGGCCGCATCTGCGCTCGCGACAAGCCATGGATAGGCTGGCCATCGAAGCGGATCTCGCCGCGTTTGGCGTCGGTCAACCTCAGCAGCGCCTGGCCGAAGGTGGTCTTGCCGGAACCGGATTCGCCGACCAGGCCCAGCGTCTCGTGGCGGCAAAGCTTGAGGTCGAGATCGTTGACGGCGACCAGTTCACGCCAGTCGGGCTTCAGGAACGTGCCGTGGCGCAGCATGAAGCAGACGCGCACGCCATTCGCCTCGAGGATGGTGCCTGAGCCCTCCGGCAGCGGTTGCGGTCGGCCGCGTGGCTCGGACGCAAGCAGCCGCTGCGTGTAGGGATGACGCGGAGCGGCGAAGAGCCGTTCGGTGACGTTGTGCTCGCACATTTCGCCATGCTGCATCACATAGACATAGTCGGAAAACTTGCGCACCACGGTGAGATCGTGGGTGATCAGGATCACCGCCATCCGCAGCTCTTTCTGCAGATTGCGGATCAGGTTGAGGATCTGTGCCTGGACAGTGACATCAAGCGCGGTCGTCGGCTCATCGGCGATCAGCACGTCGGGATCGTTGGCGAGCGCCATGGCGATCATCACGCGCTGCCGCTGCCCGCCCGAGAGCTGGTGCGGATATTGTTTGAGCCGCGCCTCGGGTTCGGGAATCTGCACATGCCGCAGCAGTTCGAGCGCCCGTGCCCAGGCTTGCTTGCGGCTCACCTTGCGATGCACCCGGATCGCCTCGACGATCTGGCTGCCGACGGTGTAGATAGGATTGAGCGAGCTCATCGGCTCCTGGAAAATCATCGAGATGCGGTTGCCGCGCAGCTTGCGCCGGGCGCTTTCGGGGAATTTCAGGATGTCCTGACCGTCGTAACAGATGCTCGATTTCGGCGACACGGTGGCGCGGCGCGACAGCAACCCCATGACGGTGCGCGCCGTCACCGACTTGCCGGAACCGGATTCGCCGACGATCGCGATCGTCTCGCCGCGATAGAGCTGGAACGAGATGTCCTTGACCGCCTCGACGACGCCGTGCTCGACCTTGAAGGCGACCTCGATGTTGCGGGCATCGATGACGGGCTCTCCCTGGCGCCCATCATGGTCAAGGCGGAAGGCTGGTGCGAAGGGCTCGGCGAGTACGACGGTCATCCCGGTCCCCTCAATACGGATCGACGGCATCGCGCAGGCCGTCGCCCAGCGCGTTGAAGGCAAAGACGGTGACGAGCACGAAACCGACCGGCGACAGGATCCAGGGATAGGTGCCGATGACCGAATAGGTCGCGGTGTCCTGCAGCATCAGGCCCCAGGAGATCAGCGGCGGCTTGACGGCAAAACCGAGGAACCCGAGGAAGGATTCGAGCAGCACCACCGTCGGGATCGCAAGCGTCACGGCGACGATCACGTGGCTCATCACATTGGGGAAGATGTGCTGCAGAATGATGCGTCGGTCAGTGGCCCCGACAGCCATGGCGGCGCGCACATACTCGATGCGCGCCAGCGCCAGCGTCTTGCCGCGCACCTCGCGCGACATCTGCGCCCAGCCGAGCGCCGACATGACGATGATGACGAAGGCGAGGAACACATCGGTCGGCGCGGTGACCGGGATCAGCGTCGTCAGCGCCAGATAGAGCGGCAGTTGCGGGAAGGCGAGCACCAGTTCGACGAAGCGCTGCATCCAGACATCGAACCGGCCGCCGAAATAGCCGGAGACCATGCCGACGGTGGTGCCGATGACGGTGACGATGAAGACGACCGTCAGCGCGATCATCAGCGAGACGCGCGAGCCGTGGATGGCGCGCGACAGCACGTCGCGGCCGAACTTGTCGGTGCCGAGGAAATGCACCGGCTGGCCGTCCGTCGAGGCGAAGAAATGCCGGTTCGCCGGTATCAGCCCGAAGAGCTTGTAGGGTGCGCCCTCGACGAAGAAGCCGAGCAGCCTCGGATGGTCGTAGTCGGGGCCGACGATGGGCTGGAAGGTGACCGGATCGAGGTCGGCCGAATCGGCCAGCGCGTAGACCCTCGGCCGCGCGACGAAATTGCCGTCCTTGTCATGGAAGGACGGCACTTGCGGCGGAGCGAAGCCGACATCGGTCGCCTTCGGGTCCATCGGCGCCAGGAATTCGGCGAACACGGCCATGACCAGGAGCAGCACCACCAGCCAAAGCCCGGCCATACCGGTCCAGGAGCGCTTCAGCCGGCGCCAGACCAGCGCCATGTAGCTCTCATTGCCGCGTGTGGGCGCCACCGTGGCTCGCTCGGCCGGCAGTGGCGGTGGTGAAGGGTCCCGTGCCAGCATCTAGCCCTCCCCGAACTGGCGCACGCGCGGATCGAGCAGGACGAGCAGCATGTCGGCGATGATGTTGCCGACGATCAGCGTCGCCGACAGCACCATCATGAAGGTGGCGGTGACATAGACGTCGCCGACCGCCATCGAGCCGACGATCGCCGGACCGACGGTCGGCAGCGCGAAGATGATGGCCGTCTCGATCTCGCCGGTCAGCATATAGGGCAGCACCACGCCCTGATACATGACCAGCGGATGCAGTGCGTTGGGCACCGCGTGGCGCATGACGACGGCTCCGCCGGTCAGTCCCTTGGCTCTCGCCGTCTCGACATATTGCGCGTTGAGCGTGTCGAGCAGATTGCCGCGCATGACGCGCATATTGTAGGCGAGGCCGCCGAAGGTGGCGATGGCCACCACCGGCCAGACATGCTTGACCAGGTCGACGAATTTGGCCCACGACCATGGCGCACCGCCATACTGCGGCGAGAAGAACGAGCCGATCTCCGACACGTTGAACTGGAAGACCAGGAGATAGACGATGATCAGCGCCATCAGGAAGCGCGGCACCGTCATGCCGAGGAACGAAATCGCCGACAGGGTCGAGTCGATCCAGGTGTATTGCCGGGTCGCCGCCCAGATGCCGAAAGTGATGCCCAGCACCGAGGCGAGCAGATGGCAGACCAAAGCCAGAAGCAGCGTGCGCGGCAGGCGCTCGCCGACGACGTCGGCCACCGGCTTGTTGTAATAGAGGCTGTAGCCGAAATCGCCGCGGGTGACGATGCCGCCGACCCAGTTGAGGTACTGGACGGGCAGCGGCTTATCGAGGCCGTGTTCGACGCGATAGGCCTGGGCTTGCGCGTCGGCCTCGGCGAAAGAGGCTCCGCCCTGGTTGATGAGCTGCGAGCGGATGTAATCGGCATAGTCGCCCGGCGGCGCCTGGATGATGGCAAAGGTGACCAGGCTCAGAATAGCGAGAACCGGTATTGCCGACGCTATGCGCGTGAGCAGGAATCGCAGCATGGACGGTCCGCTTCCTCATCTCGCCGGGTCGCTCCCTTGGAGGGGCGTTCGGAGGGTTGGTTTGTCCCGGCCGCGCCCGCGGCGCGGCCGGGTCTCTCTCAGTCAGGGGAGGTAAACTTACATCGGGGCCCTTAAACTTACATCGGGGCCCTTAAACTTACATCGGCCCCTTGTCTCCGGGCTTGCCGGGAAGCTCTTCGGGGAACAGTTCGTATTTGGCCTGCTTGTCGGCCGCGACGAAGACCCGTTCGCGGATGATCGAATCCTCGGCCCAGTTGAACATGAAGATCGGCGTGCCCTGCGGAATGTTCGAGAAGCGCTTGTTGATGATCAGCGCGCCGGGATATTCCGTCAGGCCGATATTGTACACGTGTTCGGTCGAGATCTTCTGGAAGTCCCGCATCAGACTGGCGCGCTGGTCGTTATCCGCCGACGAGACGAACTTGTTGACGATGTCGACGAGATCCTTCTCGAAAGGCATCAGATCGACCTCGCCACTTTCCGGCGCGCGGTGATCCCAGCTGGTCTTGGGGCCGACTGGAGCGAGCTGCACGGTGTTCTGCACCACGGAGGTCAGCTCCTGCTCATTGCGCCGGATCAGCCAGTCGAAGCGGCCTGAGTATTGCGTTGCATCGCGCTGGGTGCCGTTAAGCCCGTTGAGCACGATCCGGAGGCCAAGCTTCTCCATCTGCGCGACCACGCCTTCGGCGAGGCTCTTGTCGGTCGTGTAGTCGTTGTTGACCAGCATCACGATCTCGACATTCTTGCCGCCGGCGGTACCGGCCGGGAAGTTGACGAAACCATCGCCGTCGGTGTCCTTCAGGCCGGCCTTGGCGAGTTCGGCCTTGGCGCCCTTGAGGTCGAAAGGATAGTAGACGGTGGATTTGCGGTCATAGAAGCTGGTGCCCGAGGAGAGGCCGCCCGGATAGATCGCGGTGAACGGCCCCTTGACGAGGGAATCGCCCAGCGCCTTGCGGTCAAGCGCCATGGTGACGGCCTTGCGGAAATCCTCGTTGCGGTTCAGTTCGCGGATCGCCTGGCCGCGCTCGTCCGGGTTGCCCCAGCCATTGGCGGAAAAGTTCAGGCGCAGATTGTAGCCGATCAGCCGCGGGCCGAAGGCCAGACGTGCCGGCGCATTCGGCTCCGCCGCGCGCTTCAGAGAGGCAACGAAATTTTCCGGCTGCTCAAGATTGGAGAAGTCGCCTGCACCGGCGACAGCCTGAACGTCGCGGTCGGCCCAGGTCGACAGCTTGTAATGCAGCTCGTTGAGATAGGGCAGTTGGTTGCCCTTCTCGTCCACCTTCCAATAGTACGGATTGCGGCGCATGACGATGATGTCGTCGGCCCGATATTCGACCGGCACCCAGGCGCCCATGACCGGCATGTTCATATATTCCGGCGGGAAGGCGTTCTTGAACTGGTCGTAGGTGTTCTTCGAATATTTCGGGTGCTGCGGCTTCAAGATGTGCGAGGGACCGGGGCAGAAGGTGCCATAGGCCATTGCGTAGAGGTGCTGTTTCGGGAAGGCATCCTTGAAGGTCCACTCGACGGTGTAGTCGTCGATCTTCTTGAGCGTCGTGCCGACGCCGAAGGTTTCCTGGGTGGCGCCATTGAGCGGCGAGACGTTGGGATCCATGACCTCGTCGTCCCAGTAGAACATGACATCGTCGGCGTTGAATGGCACGCCGTCGGACCATTTGGCACCTTCGACGAGATGCATGGTCAGCTTGTGGCCATCGGTTGACCAATCCCAGCTTTTGGCGAGGTTGGGCAGCGGCTCGGTGTCCTTCGCCTCGACCTGGAACAGCGGCGCGGTGCGCGTCAGGCATTCGGAAAGGCCGATGTCGATGCCGCCCCAGCCTTGGGTCTGGCCGGCGCCGTAGTTCCAGCCTTCCGGCCGGCCCCCGATGACATGGCGCATCGTATCGCCGTACACGCCGATGCCGTCCGGCATGTTGCCGGTCTTGAAGACCAGCGGCTCCTTCGGCAGCCGATCTTTCACCGGCGGCAGCTTGCCTGCCTTGACGTATTTTTCCGTGACCCAGTCGGGCTCGTGATACTCGGGCAGCGCCTTGAACTCCAGGATGGAGTCGCGCGCCACGTACTTGATCTTGCCCTCGGCCGGAAACGTCGCCGGCACCGGCGGGACGGTCGGTTCGGAAGCGAAAGCGTTGAGCGCCGGAACGGAGACGCTCAGCGCCAGTCCTGCGGCAATGCCAATGCTGCGTAGGTTCCTCATTGTCTCCTCCCTCGTGTTCAGACGTCTGCTGCTGCTCGTCTTGTCTTGTTTATGCCTCGACGCAATTGCGGATGGAAAACCGCTTCACACTTTTCCTGGAACTGCTCCCGGACGACTGACTGCGATGGACCTGCCTCCCGTGGGTCCGCCGCCGCGCCCGGTTTTTCAGCCAGCCTGTTTCAGTGCGGCTTTTTCGGCGCGCAATTCCTCGATCGAGCGCACGTTCCGCCGCGCGGCACCCGCCCATTCGCGGGTCTTGACCGCTGATTTCGACAACCGCTCCTTGGCCGGCGGAACCGCATGGGCATATTGCGGCAACCACTGTGCCTGGGCGACGACCATTTCGTCGACCATCTGCCAAACCTCCTCCGGCGTCGAGACGGCGCCGACCAGCGGGTCGTGCAGCACGGCGAGCTTCAGAAGATCGATGTCGCCTGAGATCGCGGCATGGACCGACATGCGCTGGACGTTGATCGAGGCCATGCAGGTGGCGGCACAGGCTTCCGGCAGCGTGATGCCGGCGGCCATGTTGATGCCGAAGCGGTCGACGAAACCGGGTGACTCGATAATGGCGTCGCGTGGCAGATTGGTGATCACGCCGTCGTTCTTGACGTTGAAGTGGCCACGATAGACGCGGTTGGTTTCCAGCGCCTCCAATATGTGGCTGGCATGCTCGTTGGAGCGCTTTGACGCATCGATCGGCTTCGACGCCGCTTCGAGGAATTGCGGGTATTCGGTCTCGAACCAGTTGCGGGTCTCAGTGGAATAACGGAGGTAACCGCCCGTCTCGCCATGGATCCAGTCCGACATGTCGATCCAGCGCGTGATCTCGTCGGGACGCTTGCGGTACCAGGGCAGATATTCGGAGAGATGCCCGTTGCTTTCGGTCGAATAGACGCCGAAACGCTTGAGCACGTCGATGCGAAGCTTTTCCTGCCGGGAATAGACCGGGTGCGCCTCGAAGGCGGCGACCAGTTCGTCCTTGCCGATTTCACGGCCGTTCAGCCGCAGCTCGATGAACCAGGTCTGGTGGTTGATCCCGGAACAGACATAATCGAGTTCCCGCGGCGATTTCGCGCCCAGCACCTCGGCAATCTGTTCGGCGCCATGCTGGACTCCGTGGCAGAGACCGACCGTGTCGACCTTGCCGTATTCGATCGCCGCCCAGGTGTTCATCGCCATCGGGTTGGCGTAGTTGAGGAATTTCGCATTCGTCTCCGCTACCTCGCGAATGTCCCGGCAGAAATCGAGGATCACTGGAATGTTGCGCTGGCCGTAGAGGATGCCACCGGCGCAGATGGTGTCGCCGACGCACTGGTCGATGCCATATTTCAAGGGAATGCGGATATCGTCGGCATAGGCTTCGAGGCCGCCAACCCGCACGCAGCTGATGATATAGCGCGCGCCCTCGATCGCCTTGCGGCGGTCGGTCGTCGCGGTCACCCTGGTCGGCAATCCGTTCGCCTCGACGATCCTGTCGAGGATCGCCTTGATCATCCCAAGATTGTGCTCGCTGACGTCAGTCAGCGCGAATTCGATGTCCTTGAATTCCGGCACGCAGAGAATGTCGGTGAACAGCTTCTTGGTGAAACCAACGCTGCCTGCGCCGATAATAGCGATTTTGAAACTCATCACCTTCACCTCGATCCAATCGAATGCTAGGCAAGGAGCAGCAAGGGAGGAAAACGGCCACACGCCTTGGCGTGCAAGCCATTCAAGCCGGAATCCGGCTTTCTCTCCTCCCGCCCGCTCCTCGATCGCGGGTTATTCGCGTTCTTCGAGGCGGGATTATGCGCATATTCGCGGGCGCGGCCAGAGAAGGATTATGCTTTCAGGGGTAATTTTGTGCTGCGGGATTTGATCGCCAACGGACAGTCGATGCGCACGGTCTCGCTGCCGCGCGGCCGCCAGCGCCTGCATGCCATGCCGACGAGCACGGGCTATGAAGTGCGCGAGGACGTGACCTATGACTGGGACGGGCGAAAGCGCGGCCAGACACCGTTCACCGTGCTGCAGCATACGATCAGCGGTACCGGCCGGCTGCGCTACGAGAGCCGGGATTACCGCCTGCAGACGAACGACACGCTGCTGGTGCTGGTGCCGCACAACCACCGCTACTGGCTGGCGAAGGGCGACCGCTGGGAATATTTCTGGATCTCGATGAACGGCGAGGAGGCGTTGCGCATCCACAAATCGATCCTCGACGTGTCGGGACCGGTCTTTCGGCTGCAGCCGGCGACGATCGATCATCTCGCCGATTGCAGCCTTCGCCTCATCCAGGGGGCCGCTTCGCCAGGCGCTGCTTCGGCCATCGCCTACGAGGCGGCGATGGCGCTCTATGACGATGTGTTCGGCTCGCACGCCTTTGCCGAAAAACAGAGCGCCATGCAGCCGGTCATCGATCACATCAACGCCAATCTCGACAAAGCCCTGCCGGTGGCGGACCTCGTCCAGATCAGCGGGCTCAGCCGGGCCCATTTCTCGCGCTGCTTCGCCGAGAGCGAGGGCCTGCCGCCCGCCGAGTTCGTGCTGCAGCAGCGGCTGCAACGGGCGGCGAAACTGCTGACCAAGGCGGACTTCCTGCCGGTAAAGGAAGTGGCCATCCTGTGCGGTTTCGAGGACGCGAATTATTTTTCGAAGGTCTTCCGCCGGCTTTACGGCACGACGCCCAGCCAGTTCCGCACGACCGGCATGTATGCCAGCCTGCAAATGCCGGCCAGGCGCGGCGTCAGGCTGTCGGACGACGAAGCCTGACGCCGCTTGGGACCTTGTTTTGTCAGGCCGCGTGCAGGCTGCCGCCGTCCAGCCACTCGAGTTCGGCAGGCGAAAGCGCGATGTCCAGCGCACGCAAGCTGTCGTCCAGTTCGCCCAGCGTGCGGGGCCCTATCAACGGAACCGACGGGAAAGGCTGATTGAGCACATAGGCCAACGCAATGTGGATCGGGCTCTTGCGCAGCCGTGCGGCGAGTTCGATCGCGCGGTCGCGGCGGCCGAAATTGCGCTCGGAGTACCAGACCCGAACCAGTTCCTCGCTGTCGCGCCTGTCGCGCCCGGCGCGGTCGGTGAAGAAGCCCCGCCCCTGGCTCGACCAGGCGAAGTTCGGCATCTGCCTGGACGTCAGCCAGGCTTTCCAATCATCGGTGGAGGAGGTGACGCAGCCGGCCCAGATCGGCTCCAGCATTTCGGCCAGCGAGAAGTTGTTGGAGAGCACGCCGGGCTTCTGCTTGCCGGTGCGCTCGGCATAGGCAATCGCCTCGTCCATGCGCTGCATCGTCCAGTTCGAGCCGCCGAACGGACCGCGAATGCGCCCGGCCTTGACCTCGCGGTCCATGGCGTCGACGAATTCGCCGACCGGCACGTCCGGATTGTCGCGATGCATGAAATAGACATCGACATGGTCGGTCTGCAGGCGGTCTAGCGACTGGGCAAGCTGCTTGGCGATCACGTCGGGATAGCAGAGCGGCGAATGCGCGCCCTTGGCGATGACGACCGACTGCTCGCGCACGCCACGGTTCCTCAGCCATTGGCCGAGCAGCGTCTCGGTGTAGCCGCCGCCATAGACATAGCCGGTGTCGAAGAGATTGCCGCCAGCCTCGAAGAAGGCGTCGAGCAGGATCGACCCGGAGGAAAAGGTGCGAAAATCCTCGAAGCCGAGCGCCACCACGGAGGCCGGCTTCGCCAGGCCCGGAATGGTGCGCTTGCCGATCGCGGTGCCGCCCGGGCGCAAGGGTCGCCCGGAGATGGTGTTGGTGCGTAGCGAGGCCTTCTCGATCTCATATTCCAGCCCCACCGCCGCGCGCCATCTGTCGAGCACGCGCAAGGTGCCGAGGCTGTCGGCCCAGCCCATGCCCGGCCAGGCGAATTCCTGACGCCCGGCGCGGATCGCCTCGCCGGCGGCATCGACCTCGAAGGAATAGACATGGCGCTTCTCGTTGACGCTGATGGTCTCTTGCGCGCCGTCGGCACCGATCACGTCGATCCGGCCGAGGCCGACATCACGGTCGCCGCCGGCGAACCAGAAGTCTGGCACCTCGATACGCCCCTTGGTGCCGAAGATGCGCAGGACGTTGTCCTGGTTGAGCGAGATGCTGCAGGAAACCTCGGCGACGATGCCGCCGGGAAAATGCAGCAGGGCCGAGGCCCACTCATCGACGCCGGACTGGCCAAGATGGGCAGCGCCGGCGACCTTGTCGGGTTCGGCGAATGGCGTTCCTGCGGCAGCGCCGGCAATCAGCCGCACCATCGAAACGGGATAGCCGCCGACATCGAGGATGCCACCGCCGGCGAGATCGTTCGCGTAGAGCCGGTGCTGCGGCATGAAATCAGGCATGGCGAAGCCGAAGCTCGACTTGATCATCCTGATCTCGCCGATGACGCCGGACTTGATCAGGTCGACCAGTTGCAGCGTCTGCGGATGCAGCCGGTACATGAAAGCCTCGCCGAGGAAGATGCCGGCCTTGCGCGCCGCATGCATCATGGCGTCGGCCTCGAAGGCGGTCAGCGCCAGCGGCTTTTCGCACAGCACATGCTTTCCGGCTTCCGCCGCCCTGATCGCCCATTGCACATGACCGGGATGCGGGACCGCGATATAGACGGCGTCGATCTCAGAGTCGGCGAGCAGAGCGTCATAGCCATCGAGGACGCGGGCGCCGGGAAAGCTCTCGGCCAGGCCCGGCTTGCCGGGATTGCGCGCGCCGATGGCGACCAGTTTGCCGGTATGCGAACCGGCGACGCCGCCGGCAAAGGCCTTGGCGATGCCTCCCGGCCCAAGAATGCCCCAGCGAATGGGCGTGGTTGAAGTCATGTCATTCTCCTTGCGGGCTGGGAAAGGGGCGGCCGGTCAGCGCAGCCGCAGCCCTTTTTCGTCGAACAGGTAGGATTTGCGGATGGAAACGGTGACATCTGATGTCTCGGGGACTTTTGCCGCGTCGCGCTGGATCACCACGTCCTCGCCATGGGCCGTCCTGGCATAGAGAAAGCTCGTGCCGCCGAGGTGCTCGACCACGTCGATGGCGACGGTGAGGTCGGCGTCGCCCTCCCCCGCACTGCCGAAATGTTCCGGCCGCACGCCGACGATGACCTTGCTGCCCGGTTCGGGCGCGGCGCCTGTCAGCGGTTGGACGACACGGGTCTTCTCCTCGCCCGCCAGTTCGACCACAACGCCTTTTGCATCACGCCCGACAATGTGGGCCTTGATGAAGTTCATCTTCGGCGAACCGACAAAGCCGGCCACGAAAATATTGTCGGGATTGCCATAGAGATCGAGCGGCCGGCCGATCTGCTCGACATGGCCGCCGCGCAGCACGACGATCCGGTCGGCGAGCGTCATCGCCTCGGTCTGGTCGTGGGTGACATAGACCATGGTGGCGCCGAGTTCCTTGTGCAGCCTCGAGATCTCGACCCGCATCTGGACGCGCAGTTCGGCATCGAGATTGGAGAGCGGCTCGTCGAAAAGGAACACTTGCGGCTCGCGCACGATGGCGCGGCCGATGGCGACACGCTGGCGCTGGCCACCGGAAAGCTTCTTGGGGCGGCGATCCATCAATTCGCTGATGCGCAGGATCTCGGCCGCGCGCTTCACCCGCCGCTCGGTGTCGGCCTTGGGGTTGCCGGTCATGCGCAGCCCGAAGGAGAGGTTCTGTTCGACGCTCATATGCGGATAGAGCGCGTAGGACTGGAACACCATGGCGATGCCACGGTCGGCCGGCTCGACATCGTTGACCACCTTGCCGCCGATGGCGATCTCGCCGCCGCTGATGTCCTCCAGCCCGGCGATCATCCGGAGCAGCGTGGACTTGCCGCAGCCCGACGGGCCGACGAAGACGACGAACTCGCCATCGGCGATGTCGATGTTGGCGCCATGGACGACCTCGAAGGCGCCGAAGCGCTTGGCGACATTGGTGAGTGTGACGGTGGCCATTCTGCTCCCTACTTGACCGCGCCGGCGGCGATGCCGGCGATGAAATGACGCTGCAGGAGCACGAAGACGATGAGCATCGGCACGGTCAGCATCACCGCGCCCGCCATGATGCCGCCCCACGATACTTTGGTCAGGCCGATCAGCGTGCCGAGCGCCACGGGTGCTGTCATCGAACCCGGCTGGCTGTTGATGAGCAGCGGCCACAGATAATTGTTCCAGGAGGCGAGGAACAGGATGATGCAGAGCGCGGCCAGCATCGGTCGGGCCAACGGCAAGGCGATGAAGACGAAGATGCGCCACTCCTTGACGCCCTCGACGCGGGCGGCATCGAACAGGTCATCGGGCATCATGGAAAAGCTCTGGCGCATGAACAGCACGCCAAGCGAATTGAACAGCGGTGGCACGACCAGCGCCACCCATGTGTTGGCGAGCTTGAAGTCGCGCGCCACCATGATGAATTGCGGGATCAGCACCACCGCATAGGGCAGCGTGATGGTGCCCAGGATGATGGCGACGACCACGCTTTTGCCGAAGAACTGGTAGCGGGCCAGCGCCCAGCCGGCCATTGAGGTCAAAAGCACCGACAGGACGGTGTAGGTCACCGCCACGCAAACGGAGATGATGATGGCGCCGACGAAGTCGGTGTCGCGCTGCAGATTGTTGAAATTGTCGATGAAATTGCCGTGCGGCAACAGTTCGATGCCGGGGCTGAAGATGCCGTTGTCGGGCATGGTCGAGAACACCACCATCATCCACAGCGGAAACAGCCAGATCAGCGCCAGCGGCGTGAGGAAGAGGTGCAGCGCGATGCTTCGTTTCAGTCTTGCCGATGAGAGTGAGCTCATTTCGGTTCCCTCGTCAGCCACAGCTGCACCAGCGTGATGGCGATCGCGAGACCCGCCATGGTGTAGGCGACGGCCGAGGCATAGCCGAAGTTGAGCGAGCGGAAACCCTGGCGGTAAAGCAGCAGGCCGAGCGTCTCGGTGCCACCGCCCGGCCCGCCACGCTCGGTGATCAGGAACGGCTCGGTGAACAATTGCATGGTGCCGATGATCGACAGCACGGCGCAGAAGACGATGACCGGCTTCAACAGCGGCAGGGTGATGTGGAAGAATTGCTTGAGCTTGCTCACCCGGTCGAGCGTCGCCGCCTCGTAGACATCGTCGGGAATGGATTGCATGCCGGCAAGCAGGATGATGGCGTTGTAGCCGGCCCAGCGCCAGGTGACCGCGATCATGATCAGCGCCATGGCCGGCGTGACATTGGAGAACCAGTCGATCTTGGGCAGGCCGATGCTGTTCAGGAGCTTGTTGACGATGCCGAAATCGAGGCTGAACATCAGCCGGAACACCGCCGAATAGGCGACCTCGCCGACCACGACCGGGGCGAAGAAGGCGAAGCGGTAGAGACCGCGCGCCTTGAGCAGCGGCGAATTCAGCAGCACCGCCATTACCATGGCCAGCGCGATCATCACCGGAACCTGGATGACAAGGATGAGCAGCGTGTTCTTCAGCGCGTTGAAGAAGGCAGGGTCGCCGATCAGCCGGCCCCAGTTGAAGCTCGGTGCGAAGCGCCACGGCACGGTGCGCGTCGCCTGGAACGAGATCAGGAACGAGGAGATGATCGGCCACACCCAGAAGATGGCGAAGATCAGGAGATAGGGTGTGAGGAAGCGATAGGCCGTGGCATTGCGGTTGCGCATCTTTTCTCCTCCTCCTTTCTGCTTTTCTGGTTTGTGCAGGCGGCAATTGCCGAAGTAGGCGCCGCCCCTCATCCGCCTGCCCGTCCTCCGCAGCAGCTGCGGAGAGTGGACCGGCACCTTCTCCCCTTATAGCGACGGGGAGAAGGAAGCTGTCGGCACCTCAGGACTTGACAGGCAGGCCAGTCGCCGAGGCGATCTGGCTGGCGGCATCGTCGAGTGCCGCCTTGGCGTCGGGATAGCCGCCGGCCAGATATTTGGTCTGCACGGCGCGCACGATGATCTCGGCATCGCTCTGGAACTGCGTGCCGCGGCTCGGAACAACCTTGGGCAAGGTGCCCAGAATATCCTTCCACACCGCCTGGCCACCCCAGTAGGGCAGGCCCTGGCTGACATAGGGGTCGTTCAGGGCCGAGACCAGCGAGGGGACGAGACCGAACTCCTTCAGCATGGTGATCTGGCCTTCATTGGTGCCGAGCGTGTATTTCAAATACTCGTAGGCGGCTTCCTTGTTCTTCGACGCCGAGGTGATGGCGAGCGAGGAGCCGCCGAGATTGGCGGCGCGCGGGCCGTCCGCGGTCAGGCTCGGCATCAGGTAGACGCCCCATTTGCCGTTTTCGCCGGCCGATTCGGTGCGGATGGTGCCCTCGTACCAGCCACCATAGACCTGGGTGGCGACGGTTCCGGCGGTGTTGTTGGTGATCTTGGTGCTCCAGTCGGCGGAAGAGACGATGCCGGCGTCCTTCATCTCCTTGACCTTGGTCATGGCGTCGACGCATTTGGGCTGGTTGACCGTGATCGACTGGCCGTCCTCGGCGAAATAGGCGCAGCCCTGTTCGTTGGAGATCATGCGGAAGAATTCACTGTCGCCGTTGAAATCGGCGTTGGTCATCGAGACCCCCGGATTGGCGGCCTGGATCTTCTTGCCGGCGGCGATGAAATCGTCCCAGGTCTTGATCGATGCCGGATCGACGCCGGCCTTCTCATAGAAGTCGCGGCGATAGAAGGCGGCGACCGGGCCGGAATCCCACGGCATCGCATAGGCCTTGTCGCCGACTTCGAGTTCGGTGCGCTTGAAATCGGGGAATTTCTTCTGGTCCTCAGCCGTGTAGCCCAGCGTGTGCAGGTCGACGAAACAGTCGGGGAACTGGCTCCAGTAATTCTCGGCCTCGCCATTCTCGATGGTGACGATATCGGGCAGGCCGACGCCACCGGCCGCGCATCCGGCGATCGACTTGTCATAGGTCGGCTGGTTGCCGAGATCCTGGACCGTGACCTTGATGTCGGGATGCAGCTTGTTGAAGCCGGCAACCGTTGCTTTCAGGGATGAAGCGGCGATATTCCAGCTCCAGATCGTGATTTCGCCGGATTGTGCGAAAGCCGGGGCGGAGCCCAGGGCAAGCGCTAGCGCGGCGCAGGACAGTGTGATGCGCATTGAAATCCTCCCATTTCATTTGCTCTCTCTGCGAGCGTGGCTAGATTAGGCACCGGCAAAGGCCTGTCCCTGACAGAGGGAATATGAAATTGGCGGAAAGTAAGATGTCTGACAGGCCGTTTTACCAGCCCGGCGCCAGCAGCGTGGAAGGCCTGCCGCTGCTGTTACAGATGTTCCACACCAATCCGCTGGTGATGCTCAAGCCGCACTGGCACGCCCAGGTCGAGGTGAATTTCATCGTCCGCGGCACCGTCCACTACCGCATGAACGAGCACCAAATAGCGCTTTCGGCCGGCGAGATGTGCCTGTTCTGGGGCGGCCTGCCGCACCAGATGGACGATTTGAGCGACGACGCCGTCTATGCCGGCGCGCATCTGCCACTGGTGCACTTCTTTCGCCTGCATTTGCCGGCGGACGTACGCCACCGGCTGATGACGGGTGCGACGCTGGTAACCAGCGCCACCGATCAATCCGACAACGACAATTTTGCCCGCTGGAACCGCTATGCCCGCTCTGGCGATCCGGCCAAGGCCGAGCACGCCGTCAACGAACTCCTGCTCAGGCTGGAGCGGGTGCGGTTCGAGCCCTACCGGCTGGTGCCGGGAAACGCCGCCGGGCAGGAAGGGGGCACTCCCTTCGACCAGCAGTCGTCGCGCAATGTCGGGCGTATGTGCGATTTCATCGCCGAGAATTTCCTCTACGACATCGATTGCATGAACATAGCGGCGGCCGCCGACATCCACCCGAAATACGCCATGAGCCTGTTCAAGAAATCGACCGGCATGACGCTCAACGAATATGTCAACCTGTTGCGGCTGAGCTACGCGCAGGCGCTGTTGATGCATCAGGACGCCAATGTGCTGCGCGTCGCCATGGATTCAGGCTTCGGCTCGCTCAGCGCCTTCAACAAGTCCTTCCGCAAGCTGGCCGGCATGACGCCGTCCGACTTCCGCAAGAGACTGGCAAGCGCCAGATAGGCGTGCGCACGGCATGGAAACAGGCCGATCGAACGGCATTTCTTTTCCTCAAGGAAATCCACATCTGGGCGCTGGACAGGCCGAATTCCCGTGCTATAACCCACGCGCTTTCAAGGGGCGCCACGGCGTCGCCATGAAATCCGGAACACGAGTTTTCGTTAGCCGGAGCAGGCCCAGATAGCTCAGTTGGTAGAGCAGCGGACTGAAAATCCGCGTGTCGGTGGTTCGAATCCGCCTCTGGGCACCATCTTTCTTGTCACCCCAACAAGATCAAGAAGATAAGCCAAATCAGCATGTTGCGCTCGCCTGACTGTGTTACAAAGGTGTGCAACTATGCTCTATCGGCTGGTCCGTCCCGTGAAGCGAACAGGTTCCTCCAAACAGCAATTCGTCCAGCGCATCCCCGCTGACCTGCGAGATCGCATGGTCGGCATGAAGCTGGCTGTCCCGATCGGCGGAGAGACGGCGTTCGTCACCATCACACCGAAGACCGAAAGCATTCGCTTCTCGTTGAAGACCGGGGACCCCAGCGCGGTGAAGAACCGGCAGGCGGACGCAGCGGCATATCTGGAGCAAATCTTCCGATCGCTGCGGGAGGATAAGCCGGTCGCACTCACGCATCGTCAAGCCGTGGCCCTTTCTGGCGAGCTCTACCGTGCCTGGGCGAGCGATTACGATCATCGCAGCACCATCTCCTTCGTGCAGAATGCAGATGGCACCGTCGAGCGCGACGACAGCTTGGACCTTGACCTGTTGGAGGCGGGCTATGCGTCTATCGTCAAGAAGCTCGGGAGGCTGAAGGAGGACGGGGATGCCCCAGCTGTGGAGAATGCCTTGGGGCCGCTCGTCGATCGGTTGCTGCTTGCTCATAGCATTCCTGCGATCGACCCGGCGTCCCGCCCGATGGTGCTTCGTGAATTCTTGAAGGCACTCCGTGAGGGGATGGAGGTGCGACAGCGGAAGGCGGGCGGCGATTATTCGCCCGATCCTCGCTCCGAGCGGTTTCCCGAGTGGAAGGCTCCCGGCAGGCCGCAGACCGCGCCGAGCGTCTCGCTAACGGGCCTGGTCGAATCCTGGTGGCAGGAGGCGAAGGCGTCGGGCCTCACTGCAAGCACGCACGAAAGCTACCGCAAGGCGGCTGCAACGCTGGCGGCGTTTCTGAAGCACGACGATGCCTCCCGCGTGACTGCCGACGACCTCGTTCGCTTCAAGGATCACCTCTTAGTCACCGTCAATCCAAAGACCGACAGAACCCTCAGCGCCAAGACCGTGAAGGACAGCTACCTTTCCGGCCTTCGGAGCGTCTTTAGCTGGGCGGTCAATAACAGGAAGATGGGGGCGAACCCCGCTACCGGCATCACCATCAAGGTCGGCAAGCAGCGACGGCTTCGCGAAAGCTGGTTCACCCCCAGGGAAGTCACAGCCATCCTTACAGCCTCGGCCAACGCAAAGAAGGGTCCAAAGGAGAAGCCGCAGCGCCATGGCCTCATGCGATGGGTTCCCTGGCTTTGCGCGTATACCGGCGCTCGCGTCGGCGAGATCGTGCAGCTACGCAAGGAGGACGTCCGCCAGGAGGGCAAGCACTGGATCATCACAATCACGCCGGAAGCGGGGACTGTGAAGGATAAGGAACGTCGGGAAGTGCCGCTGCACCCGCATCTGGTTGAGACGGGGTTTCCGGCGTTCGTGAAGGCTGCGGCGGACGGGCATCTCTTCATGTGGTCTGGTACTGACCGGTCTGCCTGGAGGACAGCCAAGAATCGCCTCACCGAATTTGTGCGCACCGTCGTCAAGGACCCGAACATTCAGCCGAACCACGCTTGGCGGCATACGTTCAAGACAATGGGCTCGGAGGCCGGAATCCAGGACAAGGTGCTCGACGCAATCTGCGGCCACGACCCGCGAACGGTCGGCGAAGGCTATGGCGGAGTGACACTGGTCACCAAAGTGAAGGCGATGGACGCTTTCCCCCGGTTTAAGATCGACCGAAACTAACTCGCCGTCAGAGGGCCTCGATTATCCGTTGCAGTCTGCTATGACCTCGGAGGTGGCTAGGGAAACACATTATGATCGAAAAGCAGGACCGCCAAAAGCAGCTCGCCGTTCGGATTGCGGAGAACGCCACACCCGACCAGAATCACGCCCTGCAGACCCTTGTGGTAAAGCTACTGGATCTTCACCAATCGGACTTGCCCGTTTACGAGAAGGGGCGAGCCGCTATCTCCGCGACAATCAAGAGCAAGGCGATCTGGCCTGTCCTGAAGATCATCGCCTTCGAAACCAAGAAGCATGGTTGGGATAAGCGCTCGGCCGCGCAACGATTAGGGCTCAGTGCGGCCGCTGTCGGAGTTGCGATGTTTGGCGGTGCAAATGCAGGGATTGCCGCCCTCGGCGGCGCGGTTGGGGTTCCACTTTGGGTGGTTCTGGGCGGCGGCGCGATGTTTGCTCGATACCTTTATGAGGAACTTCAACGATCGCAAAAAGGCGAGAGTGGAGCGACATATTCGGTGTTGGATGGTGAACGCGTCGAGCCTCCGAAGAAGTAGCACCCATGACGCCAGCGGTGCCGCCGCTTGCTCTGCGCCCCGTCATATCCAAATCACTCAGTCATTTAGGATGATCTCGGCGCTGTGATCGAGACGGGACTTGACTGCCTCCCAGCCTGGCATGGAGCGCGTCAGGAGGCGGAAGAACTCGGGGCTGTGGTTGTGTTCCCTGAGGTGGCAAAGCTCGTGGGTGATGACGTAGTCGATCGCCTCGCGCGGTGCCTTGACCAGGAACGGATTGAGTGTGACCGAACCGCCTGTCGCGCAACATGTCGAGCAGGCGAAATGCCGGCGGCTCCTGGACCCACGGCAGCGCCTTCGAGATTGCCTCGATGCGGCCGGCGAAATAGTCACGCGCCCTGATGCGATACCAGGCCCGGATGCGAGCCCGAAGCGCCGACCCGTCGATGCTGTCCGTGGCGACGATTAGAAGGCCACGCTTCAGCTTTATGGACCGCTCGGCCTTGGGGACCTGCACCACCTTCAGGACATAACGGCGGCCGAGATAGAGCGCCTGCTCGCCGCTGACATATTGCCGGGGCAGGACATGCTCGAAGCGTTTGCGGGCATCGGTGACGTGCTGGATAACCCAGCGGGCACGTTTCATTACCGCCTTGCGGATGGCCTCCTCGCTGGCGTTCTCGGGCGCTTCGACCTCGACGGCCCCATCGGCATGAACGTGGATGGCAATGCGCTCGCGGCGGGCCGGGTTGACCCGCACGGAATAGGCGATGCTCTCGTCGCCATAGCGGAGCGTCGACAGGTTGCGCTCAGAGAGTGCCACGCGAGGCCCCCAGGCGGACGATCTCGACAATCCGGTCTACTAGCGCCTGAGCCTTGTCCAACCCGCCCAGCGCCCTGAAATAGCGCGGCAGGAGTTGCCTCCTGATTTCGGCTTCGATGTTGGCCGGGTTGATGGAGAGCGTCGCCACCGCGTTGCTCACCACCTCGTCGACATGGAAGGCCTCGGCGACAAGCCAGTCCTCGCCGCGATCCCGCGCCGTCACCTCGCCCAGCACCAAGGGGAACAGACCGAAATAGGCCTGCGCGTGTGGATTGTCGGGAAAGCGGTGGGGAACATGGGGATTGGCCCGCATTCTCGCCTTTTCCTCCAGGTCCTTGAACAGGATGTATTGCTTATGCGGATGATCGAAGAGGGATTCCGCCTCCTTGATCGCTTGGCGTAGCAGGTCGGAAAAGACCGCTTGGGCATACGGGTCATCGGCCAGCGTTTGCTCGATGGTCTTTGTCAGCCGCGTCTTGATGACATCGGTCTCGGCTCGGGTCTTGTCGTCGCTCCAGCCGGTGTCATAGCCGGCCTGTTTGTTGTCGCTGAAGCCGGTGAGGTCGATGACGCCTTCCGATTCCTTGATCTCGACGCCGACGACCTGCTTGTCGACCAGCTTGCGTATCTGCTCCTCATAGGCCGAGAAGTCGACCGTCTCCATGGCGTCCTGCTTGGCCTGGATGCGCAGCTCGGTGAAGAACTTCAGGTCCGTCTTGTAGCCGGCGATCGTGGCCTCGCTAAAAGAGCCGTCCTCGAAAAAGGCGCGGGATGACAGGGCGAGCTTGAGGCACATGCCGAACTCGGTCAGCGCCGCATAGAAATCCTCGCGCACCTTCTGGTTTCGGTCATAGCTTACGCCACCGTCACCCAGGACCGAATCCGGGGTCAGCACCAGACGGAACTGCTCGCGGTCACCCTTGTTCTTGACGCTTGCGAAGGTTGCCCACAACGCGGCATGGAGGCCGGGCAGGCGCTTGTATTCGGTCGAGACGCTGGCGAAGGTGCCTTCAAGGTCCTCGATGTCGTAGCCGCCTTGGGTGCGCTCGGCGAGGTCCTGGTAGTCCTTCAGCGAGGTGTCGAGTTCCTTCAGGATGCCGCGATAGTCGATCAGAAAACCGAACTGCTTGGACTCATGAAGCCGATTCACCCGCGCAATGGCCTGGAGCAGGTTGTGCTCCTTCAAATATTTGTCGATGTAAAGCACCGCATTGCGCGGCTCGTCGAAGCCGGTGAGCAGCTTATCGACCACGATGAGGATGTCGGGCCTGCCGGGGGTGGAGAAATCCTCTATGACCGTCCGCTCGTAGCCTCCGGATCGTTACCGACATTGGCCGCCCACCATTTCTGGACTTCCGGGGTCTTCGCCTCGTCGGTGTCCTCATGGCCTTCACGGGTGTCGGGCGGCGAGATAATGACGGCGCTGGTGACGAGACCGGTGGCGTCGAGCGCTTGCTGATAGCGGATGGCGGAGAGCTTGCTGTCGGTCGCCAGTTGCGCCTTCAGCCCGGTGCCAAGCTCCTTGAAATTCTGCGAGAAATGTGTGGCGATATCCCAGGCGATGAGGTCGATGCGGTTGCCGGCGCGGTAGACACTGCCTCGGGTGGCGAACTTCTTCTTGAGGTCGGATTGCTGCTTGTCGGAAAGCCCCGTGGTGATCTTGTCGAACCATTTGTCGATGGCTTCGGCATTCACGTCGACCACCGGCCGGCGCTCTTCATAGAGAAGCGGGGTGACCGTCCCGTCCTCGACCGCCCGCTGCATGGTGTAGGCGTGAAGGATCGGCCCGAACTTGTTCTGCGTCTTATCGTCCTTCAGCAGCGGTGTGCCGGTAAAGGCGATGAAGGCGGCATTGGGCAGCGCCTTGCGCATCCGCTCGTGGTTCTCGCCGCCATGGCTGCGATGTCCTTCGTCAACTAGCACGATCAGGTCTTCAGAGGCGTTGTGGCATTCCTTGAAGCGGGTCGCCGAATTGAATTTTTGCAGCAGCGTGAACATGATGCGCTCGGTGCCCGTGCCGATGCGTTGCGCCAGGTCGCGGCCGGATGAGGCCTTGGCGTTCTCGCCCTCCTTCTTCGTCGCTACCGCAGAGCCGAAAGCTCCGCCCGCCATGAAGGTGGTCGACAGTTGGCGCTCCAAGTCGACCCGGTCGGTGATGACGAAGATGCGGCAGCGGGCAAGAGCGTCATGGATCAGCAGCGCCTTCAGCAGGAAGACCATGGTGAAGGACTTGCCGGAGCCGGTCGTGTGCCAGATGACGCCTCCTTCTCGGCCGCCGTCGCGGTTGCGCTTCTCCATGCGCTCCAGCATCGACTTTACGCCGAAGACCTGTGGATAGCGGGCGGCGATCTTGCCCAGCTTGCGGTCGAAGAGCAGGAAATAGCGGATGGACTCCAGCAGGCGATCGGGCCTCAGCAGGGAGACAATGAGCCGATCCTGTCCGGTCGCGGCGACAGGCTTCGACCAAAGGCCGTCGAAGAAGGCACGGACATAATGCGGGCGCTCGGCGAACAGGGCGGAATGCTGTTGCGCCGTCAGTGGGGCATTGGCAAGCGTGTCGATCGCAGCAGCCGGGATTTCCTCCTCGCGCCACATCGACCAGAATTTCGCCGGGGTCTCGGTGGTCGCGTATTTGCCATCCTGCCCGGAGATGGAAAGCAGGAGCTGGGCATGGGCATAGAGCGCGGGGATGCCATCCGGCTTCTGGTTGCGAAGGTGCTGCGAGACCCCCTCGGCCAGCATCAGTTTTTCGGCACGGCTTCCGGTCGGGCGCTTCGCCTCGATGACGGCTAAGGGGACGCCGTTGACGTAGAGCACGATGTCGGGCCGGAAGCGGCCATGCCCGCCCTCGCGTTCGACGGAAAGCTCCTCGGTGACCTGGAGGCGGTTGCTCATTGGGGCCGCGAAGTCGACCAGCGGCACGGTAACGGAATGCTTGTGGCCGTCCGGCATGAACTCGGAGACGGTGACGCCAAGGGCAAGATGCTTCCAGATCCGCTCATTAGCCGCCGTCAGGCCCTCGTTGAGGCCGGTGTCATTGAGCGCCTTCAGCACCTGGGCAATGCTGCTGGCGGAGAGCGCATGGCTCGTGCCGCGATAGGAGAACCGCCAGGCGGAAAGATGGTCGCGGACGGCGGATTCCAGGATGACGGCGCGTTCGGACCCGCGCAGAATGAGACATTGGGCCGGCGACAGATAGGACCAGCCGAGCTTCAGCAAGAGGGCGAGTGCCGGGACCTTGGCCTGGATTTCTTCTTCGGTCCTTGGGCGCTCGGGAGCGTTCACACCGTCACCCGCCACTTGCCCGTCAGGAGCTGCTGCATGAGGGCGGCCTTCTCCGCGCGGTAAAGCTTGATCGAACTCTTGAGCCGCTTCGCTTCTGTCTCCACTGTGGCAATCGCGTCCGCAATCCGTTCCTGCTCTTCAAGGGTCGGCAGTTGGATAGGAGCCTCCTCGATGGAGCCTACCCTTAGGCCAAAGCGCGTTGCCCCGTTTGCGCGAGACGCAAAGTAAGTCTGTGTGTGAGGATGCTCAAAGTAGAACTTGAGGAAGCGGCCTGACGCGCGAGGGCCCGGCCGAATAATTGCGAGATGATAACCGCAAACCAGATCATCGGCAGTCGCCGAAACGTATGCAGGCACCGCTATATCGCTCGGGGTTTCGCTGTCCTTTGTTATCAGCACATCGCCAACATGAAGCCCAAATTTCTTGATCTGAGCGGATGTAGCTGTTGCTTCCATAAATGGGAGTGACGGTTGCAATATATCGTTGGCATAGACATCCATATAATTGCAGAGCCTGACCGGGATGTCGCCATCGACCGATTTCTTGTCGACGTTCGACACGATGACCTCGGCGACGTCCCGTAGAGTCTGGCGAGCCCAAGGCCCTCCAAAGCCATTCAATCGTCTCTTTCCCGTGAGCAGTTGCTGCATGAAGGCACGCTTCTGAGCCACTGCATTGGCGAGCAGTTTTTCGGTGGTCTCAATGGCCGCATCCCAGGTCGAGAGGATTTCGGCGATCTTCTTTTGCTCAGGAATTGGAGGGACAAGAAACCGGAGTTGCCCAAGGTGCCGAAGAGATATGAATGGTTGTGCTCCGCCTGACCTGGCTTCCCGGCCAATTCGGCTTTCCTCCGACCGAAATGCCTGGAATAGAAACTTAGGATCGATGTGTTCGGGGTTTGGTTTTAGCAAAGCAACATTCTTCATGCTGAACTCGAATGTCACGTTCACCGCCGCGCATTGGCCAACTCCAGCGCCAATATTCACAACGACAAGATCGCCAAATTGCGGATTGCATCGTCGATAGATTTCGCGGTGATCATCCTCCGTCAGAAAAAGACAATCGTCAAAACGTATGTGTCCGTCTTTTACATGAATGGCTGTAATATATGGAATGCCGCCATCGACTGGGGTCGGGGTATCATGCGTACCGTCCGTAACTTTCGAGCAGAGCTGACGGACATTCGCGGTTCGCCACTCCTCAGGCACCATAGCCAAGTTCCCTCAAGAAGCGTTCCATCCTCGTCTCAAGTTCATCCATCTCCACCTTCAGCTTCATTCGCTCGGCCCGCACCGCCAACAGGTCTATCTCCTCCTCCTCCTCGAAGGTGTCGACATAGCGCGGAATATTGAGGTTGAAGTCGTTATCGGCGATCTCTTTTGCCGTGGCCAGATGGGCATATCTGTCGATCGAAACTCGGTCATCGAAGGCGGCGAATATCTTCAGAAGCTGCTGCTCGCCGAGGCGGTTCTGGTTGGTGCCTTCCTCGTAGTCGCGGCTGGCGTCGATGAAGAGCACGGTGTCGTCCGGCTTCTTCTTTCGGAAGACGAGAACGGCGGCGGGGATGCCGGTGCCGAAGAACAGCTTTTCGGGAAGGCCGATGACAGTATCCAGAAGGTTCTCCTCGACCAGCTTGCGGCGGATTTCGCCCTCGCTCGATCCCCTGAAGAGCACGCCATTCGGTACGACGACAGCCATGCGGCCAGTGCGTTGCTTCATGGTCTCGATCATGTGCAGGATGAAGGCGTAGTCGCCCTTGGTCTTCGGCGGCAGACCGCGACGAAAGCGGCCGAAGCGGTCGGCGCCGGCCTTCTCCGAGCCCCATTTGTCGAGGCTGAAAGGCGGATTGGCGACGACGACATCGAAATGGCGCAACCGGTCTTCCGCCGTGCGTAGCTTCGGGTTACCGATCGTGTCGCCCCACTCGATCTGGTGGTTGGTCTCGCCGTGCAGGAACATGTTCATCTTGGCCAGCGCCCAGGTCGAGCCGATCGCCTCCTGGCCATAGAGCGCGTATTTCCTGGAGCCGGTGTGCCTGGTAATCTCCTGCCCGCATTTCATCAGCAGAGACCCCGAGCCGCATGTCGGATCGCAGATGTCGTCACCTTCCTGGGGCTCGACCAGCCGCGCCATGAGGGTGGAGACTTCGGCGGGCGTGTAGAACTCACCGGCCTTCTTGCCGGCGGACGCCGCGAAGCGAGAGATGAGGTATTCGTAGGCGCCGCCGATAATGTCGAGGCTACCTACCCGGCTTGGCCTCAGGTCGAGGCTATCCTTGGCGAAATCCTCCAGGAGCAGGCGCAGGATGTCGTTCTTCTGCTCCTCGTCGCCCAGCTTGTTGGCATTGAAGGAGATGTCTTGGAACACGTCGCGCAGCTTGTTCCCGTTCGCTTCCTCGATGGCGTGAAGGGCCTTGTCGATCCGCTCGCCGTTGCCGGCCTTGTGGCGGTCACGATGGAGGTCATAGAAGCTCGCGCCCTTGGGCAGCACGAACTGCTCGTTCTTCATCAACGCCTCGATGAGGTCGGGATGGTTGCCGTGCTCCTTGCGGTAGGTCTCGTAGTGGTCCTTCCACACATCGGAGATGTATTTCAGGAACAGCATGGTGAGCACGTAGTCCTTGTAGACCGATGCGTCGACTGTACCCCTAAAGGTGTCGCAGGCCGCCCATGCCGCCTTGTTGATTTCCGCCTGCGTTACGCGACCTGATGCCATGATGCCCCCTTCGAATCGGCTCGAATACACCAGCCTGCATCACTCTTTGCAATCTCAAACGCACAAGGCATTCTGCGGCGGGGAGGCGAAAGAATGAAAATCTACGCAAAGTACTTCCATGGGTTCGATCCGATCGATTGGCCCGCAGTGACCTTCAGTTTGGAAGCTGCGGCCCATTCTCTAGTCGAACGATATGAACCGGGAAACAGGATGGTTTTCTTAGCCACCAGAGGAGCCCCCGTTAACTCGATGCGCGGCAAGATCGTCGGGATGATGGAGTTCGGTCAAGAAAGGGGGCGGGTAGAGCAGTATTTTACAGATGCAATGATTGCGGCAGGGACGGAGCGTTACGGGGCGTTTCAGTGGCCATGGGCGGTGAAGGCACTTAGGGCCTGGCAATTCGACGAGCCGTATCCCCTGACACGGGCCATACTCGGCAAAGTCCCGATGAAGGCCATCCGCCATCCATGGCTTTTGCCGGCCAAGCTTGCAAGCAGGGTGTTGAGGCTCCCACACCACGAGGTCCCATTGTCTAGGCCCTTCACGATGTCTAGCAGCGAGCTAAGAAAGGTCCAGCGACGAACCTCCTACAGGCGGTCGCGGTCTAAGGGACCTCCCCCAACCAGCTATGAGGCACTGGTCCTTAGAAGTTGCGACGGCCCGTGCTTCACCTATCTGTTGAGGTTTGGCGCCCGCGATATTTGGAAAATCGGAATCAGCATCGATCCTGATCGCCGATTAGCCGAAATCAACGCTCACGTCCCAACAGAAGTTCTGGATGAGCAATGGCAGATTGAGCGACTTGCTCGCTTCGAGAATGCCATGACAGCATACGATGTCGAACAGGCGATGCTGGATCACTTCCGCTCCCATCGAACAAGAGGCGAGCGCATCTGGCTCCCATTGGCCCAAGTCTCTGCGGGTTGGGATGCCATGGTTAGCGTAGAGGGGCGGCTGGCGAATGCATGAGAATTTTCGGGCGACGGTTGAAACGCTGGTGCCATCGTTCAACCGACTTCTGGAGATGCATCCCATTGTTGGAGAGCGTTTCCCGACGGTGCACCTGCCACAGGACGGACGCCTTCGAGGGGTATATCTGCTCACGGAAGGTGGCTGCCACCTCTATGTCGGACGCACGAACGACATCGTCGGCCGGTTCTACGCACATCGTCGGGAAAGCTCCGGCGACGGGGTCGCCCCGTTCGCGTATCGGCTGGCATGCCTAACGAGCGGGCGAACCGGCAGGTCTTATGTCAAGGGTCATCCCGACACCCGCGCCGAAAAGATGAGGGATCTGGATTTCCAAAAGCATTTTTCCGCCGCGAAGGCCCGAATTCGAAACATGGCCTTCCGGTATGTGATCGAACCGGACGCGGTCAATCAAGCAATTCTGGAGGTCTACTGCGCCGTCGCTTTAGAAACTCCCCACAACACGTTCGACAACCATTAGCGAAATTACGGAACGCTCAACGTTCAGCGAAGGGGGAACTATGGGATGGGAATCAATCGCGGCGCTAGCTGCCGTGTTGTTCGGTACGACGACGGTCATTCAGTCTTATCTGGCTCTGCGGACGGACAAGCGTTATCGGGAGGGGGAAAAGAAGGACCGGGAACGCCAGCGCGACACGGAGATGACACGGTGGGGCAGTGAGGTCATCGACGTTATGGCGGAAATCGAAACGGCGTGTGCGCCGCTGACCGAGGGGGGCAGTTACAGTTTGGCCGCTATCGAGACGCTTAGCCATCGCGCCAGCGCTTTGCTAGACCGAGGCCGACTATTCTTTCCGAATGTGCCGTCTGGAGACGGATCACCGGCTGACGAAGGTGTACGCGTACGCGTGTTGGATCAGGTACTGAAGGCCTGCTACGTCGCAAGACATCTGGTGGTTCACGGTCACAGCGAAGGTCTAGAGTTAAGGCAGCAAATCTGGCAGGCGCGAGGCAGTTTCGTAAGACTTCTGCAAAACGAGATGGCGGGCTCGCTCCGTCAGGTTGGCGAGGATAGCAAAGGCGACCACGTGCCCGTTGACCCACTGACTTGGGACCCGGTTACCCGCATCCTGCGACTTCCTGCTGTGGATGGGGAACCCGCAACGAACTCTGTGTTGCCGAGCCGTGCAACAACCAGACGGCAACGGCTAAAAAACTCATAGAAAATTGCGTGCGGCGATATCGCATGCGCAACCCGTCTCTGGGCACCAATCGCTTAGGCAGGCAGCTTTACTGCCTCCACAAGCGCCTTCTCCGGCTCCTGCTCTGCATAGACATTCAGCGAAAGATCAAGGGTGCCTACGAGGTCCAGCATGGCGCGGGTTCGCTCGCGGATGGAGATTGCACATGTGCGCCTGCAGCATCGCCCGGTGAGCACCTACCCGGCAGGCCGGTGCAGGGTTCGAATTTCGTGCCGAAAGCCGACAGAAGAGCGAACCGCCTCCATGATCTCGACATTCGGATATCTATCTGCCAGCGCCTTCAACTCCTGGCGGCCTTCGTCCGGCACCGCGAGGCCGAAGATGAGACCGTCTAGTTCCAAATCATGGAAGGGAAGGTCCTCGGGAGCCTCTGTCTTGTTGCGGCCCGCGCCAGCGAAAATGCGCCACTCCTTCTCATATGACCAGTCTGATCCTTTAGTGAAGACCATTCGATGGCTGGCAACGGAAGGGTTAATCGAAGCAAGTCCGGCAAACATTTCGGCCAGGAAATCCTCATCCACGAGCTTTGGTAGATGATCGACGTACTCTACCGGCTTGGCCATCCCGAAGGGGCTGCTGAGCGCAGCGATCGATCGAAATCTCAGCACCGCGCCCCGATTTAGCTCACCATAGTGCGCCCACATGGACGTGTTGATTGGATCGGTCGTCAAGCACAGAATCTTGCTGTCCGCCATCAGCTTACGGATATCGGCATTGATCCCCGGTAGGCTGGCCATCATCCGATCAAAGCCCTCTTCAAAGCCCTCGCCAAATTCCTTCTCGAATTGATCGCGGCTAAGATCGGGAACACGCAGACCCATGGTCCGGACCACGGCTCCAAGGATGTTGCCCGCCACAACAGCCCTCTCGCCTTTGAAGACTTCCCACAGCTTGGCTAGGGATGCTTCCTTGAGCCTGGCTCTATCTGCCGTAATCGCCAGATCGAATTGGATATCATAGGGATCGTTCAATGTGCCGGGCGTTGACCACCTGAGAGTCCCGTTAGTCAAGACGGCCTTCGCTGTACTGAAGCTCATGTATTTGAAGAAGTGAACGCGGCTGTTATTCCAGCTTGTCGGGACGCAAGGCAGCATCTCATCAAAGTTCATTGGTATGCCCGCTATGGCAGAACGCCAGATTCGATGTTCAATTGATAAACGTTAGTCGGGCGATTCGGGAACAGACCGCAAGCCGATCTCACCGAGGCTACAGCGGGTCGGCGAGCGGAGGGTATCGCGGTGGGAGAAGCCAGGAGGCGGGAGACGTTCTCCCAGCGAATCCGAAGAGAGCAGCCCTTCTGCATCTTCTGCGGCGGTGGGACCCCTAGCGAGACCGTAGAGCACTACCCCCCGCGTGGCATCTTCGATGGCAAGCATCGTCCGCGAGGTCTTGAGTTCGGAGCATGCAAAGTATGCAACGAGGCATCGCGCGAGGCTGACCTCGTGGTCGCAATGCTGAGCCGCATGATGCCCGACTCCAAGACAGCGGCCGGGCGGGCGGAGGGTCAGAAGCTCATCCACTCGACGCTTCGTATACCGGGATTCTCCAAGGAGGTGCGCCCCGAGAGAGACCAGCTTAGCACTTTGATGCGTTACCGAGACATCGCCGCCCAGCTCCCTTCATGGAGCTTCCTGAGGATCGACGGGCCGATAGTGGCCAGGTCCATGACCATCTTCGCCTCCAAGCTGGGCCTCGCGCTACACACGGCCACCACAGGGCGCATCCTACCGACCACCGGGGCCGTTGCTGTCCAGTGGTACTCCAACCTCCAAGCCTATCAGGACGCGTTGCCGAAGGAGTTTTGGCTATGTGTGGCCCAGATCGAACGCTCCGCCAGGGCGACTTTGAGGTGGGCGAGCAGTTTCGCGTCGCCAGCGTACTCCCCGAAGACAGTAGCGCAATGTCAGCTCATTTCGCAGTCTTCAGGCAGTCGTTTGCCGTCTTGATGTTTGCCACCGAAGAGCCCGATGAGGCCCAGAAGGGCTGGGCTGTCTCGCCAGGGTTCCTGAAGCGGCCCCTTGAGGTGATCCCTGTGCAGCAGACCCTTAGCTGAGAGAGGGCTTCGCCCCTCATCGTCACCTCAAGGTAATGCGAGAGTCCGGTGCTTAAGGCAGTCACATTGAGCACCTATTTCCGGTGGGCCGACGATGAGGCGGAGCGGGGGCCTTCCAATACCCTAAGGCCCCACCTGGAGCCCTTTAGCAGCGAGTTATTTCCTTATAGCAGCGACTTGTTGGCCAGCCTTCTCCTCGACCGGCAGGGCTGCCCCCACCAGCCGCCTGGACTCTTCACGCATTGCCGCCATGGCCGCCGCCTTGGCGCTTTCGGCCACAAGCACACAGTCATGGATGGGCAGCGCCACCACGCCCTGTGCGATGAGCCGGAGAAGGACAGCCACCAGGATGTTACTCTCGGCGTTGGCAAGCTTTGGCCCGATGTTGGTTCCAAGGAGGTGCGCGATGGGGGGATGCTTCGCCTCTATCCCCGCCGTGAGCCGCTTGGCCGTCCACCCCGCAGGCAGTAGTTCCCGCAGTTCCCCAGAGAGGCGGCGCAAGGTCCCATCCCGGAAGAAGAGTGACGCGACGGCCTTCTTTACGGCGTCCCGGTGCCCTTCCAAGCCTGCCACCGCATACGGGTCTCCAGCCGGCAGGGCTGCCCCGTGGAGGGCGTAGGCGAGGTGAACGTACATGGCGCGATAGTCCAACTCCACCAAACGCTCCCCGCCAATTGTGAGGCCTACCCGCCTCGCCCGTGGGAGAGACTGCCAGAAGCCCCCGAAAAGCCTCCCGTGGCCATCGAACGTAGGCGGAGCCTCTGGACCGTCGACGAGAAAGACCCTGACGAGTTGATGAGGGGGTTGCCGCTCGCCGCAGAGCCGAATGTCGGCCTCCGCCAGTGCATCGTTGATGGTCTCCATTTCCGCTCGCAGCCGCAAGGTTTCCCCTGTGTCCGGGTAGTCCACCAACGGCTTCGGCCTAGCCCTCCCGACGACCGCTTTGAGGATGACCGTCTCTCCACCAGGAGCGCGGCTGATGTCCACCAGCGATGCGCCGGCCTGGGTCAACATCAAGCGGAGCCGTGCTGAAGGCTCGGCGGTTGTCCGCAGATGCTTGAAGACCGCCGGGTGATAGACCGCCAGCCCGTCCTCGGCCAGCGACTTGAGGATGTCGATGAGGGGGCCGCGCGGCAAGTCCCTACGGTCGTAGCGAGTGGCGGCCTTCTTGTCGGCCTGGAAGGCAAGGCGCGTGCCCGACGGATGGCGAAGGGCCACCAGTGCGAGGTTGACAACGAGGTTCTGGATAATCGCAAGGCGGCGCTCGGCGGCGTCGGCCCGTGGCTTACGGGTTGGGTTGCGGGCGAAGGCTGCCTCAACCTTGGCGTGGAGTGAGGCCGCTGCGTCAGCCAAAGGGGATTGCTCCCGCACGGTCAGCCACGGGTCGTGCATGAGGGTGGGAGGCAGGGGAGGTACGGTGCGCTGCCCCAAGTCTTCGCCACCTAGAAGGACCAGCGGTGGGTCATGGTCCTGTTCCGATCTCTCGTCAAAGTGCGTCACCGTTCGTGCCTCCCCGCCGCCTCCACCACCTCACTCACCGCCTCTGAGTCCGCGACGATCCCGGCGATGTCCTCGATGTTCTGCCCGAGGAGCCGCATGAATGCCCCTCCGCGCGAGGGTAACGAGAGAAGGTGCCATAGAGGGCGGAGCGGACATGGGTTCCCGAGGCAAGCCGATGGGCCATCTTGGCGATCTGGACATACTGGAACTCCCGGTTGGCCCTCGGCCCCAGAGCTGACTGGGCGGCCTTCACGGTGAGGGTGATTAGGAGGAGCTGTCCCCCCGATTTCCCGGCCTCATGAAGCCGCGCCAAGGCGTTCCGCACCTTCTCTTCCGTACCGGCCCATCGAGCGTCCTGCGCCGTCCGGGAGGCGCCACTTCCAGCCAGGAGGCCATTCAGGGCGGCGACAACCTGGGTCAAGCTGAGGTCGCCCTGATGAGCCTTGAGCCACTGCCGCGCCGCCGCCTGGAAGGGGCGCAGCTCTGCCATCGTGTAGCTCCTCCGCCAGTGGGTGCCGTGGCGACGTCTGAATTCGACGTGGCGCTTGCACAGGGTCTCCGAGAGGCCGTTCCTGGCGGAGCGCTGCGTGAGATTCTTGCAGCCAGGGGCGACACAGCGGCGGGGTGAGAGGTCGGAGGGAGCGGCAGCGCGGTACTCGATGTCGCAAGGAGACCCGCTGCTATCCATGGGCAGCCTCCAGGCGGCTTATCAGGCCATCCGGGTCGGGGTCGTTGTCGGTAGCCGCGATGAAGTTGAAAGGGTCTTTGTGCTGGGCGGCGATGGTCGAGATTATGCGGAGCATCTTGAGGGCGACACGGAGCCCGGACTTCGCCGACTGGACCGCGCGGTGGTATCCTTCTGGCTCCTCCACCCTCGCCTTGAACGGCACCAACCCCCACTCTCCGCGATCCCGGGCCTCCTGGATGGGCTTGAGAAACTCGAAGCCGTCGAAAGGCGTCTTACGGTCGGCCTTGAAGCCCCTGCTGCGGGACACGTGGACGAGCTGGCCCACCAGCCCCTTAGTGTGGACGATGAGCTTGGTGTCCTCTTGCCGGTGCTCTAGGACGCGGAGTACGGCGGCAGCTCTGAGGGTATCGTCGCTCTTGGCGCAGCCGGCCCCCCAAAGGTAACGCAAGTTTCTCTGCCCCCATAGAACGACTCCGTAGGAACCGGCGTGTTGAGGCGGGGCAAAGGCTTCCGGTTGCGGCCCTCGGTCAATTTCGATGATCGCGCGGAGGGTAGTCGGATCGTTTCTCTCCTCAGGGTCGAATGGAACTTCGATAACAGACATTAGTTGTCTCCTTCCTCGTCAGCGTTGGCATTGGGTTGGTCGCTGCGCCCGCTCTCGGCCTTGCCCGGGCCTGGAGGGTGGGCGATGCAGCCACTCTATGCGTGGCCTTTTGCTTGTTGGGGGGCGATAGGTGCGCGGCTCGTGCACAGCGGTTTCGACACTGCCGTGTCATCATCAGCGGGAGGGCGTCACTCCCGGACCATTTCCACCCCTCATCCCGTGTTCTCCACCTAGCTACCTAGGCGCCGTAAGGGAGGAGCAGCACCGACCCTCTTCGAGCCGAGTGGACAGATGGTATGTGCTTAGGCCCGTCTGTCAGAGGCCGCCCTAACCCTCGCGCGGAGGGCCGTAGTTCATCGCTTCAAGGGGAAGCGGAGTAGGCATCATCCGGGCCGCGCATCGGCGTGTCCAAATAGAGGGCGACTCCCCGGACGTATGTCTTGGGCATATCCTGGCGCCGCCCTGTTGGAAGAGGGCGCTTCGGAGTAGTGTTCAATTTTTGTGAGTGATGTATTTTGAATACGGCCTTCAAATAGCGAAAACCTCTGGAAATCGCAAGCAGTATTTAGAAATTTCTCAAACAACCTCAATATGTTGCTCGAACAGTGGCGGATTTACTAGACGCACTATTTTACTATCCGAGGAATTTCAACGGGCTGCCCTCGATCAGTGGCGGCATCGTAAGAGCCTACCGGGCGCGAGAAAGCCTCCAATTCGCCCACCGTAAGGACCATCGCAGCGCCGCCCTTTCAGCTACTTAGCCGGGACCAGCCAACAGGCGGTCGACCTTCGCTATAAGGTCGCGCCCCTTGGCAGTCAGGAAGACGATCTTCTTGCGGCCATTGTCGGGATGTCGCGCGGTCTCCACCAGCCCGAGGCCAGGCGTTCCCTTCCGGTATCCGGGGCCAAGGTACCTAAGATGCTGGGACATTGTGGTGGGCGATACGTCCACGCGTTTCGCAAGTTCCTCTAATGTCATCGCATCACCGCCAGGCCTCCGAGGGTCAAATCCGCAGATGGCAGCCGCCAGGAAAGCGATGGAGATGCCCAGCGGCATGTCTCGGGCCTGGGACTTGATGAACCGCGTGGCCTCTAGGAGGCGGGTGATGGCTGAGCCTGCACCGAACCCCGAGGGGCTGCCAGTATCATCCGAGTAGAACCCAGCGACCTCCGCGCGTACTGAAATGACATGCTGGAGCCAACACTCAAGGCCTCGCCTGGCCCTCCAGTCCATCAGGAAAGGACCGATCTCGAAGTCCTCTAGGCACTCGACGGCGAAGGCAATGGCGGTTGTTGGGTCTTGGAATTCCTCGGAGGACACCGGGAGTGGTGCCAGGGTCGGGGCGGTCATGCGCAGTCTCCTGTTAGAGTTGCGCTCCCCAGTATGGCCACGCCGAGCCCTCAGGCAACAAGTTTAACCTGTGCAATGACGGAGGGTGCAGGCCCCTACGCCGACCGGAGAATACGGAAGACACTCGCCCTCCCAATCCCCAGCTCCTCGGCGATGGCGTCCCCGCTCTTGCCCTCTGACTTGAGCCTGATGACCTCGGCGGCCTTTCGCTGGGCCGTGGGAGCCCTTCCCTTGTACTTTCCCTCGGCCTTGGCCTTGGCGATACCCTCCCGCTGCCGCTCCAGCATCAACTCCCGCTCGAACTCCGCGATTGACCCCAGGAGGTTGAGCATGAGCTTTCCTGTCGGGGTTGCCGTATCGAGGCTCATCGCCAGGATACGGAGGGCAACACTCTTGGCGCGTAGCTTGGCGGTGATATCCACGAGGTCAGCCACGGAGCGCGCAAGTCGGTCAAGCTTGGTGACTATGAGGGTGTCTCCCTCCCGAAGGTAGTCCAAGGTCCTCTCCAGCTCGGGCCTCTTGGCCGCCACGGAGGAAAGCTCCTCGCGAAAGACCTTGGAGCACCCGACGGCGGAGAGGTCTCTTAGCTGGGCCTCAAGCCCGGCCTTCTGGTCGGTGGTGGAGGTGCGGGCGTAGCCGACGAGGTGCCCGTTCGGCGTGGCGGTCGGTGTGGTCGGCTCCGGTGCTTGCATGGCGGCTCCCCTTCGGATCATTAGACTCTTTAAGGATGTGATCCTTCTGTATCAAAAAGTCAATCGCCATTCGTGTGAGACTCTAAATGACCTATTCTGACCGACTCACTGGGGCAAGCCCATGTGAGACCGGCCGGGAAACTATTATATTCGTTGCGCTTTCGACGGCCACGCTCCAGAATCCCTTCCGTCAGGCTCTGGCCTGTTGAAATCTGTGCCAAGTCGGCCTGGGATGGGGTGGCACGGGGGGAAACTCGCCCGCTGTCACGTAAATTGAGCGCCTCGCGAGAGCGACCCTACGAGCGATCCGGGAGCGCTCTAGGCTGGCGGAGGACGCCGAACGACAGACGCCGGATCATCCCCTAGACGGTCTTCGAGGATAGTCAGCATCGAGAGATGATGCTGATGAATGGAGTTGTTTTCACAGGGGCAATCGTCAGGAGTGACCTCCCGAACCCATCTCCCGTCGTCTTCTATGCGGTAGTGCCATCCCATATTGATGCCGCATCCGGCCATCTGCCGTCCTGGATGATCAACCGCGAAGTCCGCCACGGAGAACAGGCCGTTGTCACATTTCGATATGGCAACGCCCTTCAAGTATTCAGTCGAAAGACGGCCCGGCCTGCGCACGAGGCTGTCAATTTCGAATACGAAGTGACGACCCTCCCCCTGGACGATCTCCGCCACCCGTGGGAATCTCTCCGCAATCGGGTCCGCGAACCCATAGACCACGATTTCGGGTACATCGAAAACTAGCACATCGGGCGCAACCTTCTCGGCTGGTGCAGGCGCCCCTTCATAGTATGCGATATGCGGTGGATTATGTTTCCGGAAGCTATCGTGGTATTCGGGAAACTCGAAGGCCTGTTGGAAAAACTTCAGATCTTTCTTCTTTTCGTTTGGCAGCCTCATTTTCTGCCAAGGCATGCTGGTGAGCAGTTCGAGTACCGGGTCTTCATCCGTATTCGGAAACAGATGGACCGTTTCCACGATGCCACTTTCCTGTGCGAGAGCCCGGAAGATGCTTCTTGGGCCTTGGATGGTCGCAAGGATACAATCGACCGGCAAGTCTTCGTAAAGCGGACCCACAAGCCAGGCTGCCTGCGCATGAAAACGCGGACGACAATCAGGGAGCTCGATGGAAGACAGATCGATGAGCCCGAGCCTCCTCTTCGCCATCGCTTCCTTGGAGAGCACATAGAGAAAGCCCGTACCCTCCTCGTACGCGTATTTAGCCATCAGCTTGACTAGGAAAACAGGGTCTTCAAAGCAATCCTCACAGAGTTCGATCGAGCGGCTGCCGCTGAATGCGTGGGACGCGAACCAGGCCGAGACCGCCGGATTGGAAGATGCGTCGAGATAGAAGGAGCGCCAACCATAGTGCTGAAGAACCGCTTGGGTAAACTCTGTGCTGATTTCGCGATGATCGCGGCCTAGCAAGGCGGCAAGAATGAATCCGGAATAGTGTGACCACCTCAGCATCAAGGGTGGTATGCACCCGTTGCGAGAGAATGATGTGTTCATTTTCGGCGCGTCGTCAGTCCCGAAGTGCCGCACCTGGCCTCGAAAGAGAGCGTCCGGCCCGAACGCGGCCAGCGCTGCCTTCAACTCTTCCACGGTCGCTATCGTGTGCTTCTTCATATTTCCACTATTACCTGAAAGCGTACGGAAGAGCAGAGGCGTTCGTTCGTTGTTCGATCTCGCCGGCGACGGTTCACATTCCTCGTCACGATCATGCCACGGTCAAGCCGATCCATGCGAAAGAAGACTACCCTTACGGTCACCTGCCGCAGGCACGAAGTGCACCAGGCCCTCTCATGTCGTCAGAGCGGTCTTGATCCTAAATCTCCTCCGGCGCAGTCATCAATGACCAGCTATGCACCCAGCCTCGGCCGTAGCGAGGCGGTTCGATATGCGCATAGAAGTCGGTCAATCGCCTCGCCGCAATGAGCGTCACCAATCGGTCGGCTATCTTTCGATCGACCCAAATAGAACAGCGAACCACGGGCTTCACAGAATTAATCATTCCTGGCTTGAAGCCACTGTCTTCCAATGAGCCCTCAAGAGGGGTTCCTCTACTTGCGCCGTTTGACCATTGGTGGATTCCGGTCGGCTCGTGCTCTCATCCCCAATTAGTCTCGGTCAAACCCTAGGCAAGACTGTGTCACAGGCCTGTGCAACAAGGGATGGACGGACGCCGAAATTGTCCTTATAAATCAATGGTAAGCGAACGCGCGAGCGCAATCCGCCTCTGGGCACCATCCCCTCTTCGCCCCACAGCCCCTTTCGCCGAAGCTTCTACGCCTCAGTATCCGCAAATAACTGAATTTGCTTTGTTTTTCGGTACGAAAGCGGCGCTTGAGCGAATTTCATCGCGGTTCGGCAAATTTCGTCCAACGGGGCGAGGTGTTGGTATTTTTGTTGGTATCTGAGGCCCTGCTGGTATCGAAGCACCAACGGGGGGTCCACAAATGGCTCTCTCCGACGTGAAATGCCGCAACACCCTGCCGCGGCATCGCGGCATTCCGATTTTCGGGGTAACGGCACAGACTCCGACGAACCAGTGGAACAGAAAATCGTATTCCTGGCGCTCCATCAAAAGCCGCTCCGAGCGGATCGAGTGGAATGCCTGCAACCGGATCGCCCGCAGCAGCTTCCCTGGCGGTTCGACGGTCTCCCGATCGGCGAATACAGCGCAGCAAAATCATGCTCCAGCGAGATTCTTGGCTTTGAGGCAAGCATGACGCGCTTTTGTCGAAGCAGTGTCCGTATCATATGGCAACAGACGCCGCGCAAGGCTCATGGCCGACCTGCTGATCGAGCGCTGACATCGGCGAACTTCTGCAGCGCAATTCGCTTTGTCTTGTAGATGACAACCGTTTCAATTTTCCGCCGCCGATCGGCCAAATGGCCAGCCAGACAATCTCCAGGTCAATCTGCGGAAGATGTTCACGGACAATTAGTAGACATCAATTAACCTGGCGATGATCTTAGCTCATTCCCGGCCAAATTGTTTTGCTCGGCAGGCCGAATTGGAGAACGCTACTTGGTCGCGGAATCGTCAAGGGCCGCTGTGGAGCCAGCCGGTCAGACCCATCTGGCCGCGCTGTCGAAGCTGGCCGTTGCCTCCTATGAAACCCTAGAGCGCGAGCTCAGGGCCACGATTGCCGTGCTCGAAGCCCAGGCACGACGCTTCGAGATGGCAATCGACAACATCCCGCAAGGCATCTGCTTTTTCGACGTCGATGAGCGGCTGATCCTGTGCAACCGCCGCTACGCCCAGATATACGGCATCGCGCCTGACAAGCTGCAGGCGGGCATTACACTTGCCGACGTCGTCGAACACCTGCTCGCTGCGGGAACATCCGCGATGGACGGCCCGGCCTACCTGGCTTTCGCCCGCTCGATCAGTTCCAGCACCGGGTCGAGGACCTGGATCGCCGAACTCAAGGACGGTCGCATCATCCAGGTCGGCCGTCAGCCGATTCCCGGCGGGGGCTGGGTGTCGACACATGAGGACGTCACCGAACTCGCCGCCAGCCGCGTGGTGGTCAGCGAACGCGTTTCGCTGCAGGCGCTGATCGACTGGGTTCCCGACTATCTGTGGGTCAAGGATTCCGAAAGCCGATTCGTCGTGGTCAACAAGGCACTCGCCGCCGACCATGGAAAACGGGATACGAGCGAAATGATCGGCCTCAACGATTTCGATCTGCACGCGCCCGAACTCGCCCGGCAGTTCCGCGCCAACGAGCAGGATCTGCTGCGCAGCGGCCAGCCGATGGTCGACAAGGAGGAATTCATCATCGATGCTTCGGGCACCGGCAAATGGCTGTCATCGACGAAAGTGCCCCTGCGAAACGCCGAGGACGAAATTTTCGGCCTGGTTGGCATCGCCCGCGACATCACGGCGCGCAGGCAAGCGGACGATCTGCGGGATGGACAGGCGCATATCCTGGAAATGATCGCGACAAGTGCGCCGCTTCCCGAGGTGCTCGAACGTCTGATGCGCCTCATCGAGTCGCAACTGAGCGGTATAGTGGGCTCGGTGCTGCTGCTCGACAAGGACGGCACTCATCTGCACCACGGTGCGGCGCCCAGCCTGGCGAAGGAGTACACCCACGCCATTGACGGCACCCGCATCGGCCCCAAGGTCGGCTCCTGCGGCACCGCCGCCTACCGGCGCGAGCGTGTCATCGTCACCGATATTGTGAGCGATCCCTTGTGGGAAGATTTTCGCGATCTGGTGAGGCCCTATGGCTACCGTTCCTGCTGGTCGACGCCGATCCTGTCGCATACCGGCGTGGTGCTCGGCGTCTTTGCCATGTATTCGAAGACGGTGCGCGAGCCGACAAAGGCCGAGAGCAATCTCATCGATTTCACCACCCGCATCGCCGGCATCGCCATCGAGCGCAAGCTTGCCGAAGACCGCATCCATTTCATGGCCAACCACGACACGCTGACCGGGCTGCCCAACCGCGCCCTGCTCGGCGACAGGCTCTCGCAGGCCATCCTCTATGCGCAGCGCTACGACCGCTGGGTGAGCGTGGTGTTCATCGATCTGGACAATTTCAAGCTGGTCAACGATACGCTCGGCCACAATGCCGGAGACATGCTGTTGAAGACCCTCGCCAGCCGCATGGTCAGATGCGTCAGGGCGACCGATACCGTCGTGCGGCTGGGCGGCGATGAATTCGTCGTCGTGCTCTTCGACCAGGATCCGGATGTCGACCTGGTTGGCGAGACCTTGCAGAAGCTCCGGACGGCGATCGCGGAGCCCGTTTGTCTGGGTGAGCGTCACATCAGGGCAACGGCCAGCATGGGCGTTGTCAATTACCCTGACGACGGCGCGACCGCCGATGTGTTGCTGGCCAATGCCGATGCCGCGATGTACCGCGCCAAGGAGCTTGGCCGCGACAATTTCCAGTTCTATGCGCCCGAATTCAACGCGACGGCCCACGAGAAATTCCTGCTGCAGGAGGAGTTGCGCAACGCGCTGGCGCGCGGCGAATTCACACTGCTCTACCAGCCGCAGGTCGATCTTCGCTCCGGCAACGTCTTTGCTGCCGAGGCATTGATCCGCTGGAACCATCCGAGCCTCGGACTGATCGCACCGATGAAGTTTATCCCAATGGCCGAGGAGACCGGCCTGATCGTGCAGATCGGCGACTGGGTGCTGCACGAAGCCTGCAGACAGAACAAGGCCTGGCAGGACGCAGGCCTGCCGCCGCTGGTGGTGTGCGTGAACGTATCGGCAAGGCAGTTCAAGGAAAAGAACCTGATCAGCCACGTGATCGACGCGCTGGAGGACAGCGGCCTGGAGGCGAAATATCTCGAGCTTGAGCTGACCGAAAGCCTGATCATGCAGAATGTCGACACGGCGGTGGCGATGATGAACGCGTTGCAGGGCCTCGGCGTGCAGATCTCGATCGACGATTTCGGCACCGGCTATTCCAGCCTCAGCGCACTGAAGACCTTTCCGGTGGCGCGGCTGAAGATCGACAAATCCTTCATCAACGATCTCGCTACCGACGAGAACGACCAGGCCGTCGCCAGCGCCGTGATCTCGCTTGGCCAGAAGCTCAATCTCAGGGTGATCGCCGAAGGCGTCGAGACGGATGACCAGGTGGCGTTCCTGCGCAAGAACAATTGCGACGAGATGCAGGGCTATCATTTCAGCAAGCCGGTCTCGGCCGAGGGGTTCGCGAGACTGCTCGACAAGGAGCAAGGCGGTCACACTTCGCCAGAATGAGATTCATTTGGCGAAGCCGCCTACTTGCCGTACCGCGCTTCCAGCGCGTTGGCGAAGCGCTCGCAAAGCAGTTCTCCGGTCGCCGCAGTCAAGTGAAGGCGCAGGCGGCTCCCTTGGAGATCCACCAAGATGATAACAATTCCTCGATCGGAATATCCGGTCTCCTCAAGGACGTCGGTGACAACGAAATCCTGTATCTCACGGACCCGCTGTGGATCTTTTGGCATCATTGTTTCCAGCATCGAACGGATCGTGGGCGGAAGCTCCGTCAGTCTGTCAGACTTGCGGCCGCCTAAATTAGCAGATCGGCCAACCACCCGTCGATACATTAGTGATAACTAATTGTCTTTGATCGTTACGGACAAGTAAGAGTTCCAAAGATCCCTGCACCAAAAATTGTGGAGGAGAGGACGATCTTGCTAGCTCACGCGCTAAGAACTATCGGCATCTAGAATATAATTCAGGTGCATCGGCACGGGAAATGCCCGTGCGACATTCGGGAACAGAACCAACCAACAGAAATATTTTGTTGGTATTTCTGTTGGCTGGCATCGCCACCTTGCCAGTCGCAACCATCTGAAAAGAAGGAGAATTTCTTTCTTTTTAGATTCCGCCTCTGGGCACCATCCCATCTTGGTCCGTTCCGGACACATGGGTTACGGTTCGTGCCGGAGACATGGGTAACACTTTTGGCCCGAATGGGTTGGAGTGGTTCGAGCCTTGCATGTCTCATCGATGCTGCCAGCATAGCGCCGGATCTCCGAGATCACGGCATGGGCGCCCCGCCTCTTCCGGATAGGAGTTGGCAAAGAAGATCAGGCTGAACTTCATGCCCGGTTCTCGTCGGCCGCGCCGCCGCATCCGCCATTCCGGCCGCGACGCGGTCAGTCATCCGGTCGCCGCGAAACAATAGAGGATTGGCTGGCCCGGTTTGCCCGGGCCGGCCTCTCGATCAGAATGCCGGCTCGACCGAGCCGACATTGTTCTTGGTGACGACGGTCAGCGGGATCGGCAGCCGGTCCCTGACCTCCTTGCCGTCCATGATCTCGGCCATGGTGTTGATCGCCAGGCGGCCATCCTCGACCGGGGACTGCACGATGCAAGCTGGATTCCGTGACCTGAGCAACCACTCCATCGTGGGCAGAGATTACCTTCGGATTGGGTGCATTCCGATTTACATTCTAATATAAACTGATCATTTCCGTTGAACGAAGCTACGGATTTGCCATGGACCTGGATCCTTCGACCCTCAATCGGGCTCTGCCGCTCCGCGATCAGATCTATCAGAAGATCCGCAACCTGATCGTCGTCGGGCAGATGAAGCCCGGGGAAGTGATCAACGAGGTGGCGATCGCCGAAGCGCTCGGCGTCTCGCGCACGCCGGTGCGGGAAGCGGTCAAGCGCATCAGCGACGAGGGTCTGGTGAAGATCCTGGCCCAGACCGGCACTTATGTCGCGCCGATCAGCCGCGCCGACCTGGAGGAAGCTTATGTCATCCGCCGGGCGCTGGAGATGGAGAGCGCCAAGCGCGCGGCCGTCAAGCTCACGCCGGCGTCAGCGGAATTGCTCAAGGACAATATGGCGGCCCACCGGCTCGCCATATCGCGCGGCCGATACGCCACCGCGATCCAGCTCGACGACGTCTTTCATCGCACCATCGCCGAGATCTGCGGCCTGCCGATGATCTGGCGGGCTGTCGACATCTCCAAGGCGCAGATGGACCGCGGCCGCTACCTTGCCATTCCCAAACCCGGCTATGGCGAACAGACGATCGAGCAGCATGAAGCCATTCTCGACGCACTCAAGCGTCACGACGCCGAAGGCGCCGCGAAGGCAATGGAGCACCATCTCGAGACGTCGTTCCGCAACACGCTCGAAGTCGCCGCCGACCTGCTCGGCTGAAGCCGCCGGCACGGGCAACCGAACCGGATCGTCACATGCGAAGAATGGGGCTTTGTATCGGCCTGAAGGCGGAGGCGATCGCGGAATACATGCGCGTCCACGCCGCGGTCTGGCTGGAGGTGCTGGCGGTTAGGCCGCGCCGACATCCATTCGATTTACGTGCGCGAGCCCGAGAACCTTCTTTTCGCCAATCAAGTCGGATCGAAGCCCCTATGGCAACCTTCCGGCGCATCGAGAGCGCGTTCCTCTTCGGACTCCGCGCGGACATTCGACTGGGAGGGAACGCTCGATCGCTCTCGTACCGCATGCGCTGTTGCAGGCGTGTTCGCGTGGCGTCGCTTAGGTTTTCTTGTCGCCATTGGGGTTTGGTGCCGGTGCCTCTCGCACGTCTCGCGGTGGCGGATCGACATGCTCAAGCTCTGAAGGTGCTTCCTTGTCCGGCCGACTGACGGGCGGCTGCGGGCCGGGCTTCGGCTGTGGTTCCTTGATCTTGGCTGCCATATCCAGTTAACCGGAATCCATAGGTCCCTGTTCCATTATATCTTACTTAAAAGACGGGAGGCCGAAGCCGCAGGGCCAAAACGTGTCACGGTGAAATAAACAGATCACAGGTTTGCGATAGTCGGGACGAATGGTGGTCCGAAGAGCGTTCTAACTTTAGTTCGCCGGGTGCTCACAAGACCCCGAGCACCCAAAATCAAATGCTTTTGGGAGAACGACCATGAAACATCTCCTGGTTCCGATGATGGCAGGCTTACTGATGGGTTCCATTGGCATGGCCCTGGCCACCAATGTCCACACGGTGACGGGCACGACAGGTCAGCCCGGCCAAACCATCGGAACCCCTCAAACAGGAAGTGCGACCCCCGGCCACGCCAGCTCTGCCCCGGGCTCGGCCTTCAACCCGGATGGAAATGCCGGAACACATTACGCGGGCACCCAGCCGCAAAACTCGAAAAATCCGAAGAGCGTATCTCAGTACGACGTGGCCGGCTTCCAGCAGTCCCATAATCATTAGAGCGGCTCAGTGTTTGTTGGAATCGCCGAACCGCTCTAACTCTTTGTTTTTACGCAATTCCCTAGGGAAAGCGCTACGCACTTTTCCTGGAATAGCTCTAGGTGGCAGCACGATCCGCGGAACACTGGCCCGGTCGCCGAAGCAGCCGGGCCAACACATTCACCAGTCGACATCACTTGCCGGCGCGGACCAGGCTCCGGAAACTCCTCAGCACCGCGCGAAAAAGGGGCGAATCTGCTGCCCCGAACGTTTTCCAACCTCGGATTTCGGAAATTATCGGGACCAGGCCCACGTCCGTCGGCCTGGTGGGGCCCGTCACAAAGATCGATCGACGGAACGACTTTGCGCTCACCGGACTTCTGTCGGATTCAATTTGCTTGGTGATCCATCGACCGTAGGGCAAACTTCCCGCGGGGCTGCAGGAGGTGAAATGAGAGCACGCGCAGCAACGCTCGGGGACCTCGAGGACGTCTTCCATGGCCTGTCCAAGCGGATGTCGGAGGAATACGCGGCGGCCGGCAAGGACAGCAAGATCGCCTACGACAATCTGATGATGAACTTGAAGGAAGGCCGGGCGCACGCGCTTGTCGAGGGCGAGAAGGCCGTGGCGATCATCGCCTGGCATGAGAACAGCGACGCCGCCGATACGCTGTTTGCCGCGCAGGAGGATTTCTTCCGCGGCTCGACCGTCCGTTTCTGCAAGCGGCATATCAGGCATATCCAGGCGCTCGCCGGCAACCTTCCCATCCACTCGCGCAGCTGGCTGCAGGGGCCAGATGTCGCCAGATGGTTCGGCATCATCGGCTATGTCGAGCGCGGCCAGGAGAACGGCGCCAAGCTGTTCGAACTGCCGCCGGCTCGCCTCCGCTGAGGAACTCCGGCTGCGGCGGGTGTTCCTCCTTGCCGCGAACGCCGACTGTATGTCGCCCGCCCGCGCAAATTGGTTGATGCGGTCACCGTCTTCGGCTCCAATCGCTTTAACTCGGCGGCCTTGCGAATTGCTGCACTCGGCCGCCTTATGGACTGCCTCGGCAAGCGACTTGCGCAGGGCGAGATTTGGCAGGATGTTGCCGGAGGGCAACCGGGGCCAAACCGGCAGGCCGAGATCGATATGGCTGCTGTAAAATGTCGCGAGCTTGCTTCGCCTTTCTTACCTTTGTTGCCTTGCTGACGCCGGTAGAGGCAGGCGAGCGTATGTCTCATCTGTTTGACCGCTCCAACCTGCCGATCGCCTATTTTCGCGAATCGGATCTTGTGACCGCATACACGACTGCAATGGCGCGCTTCCGTCTGCAGTTCGCAGGGCATGCCGGCGAAACCAATCTTGCGATCCCCCTCGAACCATTGCTTTTGCGAGCGGAATTCCGTGCGCGGACATGGCGCTCGGCGGACGGCAGCTTGTTGCAAGGCTTCGCCGGCAAGGGCGGCTTCCGGTTGACTATCGGTAACTGCCTGGCGCGTATTTGCGCAGCCAGCGAATGCAGCGATGCCGGTTGGCCAGTTTACGCCTGCAGCGACGGACGCAAGCGCAAGATGTCCGTCACCGATTTTGTGACGGCAAGATTCGATGGCATCCCCTATCGTCGATTGAGCGCCTCCCCTTCACAGGAATGAAGGCGCGAGGTGGTTCTTACCCCGGCAGGTGTTCAGCCAGGGCGATATTCCTTTGCCGCACCGCGAAAGCCGCCTGCACCGCGCGGTTGACCGTCACCGGCAGGATCGACGTGTGGTCTTCGCCGGCGTGCAGCTCGAAGCTCGCCCGCAGGCCTGGGAGCGCGTCGAGGCGTTGCGCCGAGGGCAGTGTGCCGAACAATCCGGCCGGGACCTGCCGGGCGCTGCGACTTCCCGCCGCAGCCGCCTAGGCCTACCGGAGCCGAATTGATCGGCGGCATTATCTTTTCCCCGCGGACACGGCCCATATGGGTGGGCGTGCCATCCGGGCGGCAACGCCGTTGCATTCGAGCCAGGTGGCCGAAAGAACGGTGACAAGCGCGGCCGGAAAGTGTTGAAGATGTCGGTCAACATGGAGAGGGACGTGCGATCGGGTTGCGCTCGGCAGGCGTTGATGGTTTGTTGCCGGTCAGCGGAGATCAAGTGATGCGAGAATCCATGGGTCAAGACGAATACGGGTCGGCGAGCCCCTTCGATCCGGACGACCTGCCGAATTTGAACGCGATCGGACCAGGGATCGGCAACAACGACTTCGAGAAATACGCGGTCGCCGTGATCATCGTGTTCGGCGCCCTGATCATCGGCGGGCTGATGGCAGCGTCGATGACTTTCGGCCATCGCAACGGCTTCCTCTTCGCGCTGGGCGGCGCGACGTCGGCCTGGATATCGGGTAACGCGCTGCTGCTCGACCGGCCACGCATCTATGCGCTGTTCGTCGGCATCGCCGCCTTGATGCTGATTGCATCGACCATCACGCTGGTGACCTGACGGCTGCTGCCGGGCCATGAAGCGGAGGCCGGTCCCGAAAGGCGGAATCCGGCCTCGTCAGGCAAGGAACAGGCTTGCGGCCTGTCAATATCCAAGCGCTTCGCCCGATGCCGCGCGGCTGTCTATGGCGCCATTGTAGCGCGCGCCACCGCCCTTCTCGATTTCCGCCAGGCTCTTGCCACCGACCAGGATTCCGGCCGCCTGACCCCAGGTCTGGTCAGCGAGATCGAGGTGATACCCCATGCCGGCCAGCAGCCTTTCGGTGTCGGGCGAAAGTCCGAACGGCTCGACATAGACGGTGTCGGGCAACCATTGATGATGGATACGCGGCGCGTCGATCGCTTGCTGGATGTTCATGCCGTGATCGATGACGTTGACGATCGCCTCCAGCGTGATGGTGATGATGCGCGAACCGCCGGGGCTGCCAATGACCATGAACGGCTTGCCGTCCTTGGCCACGACTGTCGGGCTCATGGAGGACAGCGGCGTCTTCTTCGGCTGGATGGCGTTGGCTTCGCCCTGCACGAGGCCATAGAGGTTGGGCACACCGGGTTTCTGGGTGAAGTCGTCCATTTCGTTGTTGAGCAGGATGCCGGTGCCGTCGGCGACGACGCCAGCGCCGAAGGAGCCGTTCAGCGTGTAGGTGACCGCGACCGCATTGCCGTCCTTGTCGATGATCGAATAATGCGTCGTCTCCTTCGATTCGCCGAAGCCCTTCGGCATGAGGTCCTGCGACACGCCGGCGTGGAACGGATCGATCTTGTCGCGGATGTCCTTGGCATAGGCTTTATCCAGCAGCTTGGAGACCGGGTTGTCGACGAAATCGGGATCGCCGAGCGCCGAGTTGCGGTCGACATAGGCGTGGCGCATCGCCTCGACCATGACATGCACGGTCTCGGCCGAACCAGCACCGAGATAGGAGAGCGGATAGCCCTCCAGCACATTGAGGATTTCGCAGATGATGATGCCGCCCGAGCTCGGTGGCGGCGAAGAGATGATCTCGTAACCGCGATAGGAGCAGGTGACGGGCTTCAGTTCGCGCACCGTATATTGCTCGAAATCACCCTTGGCCAGAATGCCACCCTTGGCGCCGCTCGCCTTGACGATGGCGTCGGCGATGGCGCCTTTGTAGAAGGCATCGGCACCTCTTTCGGAAATGGCCGAGAGCGACGCGGCAAGATCGTGCTGCGCCAGCTTCTCGCCGATGCCATAGGGCTTGCCGTCCGGTTTGAGGAAGATGGCGGCCGCCGCCGGATCCTTCGCCAACCTTTCGGCGCCGCCGGCGAATGAAGCCGCATCGCCCTGATTGAGGATGAACCCCTCCTTGGCATAGGCGATCGCCGGCGCCATCAGGTCCTGCCTGGACAAGGTGCCGTATTTCTGGCGCGCCATTTCGAAACCGGCGACGGAACCGGGGACGCCGACCGCGAGATAGCCGTCGAGGCTGGCGCCCTTCACGGGGTTGCCGTCCTTGTCGAGATACATGGTCTTGGTCGCGGCAAGCGGCGCCCGCTCGCGGAAATCGAGGAAGGTCGATTTGCCGTCCTTGAAGCGGATGGTCATGAAGCCGCCGCCGCCGATATTGCCGGCGTTGGGGTAGACCACGGCCAAGGCATAGCCGACGGCGACCGCGGCATCGACGGCGTTGCCGCCCTTCTTCAACACCTCGACGCCGACTTCGGAAGCCAGATGCTGGGCCGTGACGACCATGCCGTTCTCGCCCTTGGCGGGTGCTGGAGAGGCGGCGAAGGCCGATGGCGAAAAGGCGAAGGTGATGGAAAGGCTGAGGGCGATCAGCGTTCGGCGAGTGAGGTGCATGGCGGGGCTCCTAGGCGGGGGACGCTTAGGAAAGACCGTTGGAGCGCGTTAGTCCAATAACAATTGAAGTAGCGAGCGGCTCCTACTCGATGGCTTCGGTTGGTCGACCTCTTCGAGGATAGGAATTTCCAAAGTCGGCGCCGCCCCTCATCGCCCTGCCGGGCACTTCTCCCCGTATAGGGACGGGGAGAAGGGTGCTCTCGCCGTCGGTTTCGCCAATCGTCAACGTGGCAGAACAAGTGCCGAGGTCGCGGCCATCTCCCTTCTCCTCGTTCACGGGGAGAAGGTGCCGGCAGGCGGATGAGGGGCAGCGCCGACGCCGACAATTATCGAAGATTTGTCCGAAGCGATCCCAGATTTCGCCTTCAAACAATCCCGCCGGAGCCGCCGGCGACCGCCGGGCGTTCCGCCGCGACCTTGGCGCGGTAGCCCGCTGACCGGTAGGCGGCGACAGGATCGATGGCGCCGCCGGTTTTCAGCCGCGCCATGGCCAGGATCGGCTCGATGTCGGTGCGGTAAGCTGCCTTCAGCGTCTGCGTCGCCATCAGCGCGTCATTGCCGTCCTGAAAACCTTCGAGCGCCTTGCGGTCGACCAGCAGCGCCTGCGCATAGGCGCGCTGCACTTCGACCGCCGACAACATCAGGCTTTCGATCGGGTCGGTGACGTTGTGGCTTTGGTCGAGCATGTGCGCCGGGTCGAAACCCTCGGCGCCGGAAAGCTCGGCATCGACCAGTTCGTTGAAGACCAGGAACAGCCGGTAGGGGTCGATCGAACCGGCGTCGAGGTCATCATCGCCATATTTGGAATCGTTGAAATGGAAGCCGCCGAGTTTCTTGAACTGGATCAGCCGCGACACGATCATCTCGATGTTGACGTTGGGTGCGTGGTGGCCGAGGTCGACGAGGCAGAACGCCTTGTCGCCCAATTCCTTGGCGATGATGTAGTTGGTGCCCCAGTCCTGCACGACGGTGGAATAGAAGGCGGGCTCGTACATCTTGTGTTCGGTGAACAGCTTCCAGTCGGCGGGCAGGCCGGCATAGACCTCCCGCATGGCATCGAGATAGCGCTCGAACGCCTTGGCGAAATTGACCTGGCCAGGGAAATTCGAGCCGTCACCGATCCACACCGTCAGCGCTTTGGAGCCCAGCGTCTTGCCGATCTCGATGCATTCGAGATTGTGCTCGATTGCCTGGCGACGCGTACCGGCATCGGCATGCGACAGCGAACCGAACTTGTAGGAGAGCTTCTGGTCCTTCGCATCCGAGAAAGTGTTGGAATTCATGGCATCGAAGCCGAGGCCGAAGCGGGAAGCCGCCTGCTTCAGCCGGTTCGGGTCGGCCTTGTCCCACGGGATGTGCAGGGAGACGGTCGGGGTCGCCTGCGTCAGTTGGCTGATGACAGCGCAATCCTCTATCTTGTCGAAGATATCACGCGGTTCGCCGGCACCGGGGAAGCGGGCAAAGCGCGTGCCGCCGGTGCCAACGCCCCAGGACGGGATCGCCACGGCGAATTTCTCGACCTTGTCCCTGATCGCATCGATGGCGATGCCGCGCCGGTCCAGCCGCTCGCCGAGCGAGGCGTAGTCGCGCTCGAGGTCGGCCTTGCGCGCGGCATTGTTCTTATCGACGATGTCGGCGGAAATGATGGTTTCGGACAACTGCTGTTCCTCCCAGTACTCGTTCGGCTGGCGCCGCCCCTCATCCGCCCTTCGGGCACCCTCTCCCCGTGAAACGGGGAGAGGGAAGGGTCCTTAGCGTGTAAAGCTCTGTGCGTTGCCGGCGTCGACATTGATGATGTTGCCGGTCGACTTGGCCGACATGTCGGAGGCCAGGAAATAGATCGCCTCGGCGATGTCTTCCGGAAAGACCGAGCGCTTCAGCATCGAACGCGAGCGGTAATGCTCTTCGAGATCGTCGGTCGACATCTTGTACGCGGCAGCGCGTTGTTCCTTCCACTCGCCGGTCCAGATCTTCGAGCCGCGCAACACCGCATCCGGGTTGACGACATTGACCCTGATCTGCGCTTCCGCGCCTTCCAGCGCGAGACAGCGGGCCAGATGAATCTCGGCCGCCTTGGCCGTGCAGTAGGCAGCGGCATTGGGTGACGCGGCAAGGCCGTTCTTGGAGGCGACGAAGACGACGTTGCCGCCGATCTTCTGCACCCGGAAAAGCCGGAACGCTTCGCGCGAGACCAGGAAATAGCCGGTCGACAGGATGTCCATGTTCTTGTTCCACAGCGCCAGCGTCGTCTCCTCGATCGGCGCCGAGGAGGCAAGGCCAGCATTGGAGACCAGAATGTCAATGCCGCCGAACTCGACTGCCGTCTCGGCGAAGCCGGCGACGACCTGATCTTCAGAGGTGACGTTGATGAGAGCCGCCCGGACGAAATCCTTGCCATAGGCCTTGGCCAGTTCCTCATTGGCGCCGGCGAGCGCCGCCTCGTCGATATCGGCCAGCACCACGCAGGCGCCTTCGCGCAGCAGGCGGTTGGCCGTGGCCCGGCCGATGCCGCCGGCGCCGCCGGTGACCAGCGCGATCTGGCCGGCGAGAGACTTCGGCTTCGGCATGCGCTGCAGCTTCAAATCCTCGAGCAGCCAGTATTCGATGTCGAAGGCTTCCTGCGCGGGCAGGCCGACATAGGACGAGACGGTCGAGGCGCCCCGCATGACGTTGATGGCGTTGACGTAGAACTCGCCCGAGATGCGCGCCGTCGCCTTGTCGCCGGCGAAGGTGAACATGCCGACGCCGGGCATCAGATAGACTACCGCGTTGGGGTCGCGGATGGCCGGCGAATCCGCATGCTTGCAGCTGTCGTAATAGGCCTGGTAGCCGACACGATATTCGGCAATGTCGTCTGCGAGGCGCGCTATGACGGCATCGACATCAGGCTTTGCCGGATCGAATTCGATGACCAGCGGGCGGATCTTGGTGCGCAGGAAGTGGTCCGGGCACGATGTGCCGAGTGCGGCCAGCGGGCGCAGATCCCTGGAGTTGACGAATTCGAGGACGGCGGAAGAATCGTCGAAATGGCCGAGCTTGTGGCTCTTTTCCGAGATTAGGCCGCGGATTTTCGGCATCAGCTTGGCCGCAATGGCACGGCGATCGGCGGCGTCGAGCGACTTCACCACCTCGCCTCCGAAGATCGCCACGCCTTCGGAGCGGCGCTCGAACCATTCGATCGCCTGGTTGATCACCGAAATCGTCGTCTCGTAGCACTCCTTTGGCGTGTCCCCCCAGGTGAACAGGCCGTGGCTTTCGAGGATGACGCCCTTGGCGGTGGGGTGTTCGAGGCAGAATTTCTCCAGCCACAGGCCGAGTTCGAAGCCCGGCCGTTTCCACGGCAGCCAGCCTATGGCATCGCCGAAGATTTCATTGGTCAGCGCCCTGGAATCCTTCGCCGCGGCAATGGCGATTATGGCATCGGGATGCATGTGGTCGACGAAGGGCTTCGGCACGTAGGCGTGCAGCGGCGTGTCGATCGAGGCCGCGCGTGGATTGAGGTTGAAGGTGCAGTGGGGCAGATAGCCCACCATCTCGTCCTCGTGCTCGACGCCGCGATAAAGCCCCTTCAGTGCCCGCAGCTTGTCCATGTAGAGGGTGGCGAAGCCGTCGAGTTTGATCGAGGCGCTGTCGCCGCCCGAGCCCTTGACCCAAAGCACCTCGACATTCTCACCGGTGAGTGGATCCTTCTGCCATATCTTCGAGGATGTGTTGCCGCCACCATAGTTGGTGACGCGCTTGTCAGAGCCGAGCGTATTCGAGCGATAGACCAGAAGCTCGGGCTCGCTCATCCCCTTCGCCTTCGCATCATCCCACAGATTGGCGAGGCGCGAGCCGGAGCGCTTGTCGAGCATAGGTAATCCTCCCTTGGGGCGCGGACGATGCGCTCCTTTTTCGCCGGGGAATGTCTACGCAAGAGGCGAGCTTGTCAATCACAAACGATCAATATCAATCATATTGCAGTGCACAATGAAATTATATGATCGGAAATGATTGACACTGCTCGTTTTGAGTGCCTAGATGCCGAGGCAGGGAGGAACGATGCACGAAAAAGAGCGCCACAGGATCATTCTGTCCGCCGTCCAGGAAAAGCCTGTGGTGACGGTACAGGAGATGGTCGACCTGACGGAGTCGTCCGAAGCGACGATCCGGCGCGATATCGCGGCCCTCCATGTCCAGAAGCGCCTGCGCCGCGTGCGCGGCGGCGCCGAGGCGATCTCGCCGCCTCAGTTCATCGGGCTGGCCGGCCGTCCCTTCTCGGTCAACGAAACACTCAACGCCGCGCAGAAGCGAGCCATCGCACGCGAAGCCGTGGAATTATGCAAGGACGGCGAGCCGATCATCATCAATGGCGGCACCACCACCTTCCAGATGGTGCATTTCCTGACCGGCCGCCGCATGCCGATCTTCACCAACTCGTTCCCGATCGCCGAGCATCTGCTCAAGCACTCCAAGAACACGGTGATGCTGTCGGGCGGCACGATCTATCGCGAGCAGAACATCATCCTGTCGCCCTTCGACAATGACGTGACGCGCAATTTCTATGCGCGCCGCATGTTCATGGGCGCGCAGGGGTTAGGGCCGCTCGGCCTGATGGAGGGCGATCCGCTGCTGATCCAGGCGGAGCAGAAGCTGATCGACCAGGCCGACGAACTGGTGGTGCTGGTCGATTCCTCGAAATTCCGCAAACGCTCCAGCCTGATCCTGTGCGGTCTTTCGCGCATCGCCACCGTCATCACCGATGACGGCATCGAGGACCGCGAAGCCAAGATGCTGGAAACCGCGGGGGTGACGCTGATCGTCGCCCGCAAGTCGACAAGGGAAGAATCTTCACTGCAGGCCTGAGACGAACTCACGCCGCAGCGGCGATGGAATGCAACGCTCAAGGGAGGAAATTCGATGAGCTTCTTGAAGAAACTGATGGTCACGGCGGCCTTCTCGGCCGCCATGTTCGTGAATGCCGCCTACGCGGAAAACGTCAAGATCGCGCTGGTGGTGAAGTCGCTCGGCAACGGCTTCTTCGATGCCGCCAACAAGGGTGCCGAAGAGGCAGCCAAGGAACTCGGCGACGTCGATATCATCTACACCGGCCCGACCAAGGCGACCGCCGAGGCGCAGATCGAAGTGGTCAATTCGCTGATCGCGCAGAAGGTCAACGCCATCGCGATTTCCGCCAATGACGCCGACGCGCTGGTGCCAGTGTTGAAGAAGGCCATGGAGCGCGGCATCACCGTCATCTCCTGGGATTCGGGCGTCGCCAAGGAAGGCCGCCAGCTTCACCTCAACCCGTCCGACACCGGCCTGATCGGCGAGACCATCATCAAGCTTGCCGCCGACTATCTGCCGGAAGGCGGCGACGTCGCCATCCTGTCGGCGTCCTCGACCGCGACCAACCAGAATTCCTGGATCGAAGCGGCCAAGAAGGTGCTGCCGGAGAAGTTCCCCAAGATCAAGCTCGTCGCCACGGTCTATGGCGATGACGACTCGGCCAAGAGCACCGACGAAGCCAAGGGCCTCTTGAAGTCCTATCCGAACCTCAAGGCGATCATCGCGCCGACCACCGTCGGCGTCGTCGCCGCCGCCCAGGTCGTCACCGACGAGAACCTGATCGGCAAGGTCAACGTCACCGGCCTGGCGCTGCCGTCGGAATTCAAGAAGTTCATCGACAACGGAGCCAGCCAGGCGGTTGCGCTGTGGAACCCGATCGACCTCGGCTACTCCGCCGTCTACCTCGCCCATGACCTGGCGGTGAAGAAGGAAGAAGCCAAGCCCGGCGCCACGCTGTCGATCGGCCGCGTCGGCAAGGTGACGCTCGACGACACCAATTCGGCCGCGATGGCTCCGCCCTTCAAGTTCGACAAGAGCAACATCGAGAAGTTCTCCAAGATCTATTGATCTCTGAGCCTTTCAAGCAGACGCGGCGGGGCTTTGGTCCCGCCGCGACTTCAAACGGACCTAGTTTCAGGGCTTGATACGATATGGACACGACGGCCCAACACAGCGAGACGAAGGAGCGGCCTCCAGCTTCTGCTCCACGCCTGACGCTGTCCGGCATCTCCAAGAGCTTTCCCGGTGTGCGGGCGCTGCACAATGTCAGCCTGTCGCTTTATCCGGGCCAGGTAACCGCGCTGATCGGCGAGAATGGCGCCGGCAAGTCGACGCTGGTCAAGATCATGACCGGCATCTACCAGCCCGACGCAGGCACAATCAGCATTGACGGCCAGGCCGTCACCTTGCCCAGCGCGCACGCGGCCTTTGGAGTTGGCGTCACCGCCATCCATCAGGAGACGGTTCTGTTCGACGATCTCAGCGTCGCCGAAAACATCTTTCTCGGCCATGCGCCGCGCACGCGCTTCGGCACCATCGATTGGCGCACGATGCGCAAGAATGCGCGCGAAGTGCTCGACACCATGCATGCCGCCCATATCGACGCCGATGCGCGGCTCAGGGACCTCGGCATCGCCAACAAGCATCTGGTCGCCGTCGCGCGCGCCATGTCGATCGACTCTCAGATCGTCATCATGGACGAGCCGACGGCCGCGCTTTCGATGAAGGAGATCGAAGAGCTTTTCCTCTTGATCGAATTCCTCAAGGAGCAGGGCAAGGCGATCCTGTTCATCAGCCACAAGTTCGACGAGATCTATCGCATCGCAGACCGCTATACCGTGTTCCGCGACGGCGAGATGGTCGGCGAAGGCCTGATCAGGGATGCCGGCCAGAGCCAGATCGTGCGCATGATGGTGGGCCGCGCGGTCGATCATATCTTTCCGCAGCGCAAGGCCGAGATCGGCGCGCCGGTGCTCTCCGTTTCCGGCCTGTCGCACCCGACCGAATTCAACGACATCGGCTTCGAACTGCACAAGGGCGAGATCCTCGGCTTCTACGGCCTGGTCGGCGCCGGGCGCAGCGAGGTCATGCAGGCGATTTCAGGCATCACGCGCACCAGCAGCGGCACGATCACGCTGGAAGGCAAGGCGATCGCGCCAAAATCGGCGGCTGAAGCAATCGAGGCCGGCATCGTCTACGTGCCGGAGGAGCGCGGCAAGCAAGGGGTGGTGATCGGCCTGCCGATCTTCCAGAATGTTTCTCTCCCATCGCTCGCCCGCACCTCCAAATCCGGCATGCTTCGGCTGGCGGAGGAATTTTCGCTGGCCCGTTCCTTTACAGAGAGGCTTGACCTCAGGGCTTCCTCGCTCAGCCAGGATGTCGGCACGCTTTCAGGGGGAAACCAGCAGAAGGTGGTTATCGCCAAATGGCTGGCGACGACACCCAAGGTGATCATCCTGGACGAGCCAACCAAAGGCATCGACATCGGCTCCAAGGCCGCCGTGCACGGCTTCATGGCGGAGCTCGTCGCACAGGGCCTGTCGGTGATCATGGTGTCGTCGGAACTGCCCGAAATTCTCGGTATGTCCGACCGCGTCGTCGTCATGCGCGAGGGCCTCGTCGCAGCGGTCTACGACAACAAGGGACTGGACGCCGAGACGCTGGTCAGGACAGCAGCGGGGATCGCGGCATGAAGGCTTTCCTGAAATACCGCGAAATCTGGCTGCTCGCGGCCATCGTCGTGCTGATCGGGCTGATCTCGACGCGCTTTCCCGCCTTTGCCGATGCAGGCAACCTGCGCCAGGTGTTCAACGACACCTCGATCCTGATGATCCTGGCACTCGGCCAGATGGTCGTCATCCTGACACGCTCCATCGACCTGTCGATGGCCTCGAACCTCTGCTTCACCGGCATGGTGGTGGCGATGCTGAACGCCGCGCATCCGGCGATCCCGATCCCGCTGCTGATCGCCGTCGCGCTTGCCGTCGGGCTGGTGCTCGGCGCAATCAATGGCCTGCTGGTGTGGCGGCTGAACATCCCCTCGATCGTGGTGACGCTGGGCACGCTCACCATCTATCGCGGCGCCACTTTCGTCCTGTCCGGCGGCGCATGGGTCAATGCCGACAAGATGAGCCCGGATTTCATCGGCTTCCAGCGCGCGGCTTTCCTCGGCATTCCAGTTTTGTCCTGGATCGCCATCCTGGTCATCGCGCTCTTCTTCGTGCTGATGACACGCACGCCGCTCGGCCGCTCGATCTATGCCATCGGCGTCAATCCGACGGCATCTGTCTATACCGGCATCGATGTCGGCCGCACGAAATTCATCGTCTTCTGCATCTCCGGCATGATCGGTGGCCTCTGCGGTTATCTCTGGATTTCGCGCTACGTCATCGCGTCGGTCGAGGTCGCCAACGGCTATGAGCTCAACATCATCGCCGCCTGCGTCATCGGCGGCATCTCGATCGCCGGCGGCATCGGTTCGGTCGGCGGTGCCGTGCTCGGTGCGCTGTTCCTCGGCATCATCTCCAACGCGTTGCCGGTCATCAACATCTCGCCCTTCTGGCAGATGGCGATTTCGGGCAGTGCCATCATCCTGGCCGTCGTGCTCAACGCGCGCGGCGAACGCCAGCAGGGCCGCATCATCCTCAAGAAAGTGGAAGCGGTGACATGACCGACGTCCCTGCCCCGCGCCACATTCCCGACCGACTCGACAAGCCGCTCTCTTCGGCGATCTTTTCCTGGGAAGCGCTGCTGGTCGTGGTGGCCATCGCGATCTTTGCCATCAACAGTTTTGCCTCGCCCTATTTCCTCGATCCGTATTCGCTGTCCGATCTCACCTTCAACTTCACCGAGAAGGGTCTGATCGCCTTTGCAATGGCATTGCTGATCATCTCCGGCGAGATCGATCTGTCGGTGGCCGCCATCATCGCGCTGGCATCGACCATGATGGGCATGGCGGTGCAGGCCGGCGCCGGCACGCCAGTGCTTGTCCTGATCGGCATCGTCGTCGGCCTCGGCTGCGGCGCCTTCAACGGGCTGCTGGTCACGCGGCTCGGCTTGCCGTCGATCGTCGTCACCATAGGCACGATGAGCCTGTTTCGCGGCATCGCCTTCATCATTCTCGGCGACCAAGCTTACAAGGGCTATCCCGAAAGTTTCGCCTTCTTCGGCCAGGGTTACGTCTGGTGGGTGGTGTCGTTCGAACTGGTGCTCTTCCTCATCGCGGCTGTCGTCTATTGGTCAGTGCTGCATCGTACGAGTTTCGGCCGCCGCGTCTTCGCCATCGGCAACAACCCGGTCGCGGCACAGTTTTCCGGCGTGCGAGTCGGCCGCATAAAATTCATCCTGTTTTGCCTGACCGGCCTGATGTCGGGCATCGCCTCGGTGCTGATCACCTCGCGGCTCGGCTCGACCCGGCCGTCGATCGCGCAGGGCTATGAGCTTGAGGTGATCACCATGGTGGTGCTCGGCGGTGTCAGCATTCTCGGCGGCGCCGGCAGCATCGTTGGTGTCGTGCTTGCCGCCTTCATCATGGGGCTGGTGACCTTCGGCCTCGGCCTGCTCAACGTGCCCGGCATCGTCATGTCGATCTTCATCGGCCTGCTGTTGATCATCGTCATCGCGCTGCCGATCGTCTGGCGGCGGTTGCGCGGGGGACGCCTGGCCTGATGCCCGAGAAATACGCATTCAAGATGATGCTCAAGCCCGGCATGAAGGCCGAGTACAAAAAGCGCCACGACGAAATTTGGCCGTCACTGGTCGCGCTGCTGAAACAGGCCGGCGTCTCCGACTATTCGATCCATCTCGACGAAGAGACCAACATCCTGTTCGGCGTGCTGTGGCGGCCCGATGGTCACGGCATGGATGATCTGCCGAAGCATCCGGTGATGCAGCGCTGGTGGGCTGAAATGGCCGACATCATGAAGACCAGGCCTGATAACGAGCCGGTGGCGGTGCCCCTGGAAATAATGTTCCATATGGAATGAGCGCGATCCGCCACATCGCCGTCATCGATATCGGCAAGACCAACGCCAAGGTGGCGCTGGTCGATCTCGCCACATTGAGCGAGGTGGCGCTGCGCCGCATGGCGAACGCACCGGTGCGACAGGCGCCCTACCCGCACCACGATGTCGAAGCGCTGTGGGCGTTCATCCTCGACAGCCTTGCCGTCCTCAACCGCGAACAGCGCATCGACGCGATTTCGATCACCACCCATGGCGCGACAGGCGTGCTGGTAGATGACTCCGGCGAACTCGTGCTGCCTGTTCTCGACTATGAATTCGACGGGCCCGACGAGCTTGCGGAAGGCTATGACGCGATCCGCCCGCCCTTCGCCGAGACCGGCACGCCGCGCCTGCCGCTCGGCCTCAATCTCGGGGCGCAATTCTTCTGGCAGCAGCAAAGCTTCCCGACGGAGTTCGCCAGGGCCGCCGCGATGCTGATGTACCCGCAATACTGGGCGCTGCGCCTGACTGGTGTCGCCGCCAACGAGGTCACCTCGCTCGGCTGCCACACCGATTTGTGGAACCCATGGACGGCGGATTTTTCGGCGCTTGTCGACCGCATGGGCTGGCGCGACCTGATGGCGCCCGTGCGGCCGGCCAGGGATCGTCTTGGCCCGATCCTGCCCGAGCTTGCGCAGCGCACCGGCCTCGACCCACAAACGCCGGTCCTTTGCGGCCTGCATGATTCCAATGCCTCCCTACTGCCGCATCTCCTGTCCGACGCGCCGCCCTTCTCGGTGGTCTCGACCGGCACCTGGGTGGTGTCGATGGCGGTCGGCGGCAAGGCGGTCGCACTCGATCCGGCAAGGGATACGCTCGTCAATGTCAATGCACTCGGCAACCCCGTGCCCTCGGCGCGGTTCATGGGCGGCCGCGAATTCTCGCTACTAACCGAAGGCTCGGCGCAGAACTGGAACGATAGCGACGTCACTGCGGTGCTGGCGCGCAAGACATTGCTTTTGCCTTCGATCCAGCACGGCTCGGGGCCATTTCCGCATCACACCGCCGCATGGCGCAAGGGCGAGGCGATCCCTCCCGGCCAGCGCTTTGCCGCCATCTCCTTCTACCTGGCGCTGATGACCGCCACCTGCCTCGACCTGATCGGCGGCGATGGCCCGACGACCGTCGAGGGACCTTTCGCGCGCAACCAGTTGTTCACGCGGATGCTTGCCGCGAGCAGCGGCCGCCCGGTCATCGCATCGGAAGCCGCTACCGGCACCAGCATCGGGGCCGCCCTGTTGGCGTCGGATCAGCGGGCCGTGCATGGCAAGGGCCAGACACAAGAGCCGCCGGCCGATCCGGCCTTGGCGGAGTATGCGCGCGCATGGCGAGCCGCGGTCAAGGCTATTGGCTGATCAGAGGATCCGCTTGCCGAAGGCCGACATGACGAAGTTGACCGCGTCGGTGCCGATCCTGGGCTCCAACTCGGCAGTCAGCCCCGAAACGCTCATCGACAGCAATCCGCCGGAAAGCGCGATCGCCTCCATCGCCTGATGCGTCTCGCGCACGGTGAGGCCGCCGGAACCAGCCGCCCAGCCGGCGAATTCGGTCACATCAGGCGAGTAGCTGACGTGAAAGCCTTGCGTGCCCGAGGTGGCGATGCGGATCGCCTCATGCATCAGGTCGCGCATGCCCATGGCGTCGATGTCGGTCATGGTGAAGGCCGAGACGCGCGAATCCTTCAGCACCCGCACTTCGGCCGGGTCGGCATGGCGCAGTCCGATGATGACGACGTTTTCCGGCGACAGCTGCGGCTGCAGCGCGCCGGCCTTGTGGTCGAGGCCAAGCGCGCGCGCCAGCACCGACACTTCCGGCAGGTCGATGCCGTCCTCTTCCTCCGGCATCAGCGCGGCGATGGAATCGATCCAGATCAGGCCGAAGGAATGCGTCGCACGGGCCGTCGCCGTCAGCGCCTTGTGCGCAATGCGTCGATCGGCGCCCGCGGCAAGCCGGATCAGGCCCGAGGGCGGCCGGTCGATGTCGGCCAGTTCGACGACGTCGAAATTCATTGCCTCCAGCCGGGCACCGGTTGCTTCGCGCGCGAGGATGCGAGCCGCTTCCGCTTCGGCCGAGATCGACACCATCTTGCGGCCGGAGAAATCCGCGACATCGTGCGTCGGTGCTTTTTCCACATATTCCGAGGTCATTGCCAAAAGCATGGCGCCATAGCTCATGCGGAAGGCGACGCGATCGCCAACGGCGAGCGGCGGATCGGCGTCCTGGACATCGAGCAGCAGATGGTCGCTCGACGCCCCCCGGGACCCGTATCCCCTTGGCGATCGGCGCCAACCCTTCGACCAGCACGTCCTCGCGGCCGATATTGGCGATGGCGCGCAGCCTGTCGCCTTCGTCGGGAAAGACAGGCTGGTTGCCGAAGGCGTCGTAGCCGGAGGTGCCTATCGGCCGTGACGTAGACGGCGGATGTTCTCGAAGCGCGATTCGGCGATCCCGGCGACGCCGCCGCGCAGCATGGCGCGCGCCACCTGCGGCATGCCGCAAGTCCCTTGGTGACGCCGAACACCTTGATGCCCGAAAGTGCGCAGCGGTCAACGACGGTGCGAGCGTTGCGCTCGATGTGGCCAAGGTCGATGGCGACTTGCGGTCCCGACCTCTTATCCCCTGTAGACCAGGCCCTGCGGGTCGATCTCCGGCTTGCGGCCGGCGACGAGGTCGGCGAGGAATTTTCCCGAGCCGCAGGCCATGGTCCAGCCGACATGGCCGTGGCCGGTGTCGAGGTAGAGGTTGCGGTATTTCGCCTGGCCGATGACCGGCACCGAGTTCGGCATCATTGGCCGCAAACCTGCCCACAGCTCGGCTTTTTTCTCATCGAAGGCGCCGGGGAACAGGTCCTTGCCGGTCCTGAACATGGTGGCGAAGTCGCTGGGCTTGTGGGTACGGTCGAAGCCGGTGAATTCGGCGGTCGAAGCCAACCGCAATCGATTGCCGAGGCGCGAATAGGCCATCAGCTGATCCTCGTCGGCGCCGCCCATGGTCGGGCCCTTGCTCTCATCCTCCAGCGGAATCGTCGCCGTATAGCCCTTCACCGGATAGACTGGCAGGTCGATGCCGTAGCGCCGGCCGAGCAGACCGCTTTCGGGACCCATCGATATGACGACGGCGTCGCCGGTGACCGGTCCGGCCGACGTCATCACCGCGCGGATCCGGTCGCCCTCGATATCGAGGCCCTCGACCGTGGTGCCGTAGCGAAACCTCACGCCAAGCTTTTCGGCGGCATAAGCAGCGAGCTTTTCCACGAACTGCCGGGAATCGCCGGTCTGGTCGATCGGCGAGTAGACGCCACCGGCGATCTTTTCCTTCACGCCGGCAAGACCTGGTTCAAGCTCGACCAGCCGGTCGCGGCCGACGATCTCGATCGGCAGGCCATGCTCGGCCAGATAGCGGTAATTGTCGGTGCCGGTGTCGAGACTGTGCTGCGAGCGGAAGAAGTAGAGGATGCCCTTCTTGCGCTCGTCGTAGTGGATGCCGGCATCGGCTGAAATGGCGTTGATGCAGTCGCGCGAATAGAGCGCGAGGCGCAGCTTGACCTGGCTGTTGGCACGCAGGCGGGCCACCGTGCACTGGCGCAGGAAGCGCAGGCTCCAGGCGAGGAAGTAGGGATCGAAGCGCAGCCGCACCTTGATGCCGAGATCATGGTTGTAGAGCCCGCGCAGGAACGTCCTAAGTGCCGCCGGCGAGGCCCACGCGGTGGCGTCGCCGGGAGACACCAGCCCGGCATTCGACTGGCTGGTGCCCCGCGCCGGCGCCGGATGACGCTCGATCACCGTGACTTCGTGACCGTCGGCGGCCAGGTAATAGGCCGCCGCCGTACCGACGACGCCGGCTCCAAGCACCGTTATCTTCATGCCATCCCCCAAAGCTCTTCGCGGCACCGCGCCTCCACGCCGTGTCGCGAATGCTTCCATAGCGCTTCGCCGCGCGCCTTGCGAGCCCCTGGGAACTTGTAAGCCCCTGGGGAAAGCGCCTCAGCTCCGCGCGGAGTTCTTGCTGGTCAGGATGCGCTCCCAGGCCAGCGCATCGTTGACGATCTGGTCGAGATCGTCACGCTGCGGGGTCCAGCCGAGTTCCGACCGGGCGAGATCGGAATTGGCAACCACCGCCGCGGCATCGCCGGGACGCCGGTCCCCCATCCTGACCTCGAAATCATGGCCAAAGGCGCGCCGCACGCTGTCGATGACCTCGAGCACCGAATAGCCGTGGCTGTAGCCGCAATTGGCGACGAGGCTGGCGCCGCCGGCGCGCAGCCGTTGCAGCGCCAGACGATGCGCGGCGGCCAGATCGCTGACATGGATATAGTCGCGCATGCAGGTGCCGTCGGGCGTCGGATAGTCGGTGCCGAAGACCTGCATGAACGGGCGCTTGCCGAGCGCGGTTTCGCAGGCGACCTTGATCAGATGGGTGGCGCCCGGCGTCGACTGGCCGGTGCGCCCCTTCGGGTCGGCGCCGGCGACGTTGAAATAGCGCAGCGCCGTGTAGCGCAGGTCATGGGCCATTGCCGCGTCGCGCAGCATCCACTCGCTCATCAGCTTGGACAGGCCATAAGGCGATTCGGGCGCCAGGCGGGCATCCTCGCGCACCGGCTCCAGTCCGGCGCCGCCATAGACGGCGGCTGTCGAGGAGAAGATGAAATTCGGCACGCCTTCGCGCACCGCGGTTTCGATCAGCGTGCGTGTCTTCGAGGTGTTGTTCTCGTAGTAGGCGAGCGGGTCGGCGACCGATTCCGGGACGACGATGGAACCGGCGAAATGGATGATCGCGTCGACCTTGTTTTCCCTGATGACCGAGCTCACCAATTCCTTGTCGGCGACGTCGCCGACGATCAGCCTTGCCTCCGGCGCCACCGCCCATTCGAAGCCGGTCGAAAGCCGGTCGAGAACGACCACGCTTTCGCCCGCATCCAGCAATTCCCAGACCATATGGCTGCCGATATAGCCGGCGCCGCCTGTCACCAAAACCGTCATCCAAATCCTCGCTTACCCAAGATCTATCGGAAACTGTCTCAACAACCGCCTTACTGGAAAGTCTGCCGTCTGCCCATTAAAACCCAAGGTAACCAGCGTTCACTTGATGTGGCATCGTGCTGAAACAAAAGTGAACCAAAGAGTGTGCCACGGATTGGGAATAGGCCACGATCCGCCGTCGTTAGGAACAGGTCCGAGGCGTGGCATTTTGACCAAATCGGCCCGGTGGACGACCAATAGGGCAATGATTATGATCCCGCGCAAAATTGGGAAGCCGACATGAATTACCAGCGTTTCTTCGAGGACGCGATCGACCAGCTGCATGCAGAGCGTCGCTACCGCGTTTTCGCCGACCTCGAGCGCATCGCGGGCAAGTTTCCGCGCGCCATCTGGCGCGCCAATGGCCGCGCCGAGGAAATCACCGTCTGGTGTTCCAACGACTATCTCGGCATGGGCCAGCATCCCGATGTCATCGCCGCGTTCCAGAACGCGGCAGGCAAGATGGGCTCCGGCGCCGGCGGCACCCGCAACATCTCCGGCACGTCCAACCCGCTGGTCGAACTCGAGCATGAGCTTGCCGACCTGCACGGCAAGGAAGCGGCCCTGGTGTTCACCTCCGGCTTCGTCTCCAACGAAGCCTCGATCTCGACCATCGCACGGCTCTTGCCCAATTGCCTGATCATCTCGGACGAGCTGAACCATGCCTCGATGATCGAAGGTGTCAGGCGCTCGGGCGCCGAGAAGAAGATCTTCCGCCACAATGACGTCGCGCATCTGGAAAGCCTGTTGCAGACGGCAGGCCGCGAACGCGCCAAGTTGATCGTCTTCGAAAGCGTCTATTCGATGGATGGCGACATCGCGCCGATCAAGGAGATCGTCGAACTCGCCGAGCGCTACAACGCCATGACCTATATCGACGAGGTCCATGCGGTGGGCATGTACGGGCCGCGCGGCGGCGGCATCACCGAGCGCGAAGGCCTGGCCGACCGTATCGACATCATCGAAGGCACGCTGGCCAAGGCGTTCGGCACGCTGGGCGGCTACATCACCGGCACCAGCGCTGTCATCGACGCGGTGCGCTCCTATGCGCCCGGTTTCATCTTCACCACCGCGCTGCCGCCGGCGATCGCCGCCGCGGCCACAACGTCGATCCGGCATCTCAAGCGCTCACAGGCCGAGCGCGACGCCCAGCAGCGGCAGGCGAGCCGAACCAAGCAGATTCTTGCCGCCGCCGGCCTGCCGGTGATGGAGTCCGCCACCCATATCGTGCCGGTGCTGGTCGGCGATCCGGAACTTTGCAAGATGGCTAGCGACCGCCTGCTCGGCGTGCACGGCATCTATATCCAGCCGATCAACTACCCGACGGTGCCGCGTGGCACCGAACGGCTGCGCATCACGCCGACGCCGTTCCATTCGGACGCGTTGATCGCCGAATTGCAGGATGCGCTGGTCGAAACCTGGGACGCGCTGGGCATTCCCTATGGTTCGGCGGGACGGCCTTCAGTGGCCAAGAGCGACCGCATCATCCCGCTCTTGGTGCCCAAGTCGGGCGGTTAAGCCCGCCACCTGCTCAAACAGTCTTTATCCATCTTGCCAGCCGGCTTGCCGCTTCCTCGAGCTGGTCGAGGCGGCGGTGGAAGCACAGCCGCAGGAACGCCTCGCCACCGGGGCCAAAGGCGGTGCCGGGCGCCAGGCCGACATTGGCCTTGTCGACAATGTCGAAGGCAGCGCTGCGTGAATCCGTGATGCCGTCGACGGTGAAGAACAGATAAAAGGCGCCTTGCGGCACGGTGAAGCGCGCCTTGCCGGTTTCGCCGAGAATGCCGCAGACCAGGTCACGGGCCTTCCTCGCTCGCTCCACCTGTTCGGCGACGAAGCCATCGCCTTCGTCGAGCGCCGCGACCGCGCCGCGCTGCATGAACTGGGCGACGCCCGAGTTCGAATACTGGATCAGGTTCTCGAACACCTGCTGCAGGCTAGGATGCGTCTTGATCCAGCCGACGCGCCAGCCGGTCATCGCCCAGTTCTTGGAAAAACTGTTGACGAACAGGATACGGTCTTCCGCCTCCGCGATGTCGAGGAAGGATGGCGCGCGGCCATGACCATAGTGGAACAGCGAATAGATCTCGTCGGCGATGATCCACAGACCCTTGGCACGGGCGAGATCGAGGATCGCCCGCAAGGTCTCATGATCGGCGGTCCAGCCGGTCGGATTGGACGGCGTGTTGATGAACAACGCCTTCGTGCGCGGCGTGACCACCGCAGCGATCTTCTCGACGTCGCATGACCAGCCATTTCCGGAATGGTCGAGCGTGACCGGCACCGGCACGGCACCCGCTATCGCGGCGGCGGCGTCGAAATTCGGCCAGGCGGGCGACAGGTAGATCACTTCGTCGCCGGCTCCCGCAAGCGCATCGAGCGCCAGCTGGATGGCATGCATGCCTGAGCCGGTGACGATGAATTGCTCCTCGGGGAAGGTCTTGGCGAAATGCCTGGAATAGTAGCGGGCAAGCGCCTGCCTGAGATCAGGGAGGCCCCTCTGCCAGGTGTAGAACGTCTCGCCGCCGGCCAGCGCCTTCGACGCGGCATCGGTGATGAAGGACGGCGTCGGCAGGTCGCCCTCGCCGGCCCAGAGCGGGATCAGGCCTTCGCGCAGCCTGCCGTAGTTGACGACGGCGACGATACCGCTTTCAGGTGCGGCCAGGGCCTCGGGGCGCAGGGTCTGGATCAGGGTCATCGGTGGGTCCGTTGTCTCGGGCGTTCGTAAGCGCTGCTTACCAGATACGAAAACAGAAAACCCCGGCCGCGAACGACCGGGGTTTTGGTCCAGAAGAACCCTATCCGTCTATCGCCTGGCCAGCAGATCGCGGATTTCGGTCAAAAGCTGTACATCGGCCGGCGGAGGAGCTGCCGCTGCGGCGGGCTTTTCCTTCTCCAGTCGCCTGCGCATGTTGTTCACGGCTTTGACCATCAGAAAGATGACAAAGGCTATGATCAAAAAGTTCAGCGCCACGGTGATGAAGCTGCCGTAGGCGAAGACCGCACCTTGCTTGCGCGCATCTTCCAGGTTGGTAGCGGTCACGTTGTGCGAGAGGCCAATGAAGTAGTTGTTAAAATCGACCCCTCCGAGAGCGCCGATAAAAGGCATGATGACGTCGTCGACCAGCGAAGTGACGATCTTGCCGAAGGCAGCGCCGATGATGACGCCGACGGCCAAGTCCATCACATTGCCCTTGGAAATGAACTCCTGGAATTCTTTCAGCATTCGACCCTCCTTATGACCGGCCGTGCTGCCGCTCCCACCTTCCCGGCATCGACCCAAATCAAACATAACAAAAACCGGAAGTTGCAACACGGGCAAAAAGAGAAAACAGCCGGTTTCTTCTTACCTCGGGCAGCCGCCGGAAATCATCGCCCGCATGCGCCGAAAGCCGCGATGGACTTGGCGCCCAAGCTGTGATTGCGTCTGACCCGGCCAGGTTAAAATCGGCACAGGGAGGATCTTGCCGGCGTGCAGGGCTTGTTCATCGTCATCATTGCTATCGCCTATGTGACGCTGCTGTTCGCCATCGCCAGCCTGGGCGACCGCCGCTCGGCGATTTCGGGGCCCGGCCGGGCACGGCCTTTCATCTATGCGCTCAGTCTTGCCATTTACTGCACGTCCTGGACCTTCTTCGGCTCGGTCGGCCTTTCCTCCGAACGCGGCCTCGAATTCCTCGGCATCTATACAGGTCCGGTGCTGGTGTTTGTGTTCGGCTTTCCGCTGCTCAACCGCATCGTGCGGCTGGCCAAGACCGAGAAGATCACCTCGGTCGCCGACTTCCTCGGCGCGCGTTACGGCAAGAGTTTCACCGTGGCCGCGATCGCCACGCTGATCGCCACGATCGGCGCCGTGCCCTATATCGCGCTGCAATTGAAGGCGATCTCCGGCTCGGTCAGCCTGATGGTCGAGCACTATACGGGCTCGCCGCCCTCGTTCGATCCGTTCGTCAGCGACATCTCGCTGGTCGTCGCCATGCTGCTTGCGCTGTTTTCGGTCCTGTTCGGCACGCGCCATGCCGACGCCACCGAGCACCAGGACGGGCTGGTGCTGGCGGTCGCGGTCGAGACCGTGGTCAAGCTCGCCGCCTTCCTGGCCATCGGCCTGATGGTCACCTTCCTGATCTTCGGCGGGCCGGGCGACATGTTCGACCGGCTGGCCGAGAATGGCCAGGTGCGGCAGGCAATGGGCTATTCGACGTCGCTCGCCACCTGGCTGGTGCTGACGTGTCTCAGCGGCTTCGCCATCATCCTTTTGCCGCGGCAGTTCTACGTCACCATCGTCGAGAACCGCAGCGAGGCCGAACTGCGCACGGCGACTTGGGTGTTCCCGCTCTACCTCGTGGCGATCAACCTGTTCGTGCTGCCGATCGCCTTTGCCGGCCTGACGCTGGTCGGCACAAGAACGAGCAGCGACCTTTATGTGCTGTCGCTGCCGCTGTTCAGCGGCCATGATTTCCTGGCCATGGCCGCCTTCATCGGCGGCCTGTCGGCGGCAACCGCAATGGTCATCGTCGAGAGCGTGGCGCTGTCGATCATGATCTCGAACGACCTGGTCATCCCGTTGTTCGTGCGCCGGCTGTTGCGCACGACCACCTCCGAGAACGAGGATTGGTCGACGCTCATCCTCAATGTACGGAGGGCGTCGATCTTCATCCTTCTGTTCATTGCCTTTCTCTACTATCGCGAGAGCACCAACAGCGCCCGGCTGTCCTCGATCGGCCTGATGTCCTTCGCGGCGATCGCGCAGTTCGCGCCGGCCCTGATCGGCGGATTGATCTGGCGCGGCGCCAACGGCCGGGGCGCGGCGCTCGGCATGGTCGCCGGCATCCTGGTCTGGGGCTACACGCTGCTGGTGCCGTCGCTCGTCGCGCCCGATACCGGCATCATCGTGCATGGGCTGTTCGGCTTCGAGGCGTTGCGGCCGCAGGCCCTGTTCGGCACCGTCGCCGAACCGCTGAACCACGGCGTGCTGTGGAGCCTGTCGGTCAACGCGCTGTTCTTCGTCTTCGGATCTCTGTCGCGCGCGTCGGTGCCGCTGGAGCGCATCCAGGCGTCGATCTTCGTGCCGCGCGAAGCCGGCCCGATGCCGAGCCTGCGCCGTTTCCGCACCGCCATCACCGTCAACGACCTCAAGGACACGATCGCACGCTATCTCGGTGTCGAGCGCACCGAGCGGTCCTTTCAATCCTTCGAGAAGAGCAACGGCACCTCGCTGCACGGCAACGAGCAGGCCAGCATGGACGTCATCCGCTTTTCCGAGCAGCTGTTGGCCAGCGCCGTCGGCTCCTCCTCGGCGCGGCTGATCCTGTCGCTGCTGTTCAGACGCCACGACCGCGAATCCCGCGACGCCTTCCGCCTGCTCGACGACGCCACGGAAGCGCTGCAGCACAACCGCGACCTGCTGCAGATCGCGCTCGACCAGATGGAGCAAGGCATCACCGTCTTCGACCGCGACTTCCGGCTGATCTGCTGGAACCGCCAGTACCGGGCGCTGTTCGACCTGCCCGACGAGATGGGCCAGGTCGGCGTTTCGCTCGACCAGATCCTTCGCCATCTCGCCGAGCGCGGCGACATTCCTGGCGACCAGCGCGTGACGATGCTCAACCGGCTGACCAGCTTCGTCAGCCCCTGGCAGATGGAACTGAAGACCAGCGGCCGCATCCTGGAACTGCGCTCCAACCCGATGCCCGACGGCGGCATCGTCGCCACCTATGCCGACATCTCCGGCCGCGTCGAGCAGGACCTGGCGTTGAAGCGCGCCAATGAATCGCTGGAGCAGCGCGTCAAGACCCGCACCATCGAACTGACCAGGGTCAACGAGGAATTGACCCGGGTCAACGAGGAGCTGGCACAGGCCCAGATGCTCGCCGAAGAGGCCAATCTCGGCAAGACACGCTTCCTTGCCGCCGCCGGTCACGACATCCTGCAACCCTTGAATGCTGCCCGGCTCTATTGCTCCTCGCTGATCGAGAGGGCCGGCAAGGGGCCGGCCGGCAAGGCGGCCATCAACATCGAATCCTCGCTGGAATCGGTGGAGACCATTCTGGGCGCCGTGCTCGACATTTCGCGCCTCGATGCCGGCGCCATGAAGCCTGATGACACCGCCTTCAGCCTTGATGGCCTGCTGCGCCAGATCGGCAATGATTTTCGGCCACTGGCCGCGGAGAAGAAGCTTGGCCTGACGATCATGCCGTCGTCGCTGACGGTGACGACGGACCGCAACCTGTTGCGTCGCCTGATCCAGAATCTTGTTTCCAACGCCATCAAATACACCCGCCGGGGCCGCATCCTTGTCGGTGTGCGGCGGCGTGGCGACTTGGCGGAGATCCAGGTCATCGACACCGGCATCGGCATTGCCGGCGACAAGCTGAACACCGTCTTCCATGAGTTCACCCGGCTCGACGAAGGTGCGCGCGAAGCCGAAGGTCTTGGCCTCGGCCTCTCCATTGTCGACCGCATCGCCCGAGTGCTCAGGCTCGAAATCCGCATCTTCTCCAATCCGGGCAAGGGCACGCGCTTTTCCGTCATCCTGCCGGTGGCGGCCGCGCAGGAGCCGCGACACGAGGTCGAGACCAGGGCGCCGGCCCGCGCGGCGGCTTCGCTGTCGGGGCTGCATGTGCTGTGCATCGACAACGACATCCGCATCCTCGATGGCATGCGGCTGCTGCTCGAAGGCTGGGGCTGCAATGTCGCCACGGCGACCGGCTCGGGGGATCTGGACGGGGCCGCGATCCACCGTCCGGACATCGTGCTTGCCGACTACCATCTCGACCGCGAAACCGGTCTCGACATCATCATCAGGCTGCGCGCGACCCACGGTGACGACCTGCCGGCCGTGCTGGTCACGGCCGACCGCTCCAACGAGGTGCGAGCAGCGGCGGCAGGCCTCGACATCCCGATGATCAACAAGCCGCTGAAGCCGGCGGTCCTGCGTTCTATGATGGCCAGGTTCAGGCCGATGGTGCGGGCGGCGGAGTGATGTCGAGGCACCCAGGCCCATCACCTGTCTCAGCGAGAATAGCCGCGAGCACCAGGCGCCTGGCCTTCAGCCCGCCGGCTGCAGCGGGTCGCTGCCGATCTTGGACAGCAGGATCACCGCCTGGGTGCGGCTGTCGACGCCGAGCTTCTGCAATATGGCCGAGACATGTGCCTTGATCGTCGCTTCGGAGACGCCGAGTTCATAAGCGATCTGCTTGTTGAGCAGGCCCTCGGCCAGCATGCCGAGCACGCGGGTCTGCTGCGGGGTCAACGCCTGCAGCCGCTTGATCAGGTCCGATATTTCGGGATCGCGTTCGACGCCGAGATCGACGCCGACAGGTGCCGCGATATCGCCGGCAAGCACCGACTGCACGGCGCCGCGGATTTCTTCCATGCTGGCCGACTTCGAGATGAAACCGGAGGCGCCGAGATCGAGAGCGCGCCGGATGGTCGCCGGATCGTCATGCGCCGACACCACGACCAGCGGCACCGCCGGATGGATGCCACGCAACGAGATCAGGCCGGAGAGGCCGCTGGCGCCAGGCATCGACAGGTCCAGCAGCACGAGATCGACATCTTCATTGGCCACGACCAGCGCCTTGGCGCTTTCGAAATCGCCGGCCTCGTGGATGGCGGTGACATTGCCGATCCCCGCAAGCGCCTCGCGCAGGGCGCCGCGAAACAGCGGGTGGTCGTCGGCGATGACGAAGGTATAGCCTGACGGCAAGATGTCCCTCCCCGAATCCCGATTTACTGCTTTTTGCGGGATCAGTCGGACGATTATGAGGGGCCGCGCGCTGTTTTCAAGCGGCAAAGCCAGCGCGCCGCGTTTTCCCTCGTCACTAGCGCTCAGGTCTTCTGCGAGTTGGGCTGGGCGCCGCCGCTGTCCTTGTCCATATCCTTGACGATGCCCATGAAGCTCTTCAGGAAGCGCTCCATATAGCTCATCGTCTTGTTGAAATCCTCCTCGCTCGGCAGTGTCGATTCGAGGCGGGCGGAGAGCGAATTCTCCAGCCTGGTGACACGCTCGTCCATCGCCTTCATCGAGGTCTGCAAGCGATCGACCTCGTCCTGGTAGGCGGCGCGTTCATCGGCCGCCATCTTGCAGACGAGCTGGCCCGAATGCTCCTCGCAGATCGACATCGCGCCGGTCTGCGTATCCATGCGGACATAGCCGTTATCAGACTTTTCCAGCCGGTAGCGGTCGGCTTCTTCCGAATAAGCTGAGGCCGCGACCAGTGAAACGAGCGCGGCGGGGATCAAGATGTGCTGCAGACGCATGTTGTCCTCCATGGCCAAAGCCTGAAATATCGCATGTTTGCGCCGGAAATGGGGAAGACCCTTGGCGTGGCCTTCCCCGCGCGACTGGTTCGGATTATAGCGCAACCATGTCACAGATTATCTACAAGATAAGTCCGCAAGCGCCTTGGCGCGAGGCCGAAGCCAATGGCCACTTTACCGGCGCGCCAATCGACGTCGCCGACGGCTTCATCCATTTTTCGACGGCCGAGCAGGTCGAGGAAACCGCGGCCAAGCATTTTTCCGGCCAGACCGACCTTCTGCTGGTCGCCATCGACGGAACCGGCCTGGGCGATGCGCTGAAATACGAAGTCTCGCGCGGCGGCGCGCTGTTTCCGCATCTCTACGGCGTGCTCGACCTGAAGTCGGTGCTGTGGGTCAAGCCGCTGCCGCTCGGTGCCGACGGCACTCACCAGTTCCCGGCCCTGGAGGGGTAATGAGCGTGCTCGACCGGATCGGCCAGAAGCTGCTGTTCACCTTCGATCCGGAAACCGCGCACGGCCTGTCGATCGCGGCGCTACGCTGCGGCCTGCCGGTCGGCGCGCGGACGGTTCGCGATACAAGGCTGAAGGTCAGCCTTTGCGGTCTCGATTTCCCCAATCCGCTTGGCATGGCGGCTGGCTACGACAAGAACGCCGAGGTGCCCGATGCGCTGCTTGGCCTCGGCTTCGGCTTCGCCGAGGTTGGCACCATCACGCCCCTGCCGCAATCCGGCAATCCGAAGCCGCGCATCTTTCGGCTGACATCGGATGAAGCCGTCATCAACCGGCTGGGCTTCAACAATGAGGGCCATGCCGCCGCTGAAAAACGCCTTGCGGCGCGCAAGGGGCGCACCGGCATAGTCGGCGTCAACATCGGCGCCAACAAGGACAGCACCGACCGCGTCGGCGACTATGAGCGCGGCGTCGCCCGCTTCGCGCCCCACGCCAGCTATCTCACCGTCAACATTTCCTCACCCAACACGCCGGGCCTGCGCACCATGCAGGCGCGCGAACAGCTTGGTGAGCTCCTGTCGCGCGTCATGGCCGCGCGTGCGGCGGCAATCGCGCAGCCGCCGATCTTTCTCAAGATCGCGCCGGATCTGGTCGAGGCCGAGATGGAGGATATCGCCGCCGAAGTCATGGAAAAACGGATCGATGGCATCATCGTTTCCAACACCACCATTTCCCGCCCGGCGCTGCGTAGCGGTGACGTCGCGCGGGAGACGGGCGGGCTTTCGGGAAAGCCGCTGTTCGAGCGCTCGACCATCGTGCTGGCCAAGATGCGCAAGCTGCTCGGGCCGGAAATGGCCATCATCGGCGTCGGCGGCGTCAACTCGGTCGAAACCGCACTGGAAAAGATCCGTGCCGGCGCCGATCTCGTCCAGCTCTACACCGGCATGATCTATGCCGGACCAGCGCTACCGGGCCGGATCGTCGCCGGAATGGCACGCTTTGCCGAAACAGAGAACCTCAGGTCGATGCGCGAGTTGCGCGACAGCCACCTCGACCAGTGGGCGTCGAAGCCGCTCAGCTGAACGCCGTTCGCACCCTGACCCGCAGAATCGTCAGCAGGCTCAATCCCCGCACGAGCAGGAAGACGTGCAAGGCCGCCCACAGGCCGTGATTGCCGAAGGCGGGCGCAAGCGTGATCAGCGCGGCGGCAAAGACGAGGAACGACAAGAGCATCATGTTGCGCATGTCGCGCGACCATGTCGCGCCGATGAAGACACCATCCATCTGGAAGGCAAGCACGCCACTCAGCGCGGTGAACGCTGCCCAAGGCAGGTAGGCATCGGCTACTGCGCGGACATCCTGCGACGTCGTGACGACAGCGACCAGATTAGCGCCGGCCAGCAACAGCACCAATGTCGCGCCACCGGCCAAGCCGAAGCCCCAAAACAGGGTCAGGCGGACCGCCTGCCGGAAGGGTTGCGCCGCACGCGCGCCAACGGCGCGGCCGGCGAGCTGTTCGGCGGCCGTGGCGAAACCGTCGAGGAAATAACCGGCGACGAGGAAGAAATTCATCAGCACCGCGTTGGCGGCGAGCGTCACTGTTCCGAACTGTGCGCCCTGGCGGGTGAACAGCGCGAAGGCGGCAAGCAGCGAGAACGAGCGGATCATGATGTCGCGGTTGAGCGACAGCATGCGCAGGAAGGCGCCCATGTCGAGCAGGCGGTGGCGAGGCAAGGGCGGGCTGGATCGGAACCGGCGCACCACGATCGCGAGACCAAGCAGCATGGCGAGGAATTCGCCGGTGACGGTCGCCCAGGCGACACCGGAAACGCCCCAGCCAAGTTCAAGGCCGAGCAGGAAGCAGAGCGCGATGTTGATTCCGTTGAGCACCAGTTGCAGGACAAGCCCGAGCCCGCCCTCGCCACGCCCCAGGACATAGCCAAGGATGGCGTAGTTGATCAGCGAGAACGGGGCGGCGAGCAGCCTGATCCTGACATAAACGCCCATCGCCTCGCTGACGCGTGGTCCGGCATCCATGAACCACTGGCCGCCAACGGCGATGAGCGGCGAAAGCGCTGCCAGCATGGCGCCGGCAACGACCGCGATCAGCACGGCGCGCCAGAACACCGCCTGTTCCTCGAGAGCGTCACCACGCCCGAAAGCCTGGGCGACGAGGCCGGTGGTGCCCGAGCGCAGAAAGTTGAAGCTGGTGAAGACGACGTCGAAAGCCAATGCGCCGGCCGCCAGGCCGCCAAGCAAGGCGGCATCACCGAACTGGCCGACAACAGCCGTATCGACCAGGCCAAGCAGCGGCGTCGTCAGATAGGCGAGCGTCATCGGCACGGCGATGGCAAGCACCGAGCGGTTGGTGACGGAAAAGGCTCTGGCGTCGGTTGGGATGGCACCCTTGTCCAAAGATTGCTGCCTTGCTGATTGCGACTTGATCGGGGAACCGATGTGCCTCATTTTCCGGCCACCACGCAATCGCCCGTCCGCGACGGCCAACCGAAATCCCGCTCTGGCGCGAAGCCATCCGACCCAGTTCATGCTCCTGCAGATCGTCCATCACCCCGACTACGACGCCGGCTTCGCCACCAACCATCGCTTTCCGATGAGCAAATATCCGCTGCTGATGAAGGCCTTGCGCGCACGCGGACTGGCCGGACCCGGCGCGCTCAACACAGCTGAACCCGCGCCGGCGCCGTGGCTGAAGCTTGCCCATGCGGCCGCCTATGTCGACCAGGTCCTCTTGTGTTCCGTGCCGGAAAAAATCGAACGCGAGATCGGCTTTCCGGTCGGCCCGCGCGTTTCGCTGCGCGCGCAGCTTGCCACCGGCGGCACTGTGCTGGCAGCCCGGCTTGCCTTGCGCCACGGCATTGCCTGCAACACCGCCGGCGGCAGCCATCACGCGCGGCGCGCGCAAGGCGCCGGCTTCTGCACCTTCAACGATGTCGCCGTCGCCTCGCTGGTGCTGCTCGCGGAGGGTGCGGCGCAGAAGGTCCTGGTGGTCGACCTCGACGTGCATCAGGGCGACGGCACGGCCGATATTCTGGGCGATGAGCCACGCGTGTTCACCTTTTCCATGCATGGCGAGCGCAACTACCCCGCACGCAAGATCGCCTCGGACGTCGACGTCGCGCTGCCCGACGGCACGGGCGACGCGGCCTATGTCGAAAGGCTTGATACCATCCTGCCGGAGCTCTCCAGCCGTGCGCATTGGGACATCGTCTTCTACAATGCCGGCGTCGACGTCCATGCCGGGGACCGGCTCGGCAGGCTGGCGCTTTCCGACAACGGCCTGCGCGCCCGCGACGAGATGGTCGTCGGCCATTTTCGGGCGCTCGGCATTCCTGTCTGCGGTGTCATCGGCGGCGGCTATTCCACCGATGTGCCGGCACTTGCCGCGCGTCACGCCATCCTGTTCGAGGTGGCGTCGGGCTATGCCTGAAGGTCACTTCCGGTAGTTGGCGATCCTGAGCAGGATGAAGGCCGGCACGACGATCGCGGCACCGAGCAGGATGTAGCCGAGGAAGCGGTCGATGGCGTGGAAGCCGAGATTCCAGAGATCGATGAAGAACTTCTGGATGCCGTAGAATACATCCATCGGCGACCAGCCGAAGGCGTTCATGACCAGGCCGACGAGAAAGGATACCACCAGCAGCTTCAGGATAACCCTGAGCGGCGAGTCGCCGAGAAAGCGCGTCAGTGCGGACAAGGCCGTCTCCCGATTGAGATGCCCGGACTCGTGGGCACGGCCCAGAGATACGTGCTTGACGGCCATCCATCAAGCCGGTGCGGTCTGTACGGGGAAACTGATAAGCCGCAGCCAGATGTTGAGCGCCATCGAAAGCCCGGATCGCTCAAGCGCCTGACAGAGCGGCTTCCGAAAGCCCGCAATTCTTAAGTTCGGGTAAACAATTTCATTTTAATTTATTGAAAATAAAGCACAAAACCGTCATTTTCCGGTTTTGCGCAATGTGCGTGCAATTTTCACTTGCGAGATACCAGGCGTCTTTCAGGTGACGGACCGCGCGGCGCTCTGCCCCTACCACCGCCGGTGAAAGCCGGTCCCCAGAACCGCGCGACCATCCCTGAAAGACACCCATCGGAGCTGACCGCCTCAACGGTCAGGCTCCTCGGCAATTAACCAGCGTATCGGGTGCGGATGCGCGTTTGTGTTGGAGTAATGCAGTGTCCCCTCAAGCAAAGATCGTCCTGACGGCGAGTGCCCTCGCCCTGTGTCTTCTCGGGCCGGCGATGGCCGCCGACCTCTCACCTGCCTACAATGATCCCCCTGCCTTCCAGTGGAGCGGCGCCTATGTCGGCGTCCATGGCGGCACGGCGTTCACGGGGATGCCGAACCCGTTCGCCGGTCGAAACGGGTTCAGCGGCGGCGTCCAGGCCGGCTACAACCAGCAGATGGGCCCGGCGGTTCTCGGCGCCGAGATCGAAGGTTCCTATCTGGGCGGCGCCGAACACGATGTCCGGGGCGGCAAGATCAAGGAGAAATGGCGCGGCGCGGCCAAGGCGAAGGCCGGTGTGAGCTTCGACCAGACGTTGCTGTTCGGAACCGGCGGCGTGGCCATGACCAGGTTCGACAAGGGCGACGGCGTGAGGAGCAGCGACGGATGGAAGGTCGGTTACCTCGTCGGCGCCGGCATCGAGCAGGGTTTCGCCGGCGGCCTCTCGGCCAAGGTCGAGTACGACTATGTCCGCACCCCCGGCGTGGAAACGACATCGGCCCTAGGCAGATCCAAGGAGACGATCGGCAGCCATGAGTTGAAAGCCGGCATCAACTACCGGTTCTAGAAACAGCAAGTGGGCCGACCCCGATCGCGCGATGGCCGCAACGGCATCGCGCGATCTTGTCGTCGATGCATCGATGCCCGGACGCGGACGTTCCCTCGAGGAAAGAGCAATCCATGCTTGTCGCAATGTCGATGTAATCTTCGCAATCTAGGTCCCCTGCGTGAATTTTCACCATGGGAATCAGCAATGTCCACGCATCGCTCCGGCCGACGGACGTCCAAGCTATCGTTGCTATCGTTCATTGCGAACGCACTCGCATTGGCGGGTTGCGCCTCCGACATCATGAAGAATTATGTCGGACAACCGGTCGAATCGGTCGTTCTGGATTACGGTCCGCCGACGGCGATCGTAGACCTCGGTCAGGGAGAGCGCGCCTATCAGTGGCGCCAGGTCTCGACGTCAGCGGTTTCCGGGACATCGAGTGGCGAAGTCCGCCACACAAAACACGGAACCGTCTATGAAGAGACCGAAACGCCCGGCTATATCGAGCGTCAGGAATGCTTCTACACATTTTACGCCCGCGCTTCCGGCGGCCGCTGGTTCATCACCAATTTCCGCCGGCCAAAGCTGGAATGCGAATGAACCGCCGAACCGCAAATCCTGCGGCAGTGGGTGAAGGAGAACGCCAATGCGCGTCCTGCTGATCGAGGACGAACCGGAAATGGCCTCCGTGCTGAAGACCGCCCTGGAGCGTCTGGACATCATCGTCGACCATGCCGCGACCTTGGCCGACGCCGAGGCGGTGGCTCGTCTGGGCCATCACGACGCCGTGGTGCTGGACCGCCGGCTGCCGGATGGCGACGGCCTCAGTCTGATCCCGCGCCTGCGCGCCCTGCATCTGGATGCGCCGGTGATCGCGCTGACGGCGATGAGCGGGCTGGACGACCGGGTCGCCGGGCTCGATGCCGGCGCCGACGACTACATGGTCAAGCCTTTCGCCACGGTGGAACTCGTCGCGCGGCTCCACGCCCTGCATCGCCGCTCGTTCACCTCACGCGCCAACCAGACAATGGTCGGGCGCCTCACCTATGATTTCCGCCATCGCGAGGCGCTGGTCGAGGATCAGGCGCTCGATTTGCCGCGACGTGAAAGGCTGGTGCTTGAAACGCTCATCCGCCGGCCGGGCCGGACGATCATGCGCAGCGCTCTCGAGGAAGCCGTCTACGCCCTGGACGACGAGATCGGCTCGAATGCGCTCGACGCACATGTCTCGCGGCTGCGCCGCAAGCTCGACGATGTCGCCGCCGGCATCGAGATACGAGCGATCCGCAATCTTGGCTATCTCCTGCGGGCAGCCTCGTGAAGAAGCTGCGCGCGCGCTCGCTGCAATGGATCCTGGTCCGCCGGCTGATTCTGCTCCAGGCGGCGACGCTGCTCCTCTTCATCGTTTTGTGCGCGGCAGCCCTCTGGATCGCCAATCCGAGGCTGCTCATCGACAACGAGGCTGCTGTCGCGGCCGTCAAGGATGCCGTCGACCGCGACAAGGATGGCAGGCTGATTGTCCGTGAAACGCAAGACCTCGCCGCGTTTCGCCAGAGCTTCCCCAATGTCTGGTACATCGTTCGCGACGGTAGCGGGCAAAGCGTCCGTTCCGGCACGATACCGGATGTCTACGCCAAGGACCTTGGTGGCCTGCTCGGCCAAGCAGACCACGCCACGATCGGATTCTCCGACAAGGACACGCGGCCGGAAGCCTATATCGAAAACGCTTCGACCAAAGCCGGCGCGGTACAGATCATCGCCGCGACGCAGTCGTCGCGCCAGGAGACCGACGGGCTCGAGATCAACATTTCGGCGACGGTGGAGGTCGCCCGGTATCCGGACGGCAGCAGGAACTGGGAGCGCGCCCTGCCGGCGCTTGCGCTCGTCATCGCGATCCTGTTGCTGCCCATCGTCCTCGTCATGGGCGCCACCACGCTGGTGACGACGCCGGCCGTGGGCCGGCGCTCCTTTGCCGGCCTTGTCGAAACCGTCCGCCAGGCTGCCCGCATCGATATCGGTACCCGCGCGATGCAGTTGCCGGTCAAGCACGTGCCGCAGGAAATCGCGCCGCTGGTGCATGCCTTCAACGAGGCTTTGGCCCGCCTCGCGCAGGGATACGACCGGCACAACCGTTTCCTCACCGACGCGGCGCACGAATTGCGCACGCCGATCGCCATCCTACGCACACGCGCCGAGTTGCTGCGACAGGAGCCGCAAAGCGTGCGGCGGCTGCATGATATCGAGCGCCTGTCGCATCTTGCCCAGCAACTGCTCGACCATCAACTGCTCGACCGTCCATCCGACCAGCGCGAGATCGTCGATCTCGACGATCTGGTCAGCCGGGTGGCGGCCGACTTCGCGCCACTCGCCATCGAGGCCGGCTACGACCTTGCCTTCGAGCCTTCTACCGACAAGACACGCGTCGAAGTCAACGTGCTGCAGATCGAGCGGGCACTCGCCAACCTCATGCGCAACGCCATCGAGCATGGCGGCGGCGGCGGTACCATCACGATTGCGATCGACAGGACGGGCGGCATCGAAGTGCGCGACGAAGGCCCGGGCATTCCTGAGGAAGAGCGAGAGAATGTCTTCGAGCCCTTCTATCGCCTGCAGCCGCAGTCGCGCGGGGCCGGCTTGGGCCTGAACCTCGCCCGGCAGATCGCGCTGCGGCACGAGGGAACGATCAGGATCCTGGCGGGCTCATGGCGCGGTGCCCGCATCCGCATGGAACTGCCGGTTCGTTCGTGACCCGGGCCGTTGAAGGCGCCAAACGCATGGCGGCCGGCCAGCCAGCGGCCGCGCCGATCGCTGATTTATCTGTTTTCTAACCAATTGCCGCTATTGCCATTTCCAAAGCGGGAGCCAGGCTTTGGTGGGAACGGGAAAAATCGACGCGCACCGCGCACCCATGTTGTCGGTCGTCGTGCCTTGCTACAATGAACGCGACGGCGTGGCGGAGCTTCACCGACGCGTCAGCGCGGTATGCCTCGAGCAAAGCCTCTCCTACGAGGTCGTGCTCGTCATCGATGGGGCGACCGACGGCACCCGCGAGGCCATTTTCGAACTGGCCGAAAAGGACGACCATGTGGTCGCCATCGATCTTGCACGCAACTACGGCCACCAGATCGCCTTGAGCGCGGGGCTGGAATTCTGCCGCGGCCAGCGCATTCTCATTCTCGACGCCGATCTCCAGGATCCGCCCGAACTGCTGGGCGCGATGATGGCCAGGATGGATGAAGGCTTCGACGTCGTCTACGGCCAAAGGGTGAAACGGGACGGCGAAAGCTGGTTCAAGCTGGCCTCCGCCTCGATGTTCTACCGTCTGCTCGGCAGGATGGTCGATGTCGAGATCGCGCCGGACTCCGGAGATTTCCGGTTGATGAGCCGCCGTGCGCTGGACCATCTGATCGCGATGCCCGAACGCTACAGGTTCATTCGCGGCATGGTGAGTTGGATCGGGCTGAGGCAGGTCGCCTTCCCTTATGAACGGCACCGGCGCTTTGCCGGCACAACCCATTACCCGCTGAAGAAGATGGTTCTTCTGGCGGTCGACGCAATGACCAGCTTTTCGATCGTGCCTTTGCGCTTTGCCTCGCTGCTGGGGATGATGTCCGGCCTGCTCGGTCTGCTCGTACTTGGCTATACGCTGTTGGAATGGTCTGTCGGCAATGTGCTGCCCGGCTGGACGAGCCTTGCCGCGATCATGCTCATCCTGGGCAGCGTCCAGCTTCTGGTGCTCGGCATCTTCGGCGAGTATCTCGGCCGCATGTACATGGAGACGAAGCGGCGGCCGCTCTATTTCGTCAACGAGATCGTTTCGCGTGGCCAGTCGGCCAAGGACAGCGATCTCCCGGTCCATCGCCTGCAGGAGATGGCAAAGAGGGCGGCCCGTGCTTGAGGCCGAATTCGACCAGCTTGCGCGCGAGTACCAAGAGCAGCATGCCGCGAGCATAAGGCTCAGTGGTGAGTCGCCGGACTTCTTCGCGAAATACAAGGTCGACGACGTCGCGGCGACACTGGGACGGGCCGGCGTGAAGCCCAGGCGCATACTCGACTTCGGTGCCGGCGTCGGCAATTCGCTCGGCTATATGCGCGCAGCGTTCCCCGATAGCGAGATCGTCCTGCTCGATCCTTCGCGGGAATCGCTCGACATCGCCAGCGAACGTTTCCCTGGTCAGGCCGCGTTCGCGCATTTCGACGGCCAGACCATCCCCTTCGCCGACGGTAGCTTCGACCTTGCTTTCGCGGCTTGTGTTTTCCATCACATCCCCGGGAACCTTCAGATCGGACTGTTCGCGGAGATCGGCAGGGTGCTGGCCAATGGCGGCAGTTTCTTTGTCTTCGAGCACAATCCGTGGAATCCGCTCACCACCCACGCGGTAAGGAACTGCGCCTTCGACGAGAACGCGGTCCTGATAAGCTCGCCGCAGATGGGCAGGCGAATGGCCGCGGCGGGCCTTTCCGGCACTCGGATCGTCTATCGGATTTTCTTTCCCAGACTGCTTGCAAAGCTGCGGCCGCTTGAGCGTTTCCTGACCAAGATACCTGTTGGAGCCCAATATTTTGCGCATGTGGTCAAGCCGCTCGTTTGACTGTCCGAGGATGCTGCCATCTGGCGCCGTCGGCCTGTTGAACACGACGCTGGGATGCGCGGTCATTCCAGCGAGGTTGGCGCTCTCGCCGAAAACCCGTTTGTCCATCTGGCGGGAAACCGGCTCTTCGCTGCCGTTTTTCATCCCGGCTAGGCCCGTTTCGTTCGTCGGTGGCGCGGATGCCCCCGATCGGTCGACAAGAATAGAGGCGAAATGGCCTGGAGCGCGACATGAACCAGGTTGAGGCAATCGTTCCGACCACGTCGCGGCTCGAGGATGCGCAGCGCATCAAGCTGGTATTCTGCCTGTTCGCAGCCTCCATCATAGCTGCTGGATTGGCCCCATTCGCGGGCTCGACCCTCAAGGACCCCGACAGCTGGTGGCAAGTGAAAGTCGGGCTGGATTTCCTGGCAAACCGGACATTTCCAACGGTCGATCCCTATTCCTACACTTTTGCCGGGCATCCGTGGATCGCAAAGGAATGGCTGGGGCAGGTCTTTCTGAGCGTTGCCTATAGTATCGGCGGATGGAATGGCGTCGCCGCGCTGATCATCGCCGCGATAGGGCTGACAGTCTTCGTGACGGCATGGTTCCTCAGCGCGTGGCTGAGGCCGATAGTGGCGGTAGCGCTGACATTCATCCTGGCCTTCCTGATCGCCCCTATCTATACGGCGCGTCCCCACGTCTTCACCTTGCCGATCATCGTCATCTGGACGGCGGTGTTGTTTCGTGCATCGGCAGAGGAGCGGGCTCCGCCCTGGTGGCTCCTCGCGCTGGTTGTGCTCTGGGCCAACCTCCACGCTACCTTCACCTTGAGCTTCGTCATCACCGCCTTCGCCGGTCTCGATCTCCTGGCGCGCATCGGCCTGTCGAAACCCGCTCTCTTGGCGAAGTGGGTGGCGTTTGGCCTGCTCTGTCCGCTGGTCTGCCTCATCCATCCCTATGGTGTGCAAGCCATCCTGGCCACGCTCACCGTTGCCCATGGCAATGAGGCGGTGCCGCTGATCCTGGAGTGGCGGCCGTTCAATGCCCCGGAACAGGACATGCAGGAAGCCGCGATACTGGTGGCGCTTTTCGGGCTTATGACGTCAAGGTTGCGGATCGGCTGGGCCAAGGCGTTGTTCATCGTCTTCACCTTGCATGTCTACCTGTCGCATCAGCGCTTCGTCTATCTGTTCTTCCTGCTTGTTCCGCTGGTGGTTGCGGTCGAAGTCGCGCGCCAGTACCCCGCCCTGTCAGCCAGCGTCTGGCTGAACGAAAAGCGTGACGGACTGGAAAAATTCTTCGCCGGCCAATTCCATCTGCTCTGCGGCGCGACGGCGGTGTTGCTGGTTGGCGCGGCGCTTGCACTCAACAACGCCTACCAGGTCGCGCCGAGCCCGAAGACGTCGGCCAGCGGTGCCCTTGCATTCGCCAGGGATCACCACCTGTCCGGCAATGTCTTGAATTCCTACAATTTCGGCGGCACGCTGGTTTTCCATGGCATCAAGACCTACGTCGACGGCAGGACGGACCAGCTGTTTCTCGACGGTTTTATGAAAGCCGACGACGCAACAGGGCAAACCGGCGGAAAACCGCTGCTCGAGGCCCAGTTGAAGAAATACGCCATCGGCTGGGCACTGCTTACGGCCGATGACACCCGCATCCCCTTCTTCAATGAACTGGGCTGGAAGCGGGCCTATGCCGACGACTATGCCGTGATCTACCTGCCCGGCGCCTGATTCACCCGATCCCGCAAAACCGGCGTGGCCAGCGTTCGAAGGCCTGGCATTCACATCCGGGCCAAAATCACGCGGACCGCCCCGTGCCTGTCGCCACGCGCGTGCTTCAATTCGCTCCGATGGTCTGGGTCGGCCTCATCTCCTATTCGCTCTACCTTGTTCACTGGCCGATCAATTCCTTCGTCCATTATCTCTCGCTGAAAGCCGTCTCGGTGCCGACGATCGTCGCAATGACGGTGGCCAGCTTCGCCCTGGCGACCTTCTCCTGGAAGTATGTCGAGCAGCCTTGCCGGCGGAAGCGGGCCTTCACCGCCGCGCTGCCTATCTTCGCCTTTTCGGCGACGGCGATCGCCCTGCTGTGCGTAGGCGGTCTGGCCGGTATGCTCGGCAACGGCTTTCCGCAGCGGTTCCCCGATTTCTCGACGCAACGGATCGTGGTGGGCGACTGGCGCAACAGCGTCTGCTTCAACGAGGGGGCGAGCCGGATCGAGGATTGGAACCTTGCCGACTGCACGCGCACGCATGGCTTTCCCACCAATGTGCTGCTGTGGGGCGATTCCTTCGCGGCTCACTACGTTTCGGGCCTGGAGGCCAACGCGCAGAAAATCCAGGCCAACGTCATCCAATATACCTATGCCGGCTGCCCACCCAACCTGTCCTTCTTTTCCTATGCCAGGCCGAACCGCACCCGCTTCAACGAACGGGTGCTGTCGATCATCCGCGATGCCAATATCCAGGCGGTGATCCTGAGCGGCCGATGGACGGACTACCAGGCCAGGGGCTTCGGCGGACTGCAGACGAGGATCGACCGGCTGCGTGACATGGGTGTCAAGGTCTATGTCATCGGCCAGTCTCCGGAATTCATCGCCGACGTCCAGAAGATCGCTTTCTTTGCAAAACACGAAGGCGCCGTGAGTACATCCTGGCCTATGGCCATGGATGCCGACATCAACAAGCAGGTGCAGCTCTTCGCCAAGGGCGCGACCTTCATCGACCCGCTCACCTATCTGTGCGACGCCATCGGCTGTTCCTATGCGGATGCCACCAGCAAGCAGTTTCTCTATTTCGACTATGGTCATTTCTCTTCCGCCGGCGCGACGCTGGCCGTCTCGAAATACTGGCCGAGCTTCGCCGCCGGCGGCGAAGTCGCAAAGGTCAGGGAAGAGGCGCCGACCGTCACTGGTGAACTGGCGAAGCCCTCATTGTGAGACCGGTTTGCGATTGCCCAAAGCCATGCGGTCATGATAACGAGGCTGCAGCGCGGGTATGATGTAATGGTAGCCTGTCAGCTTCCCAAGCTGAACGCGCGGGTTCGATTCCCGCTACCCGCTCCAGCAGGCTACACAAGGCGTTGCGGCTGATCGGGGTTGGCCGAGATTCCGGCGGTTTTACACCATCGGTTCCGGCATCGTCCATGCTCGAATGTTGCATCTTCGGTCCACAGGAACTGGAAGAGAGCGCTGGTGTCGGCGTTTGCCCGTTCCGTGGCGCCTGACGAGCATTGCCTGTGGTGCGTCCGTTGCATCGGACATACCCGGTCGGGGTCGAGGCTCGCCATGTCTGCTTCAGATCCCCCGTCAGCACCAGATATTGCGTGTCGGTGCCCCGCTGGGCGGGTCCGGGACAACGGTTGTCGGCACCGAGATATTGTCTACAACCCAGATGGTCGAGACGCCGGCGTCCTCGATCCTCAAATGATAGTGGATCTGCTCTGCCGGGAAGACTGGTGGGAACATGCCGCCCGAGTTGGCGACCACCGGAAATCGTTCCGGATCACAGTGCGGCGTCAGCGTACCGGCATCATAGAAATACGCCTGCGCGCCGCTGTACGGCGTGGCGCTGGCGTTAAGCCACGGCACTAGACCCCGTTCCCAGAGAATGGACATAGGTTTCTTCAAAATCAATTTTGCAGTGTTGTTAGAAAGCGGACTTACCGCTAGTACTACCGCATGGGGCTAAAAATGTTTCGACCATTCGACAGGGCGCTAAAGCGCTCGCGCGACAAATTGTTCGCCGGACTCCGTACCTTTGACGGGTTTCGGTACTTCAGCCTGCTGACGATCAATGAAGACATAGTTTTGGTCACAAGGCAGTTCGCTGACCACAGGCTTGTTTTCTCGCCTCATGAACTAGTAGGCCGGCACCTTTTCAGGAATGGCCAATATCAGCGAGCCTTGGCTGACAGGGTACTTGAGATAATCGGCCAGCCCTTTGGGAAAACGCTGTTGGAGCTAGGCGCAAACATCGGGACACATAGCGTCTATCTCACCAGGCAAGGGCATTTTGACCGGCTGATCTGCGTCGAGCCGGCGCCGAACAATATCCACCTGCTGAAGCAGAACCTTGCCTTGAACGGGCTGGCTGAGAAAACCTCGGTCATCGAGTGTGCGGTTGGGGACAGGGATGGGACAGTCGATTTCTATTTTGACGAGAAGAATTTTGGGGCCAGCAGCATGACTGATCACGGCGGAACATCGGTTCAAGTCCCACTGCGCCGCGTGGACGGCATACTGCAAGACCTCGACGTCAGCCCGGAAGAGATCGGGCTTGTATGGATGGATATCGAAGGCGCCGAACCCGATGCGATCAGATCCATGGGGGAGATTGTGGATCAAGGTGTTCCGATTCTCATGGAATACGTGCCCGGCCGTTACGATCGAGCCAAAGTCTCCGAAATGACGGAATACCTGGCCCGCTCCTATCGACGATGCATCGTGTTCGACGGCAAGTCCGAGAAACAGGCCGATATCCGCGAACTGCCAGAAGATACCTACGATATCCTACTTTTGCCGTAGGCCTTCAATCGTTTCCTTGTGAGTGCCATATGCGCGAGATGGAGCAGAAATTCTTACGCATCACTCAGATGCTGGTGACGCTCGCCGTTTCAGGCACTGCCGCGCAGATGCACTGGACGAGCAACGGCCCCTCGATCGGCGCGTGGGGTCTGATCGGCGCAATCGCCTATACGTTCGTCTACTGCTGGTCTACGCCGGAACCTGTCCAGATGGCAGGGCTGTCAGGAATGCCTAAGCCTGGCCGATTCGCATCTCCTTCTTGAGGAGGAACCGGGCGAGGTTGTTGATATTCCGCGGCGCCACCTTCTTGGGCAGATGCGCCAGCAGGTCTTCCGATTTGACGTCGCTGCGGAACCGCTCCGCCCAATCTTCGGTGAGGTTGTCCCGCTGCAGGCGCAAATTCGTCTCGAACTCTCCGTCCGGCATTTCCATCGACAACTGCCGGGCCACCGACGCGACGTAGGGACGAGGATCGTCCAGCAGATCCTCGTAGAAAAAGTGATCGTAACGCAGATCGGCCAACCGCAGGTAAGCCTCCCAGAAGGCATAGCTCTGCTCGATCAGGAAATAGGCTTGGCAGATGCCGGCGAAGTCGTATTGCGGAACCAGGTCCGCGCCGTCCATCGTGCTTCTCCAATGGCCTGACGCCTTCGCCCGGCAATAGGAAATCGCTTGGCGAAGACGGTCCCGCCGTTCCAGCAGGATCAAACCCATGGCATGGCGCCGGCTGCATTCCGCCAGGAAGTCGGCGCCATATTTGGCCTGCGACCAGTGAAGATGCCGTGGAAACAGCTTCACGGCGAACGTGCCGTTCGCGGTTCCGCCGCGATCGATCACGGCGGATAGCAGATCATCAAAGGATTTCGGCTTGCAGCCCAGATTGGCCGTGTCGAGCCATTCGGCTGACTTGCCAAATAATCCCGTGCTGTTCGTGAGGCTGCCAAGCCATTCAGAACCGCTGCGGGCTTCGGTCAATGTTGCCACGCCCCTCATGCGTGCCGAGTGCCTCCAGATTGTAGACGCGGGATCACAATTCTAGAATACGGTTCTTCTTGGTCGCCCCTCGGCATGGTCGCAGCTCCGCTCGACAACTCCGCAACGGAGATGGGCTGGCATGTTCCGTCGATTCGATATTAGAATAAGCTAAATTACTTAATCAGTCACGGTCAGGTGATCGGCCACGCTGTGGTGGCCGTCAACCAGAAGCGATTACAGCCAGACGCGGAGCCAGACGCGCTCGCGCCGGCAGCGGACGCGGCGGCGGCCGTGGCGCCAGTAGCTGCGGCAAACCCGTCTCCAGCCGCGGCGGCGTCCATGGCGGCGACGCCAGTAGCCATCGGGACCGCGATGTCTCCAGCGACGCCAGCGGCGATCGGAGACCTGCTCCAGTTCGACCTGATCGTCCCCTTCGAAGACAGCCGGATCCGGCTTGTCCAATTCATCGAGAATTCCATTGCCTTGGGGAACTCCGGCAAGCGCGCGGCCAGGTCCGGCCACGCTCGCAAACGCCACTGCCCCCGCGACGCCAAGCATTCCAGTAAGAAACAACCGACGTTCCATGAAAACCTCCCGAGTTGTTGACCACCGACACCTCGTTCCCTCGCCCGAAACAGGCTCCAGCGCGCATGCCGATTTTTTTGAACGCGCGACGGCGATTCTCGTTCCATCAGCCCACTTCGCGCAGGATGAAATCATGCAGCATCTTGGCCGCCGGCGACAGTACGCGATTCCTGACCGTGATCAGGCTGTAGGGCCTGACCTCGATGTCGAATTCGGTCTGGACGACGTCGATGGCGCCGGCAAGCCCGTCCGGGTTCTGGATGAACTTCGCCACCTGCACCGATACCGGCGCGATGGCATCGGATTGCGCGACCATGACCAGCGTGAGCAGCAGCGAGCTGGTGTTCAAGATCCGGTCCGGCAGCGCGATGTTGCGGTTCAGGAAGTTGCTCTCCATCGCTTGGCGCAAGGGCGAACCGCCGGACTGGAAGACCCAGTCATAGGCAGCGGTGTCTTCCAGCCGCACCACATTACCCCTCGCGAGCGGGTGGCCGCGGCGTACGATCAGGCAGGCCTTCTCGACGCCGATCACGCGGGATTCGAACAGCCGCGGATTGAGGTCGTCGGGAATGCGGGCGATGATGAAGTCGTGGCGCGAGGCGATCAGCTCGCGGGCGAGCACGTTCGACGTTTCGACCTGCATGGTGATCTCGATGCGCGGGTAGATGCGGCGGATCTCGCGAATCGCCGGCACGGCCAATTCGATCGCCGGCGCGGTCACGGCGCCGAGGAACACCGAGCCGCCCTTGCCGGCCTTGAGCTCGGCAATCTCGCGATCGGCTTCGCGCATCTCGAGCAGGATCGAGCGCGCCCGCCTGGCAAGTGCCTGGCCATAGGGGGTGAGGGTTACGCCGCGCGGCAGCCGTTCGCACAGCTTGACGTCGAGCACCGCCTCCATCTCGGCGATCATGCGCGAGGCGGCCGGCTGGGAGATGTTCATGACCTGGGCCGCGGCGCTCACCCGTCCGTGATCGTCGAGGGCGGCTATCATGCGCATGTGGCGCAAGCTCAAGCCACTGCGCAGGAGTGTTTCCCCGTCTCCCGGGAGCTTCTCGTAACTTACCGGAATCGCATCGGGATCGCGCAACGCCGCCATGATCTTCCAGCCTTTCCGTCGATTCTTCTCGGATGCTAGACCATACCGGTTTCGGTATAGCAACCACCAAAGATCGCATTTGACAGTTATGGCAAAGCGACCCACCCTCCGCGCGTTCCGAGGTGCAGGGGTCGGTAACGAACAAAATCGTATCGATTGAAACTGCGTCGCGGAGCCGATTGGGAGGATACCGGAGATCGATAAAGCCGACAGCGGCGCGTTTGCGCTCCTGTCCGGTTGCGCGACCCGCGAAGCCCCGAGGTGTCGCGTCCATCAACCAGGGAGAGTAATGTGAAGATTATCAAGACGCTGGCCGCCGTGGCGGCCCTTGGCATCGCTGCCATGAGCTATCAGGCGCACGCGGCCGACAAGGGTCTTGTCGGCGTGCTGATGCCGACCAAGACCTCGCAGCGCTGGATCAACGACGGCGACGCCGTCAAATCCCAGCTCGAGGCTCTCGGCTACACTGTCGACCTGCAGTATGCGCAGGACGACATCCCCAACCAGCTCAGCCAGCTGGAAAACGAAATCACCAAGGGCCCGAAGGCGCTGATCATCGCCTCGATCGACGGCACCACTTTGTCGGATGCGCTGCAGAAGGCCAACGACGCGGGCGTCGTCGTCGTCGCCTATGACCGCCTGATCAAGAAGACTCCCAATGTCGACTATTATACCACCTTCGACAATTTCGGCGTCGGCGTGATCCAGGCGAATTCGCTGGTCAAGGGTCTCAAGGAGCGCTTTCCGAACACCAAGCCGTGGAACGTCGAACTGTTCGGCGGCTCGCCGGACGACAACAACGCCTTCTTCTTCTACAACGGTGCGATTTCGGTCCTGCAGCCGTTGATCGACGACGGCTCGATCAAGATCAAGTCCGGCCAGATGGGCATGGACAAGGTCGGCACGCTGCGCTGGCTGGCGGCAACCGCCCAGGCCCGCATGGACAACCTCCTGTCGGCGAACTACTCGGACGGCAGCCGCGTCGATGGCGTTCTGTCGCCCTATGACGGCCTGTCGCGCGGTATCACCGCATCGCTGCGCGCCGTGGGCTACGGCACGGCCGCTCAGCCCTGGCCGATCGTGACCGGTCAGGACGCCGAGACCGCCTCGGTCAAGCTGATCATCTCGGGTGAGCAGTACTCGACCGTGTTCAAGGACACCCGCGACCTGGCCAAGGCCACTGTCGGACTGGTCGACAAGGTGCTCTCGGGCGGCAAGCCTGACGGCCTCGACACCAAGACCTACAACAACGACGTCAAGGTCGTTCCCTCGATCCTGTTGACGCCGCACGAAGTCGACAAGTCGAACTACCAGAAGCTGGTCGTCGACTCCGGTTACATCAAGGCCGAAGACCTGAAGTAATCCCGGTTATAAAATCAGGGGTCCTGCGCAACGCAGGGCCCCTTTTCGTTCAGAAGCGACCCCGGTATTGTTTCTGCCGGCCTAGAGCAATTCCAGGAAAAGTGCGTAGCGGTTTTCCGTCAGGAATTGCGTAAAAACAAGAAAGTCTAGGAGGAGCTTGCCCTGATGACCTCGACGATTTTGGAGATGCGCGACATCACCAAGACGTTCCCCGGCGTGAAGGCGCTCTCGAACGTCAACCTCAGCGTAGAGGAAGGCGAGATCCACGCCGTGGTCGGCGAGAATGGCGCCGGCAAGTCGACGCTGATGAAGGTGCTGTCGGGCGTCTATCCCTCCGGCACCTATGATGGCCAGATCATCTTTCAGGGCCAGGAATGCCATTTCAGAGGCATCCATGACAGCGAACACAAGGGCATTGTCATTATCCACCAGGAACTTGCGCTTGTGCCGATGCTGTCGATCGCCGAAAACATTTTCCTCGGCAACGAACACGCCAGATACGGCGTCATCGACTGGCACGCCAACGAGGCGCGTACGTCCGAGCTTTTGAAGAAAGTCGGTCTCAGGGAAGACCCCAAGACGCTGATCACCAATATCGGCGTCGGCAAGCAGCAGCTGGTCGAGATCGCCAAGGCGCTCAGCAAGGAAGTCAAGCTCCTGATCCTCGACGAACCGACGGCATCGCTCAGCGAGAAGGACAGCCAGGCGCTGCTCGATCTTTTGCTCGAGTTCAAGCGGCAGGGCATGACCTCGATCCTGATCTCCCACAAGCTCAACGAGGTGAACCGCGTCGCCGACAAGGTGACGGTGATCCGCGACGGGCGCACGATCGAGACATTGCCGCGGAAGGAGATCAGCGAGGACCGGATCATCACCTCCATGGTCGGCCGGTCCCTTGACGATCGCTACCCGCCGCGCGAGCCTGATATCGGCGACGTCATTTTCGAGGTCAAGGACTGGTCCGTCTACCACCCGATCCATGCCGAACGGCAAGTGATCAAGAGCATCGACCTCAAGGTGCGCAAGGGCGAAGTTGTCGGCATCGCCGGGCTGATGGGCGCCGGCCGCACCGAATTCGCCATGAGCCTGTTCGGTCGCTCCTATGGCCGGCACATCAGCGGGGAGGTGCTGCTCAACGGCAAGCCCGCAGACCTTTCGACAGTGGGCAAGGCAGTGCAGAACGGCATCGCCTACGTCACCGAAGACCGCAAAACCTATGGGCTGAACCTCATTGACCACATCAAGCACAATGTGACGCTGGCCAACCTCGCCGGCGTTTCCAATGGCGGCGTCATCGACGATATGCGCGAAATGAGCGTCGCCAACGACTATCGCAAAAAGACCAATATCCGTGCATCCAGCGTCTATCAGCTGACCGGCAATCTCTCGGGCGGCAACCAACAGAAGGTGGTGCTGTCGAAATGGCTGTTCGCCGACCCGGAGGTTCTGATCCTCGACGAGCCGACGCGCGGCATTGACGTCGGTGCCAAGTACGAAATCTATACAATCATCGCTCGCCTCGCCGCCGAGGGCAAGGCGATCATCGTCATCTCATCGGAAATGCCGGAACTGCTCGGCATCTCCGACAGAATATATGTCATGAACGAAGGGCGCATGGTCGGCGAGATGGCGGCAAGCGACGCCAGCCAGGAAAAAATCATGCGCGCTATTGTTCGCGGAGAAGGAAAAGCATCATGAGCACAGACAGCGCTCCCGCGCCGCAAAGCGGCACCGCCGAGGACGTCAAGCAGGGTCCTCGCATCGCCGTCTCGGCGCTGACGACGAACCTGCGCGAATACGGCCTGATCATCGCGCTGATCGTCATCATGCTGTTCTTCCAGTACACGACGTCGGGAACGCTGTTCAAACCGGTCAACCTCAGCAACCTGGTGCAGCAGAACTCGTTCATCATCGTGATGGCGCTCGGCATGCTGCTGGTCATCGTCGCTGGCTATATCGATCTCAGCGTAGGATCGGTCGCCGGCTTCATCGGCGCACTTGCCGCCATGATGATGGTCATCTGGCCGCTCGGCATGTTCAGCAACCCACTGGTGGTCTCGATCGTCTGCCTGGTCGTCGGCGGGTTGATCGGTGGGGCCCAAGGCTACTGGATCGCCTATCACCGCATACCAAGCTTCATCGTGACGCTCGCCGGCATGCTGATCTTCCGCGGCATCTGCCAGGCGCTGCTTGGCGGCGGCTCCTCGGTCGGTCCGCTTCCCGACAGTTTCAAGGCGCTGAGTTCCGGCTTCATCCCGGACGTGATCGGCCCGCTGACGCTGATCCCACCGACGGTGAATGCCGCCGGCAAGACCATTGTCGGCAGCGGGCTCACGCTGCACATGACGACGATCGTGCTGGGCGTGGTCGCGGTGCTCGCCTACGCCTATTTCGGCTTCAGGGGGCGGCGCAAGCGCGAACGCCACGGTTATGAGGCCGAGCCTTTCACGCTGTTCGTCATCAAGACCCTGGTAGGCAGCGCGCTGGCGCTGTTCCTGGTCTTCCAGTTCGCGACCTATCGGGGCCTGCCGATCGTGCTCCTGGTGATGGGCGTGTTGATTTCATTGTTCGTCTTCGTCACCAAGCGCATGACCATCGGCCGCCGCATCTACGCCATGGGCGGCAACGCCAAGGCGGCGCAACTGTCGGGCATCAACACCGAACGGCTGACGCTCCTGGTGTTCGTCAATATGGGCGTGCTGTCGGCACTCGGCGGCCTCATCATCGCCGCGCGTCTCGGCCAGGCCGTGCCGGCCGCGGGCCTCGGCAGCGAGCTCGACGTGATCGCGGCCGTCTTCATCGGCGGCGCCTCGGCGATGGGCGGCGTCGGCCAGGTCATCGGCGCGGTGGTCGGCGGCTTCATCATGGGCGTGATGAACAACGGAATGTCGATCATGGGCGTCAATGTCGACTGGCAGCAGGTGGTCAAGGGACTGGTCCTGCTCGGGGCCGTCATCTTCGACGTCTACAACAAGAACAAGGCTTAAGGGCCGGGGGCGAGGACTAGGAGGCATACGGGTTCTAGATCGCGAAGCTGCCGGCGGCCCGTCGGCACCAAGAAGTCCGGGGAAGGACCAGGCTCGCGAACGCAATCCGGACGAAGCGTTTCAACCGTGGCGCGTTTCCGCGCCGCGCCGGTCAAGGTTTGCCCATTGGCAGCCGGATACAGATAAATGAGAGAGGACTGATCATGCTGATCTCGCAGATTCTCGACGACGCCGAGACGATCCGTGTCGTTGCCCGCAGCGGCGGGAAGACCCGGATCATCAACGGCGCGCGCAGCGTCTATTCGCTGGCGATGGAGGCCGCCCGCACCGGCGTCGGCCTGGCCGCCCTGATCGAACGCAAGGGACTTGGCGAGACAATCGATCTGGACGCCGCCTACAAGAGGGGGCGCCTCCTGTCGCCGATCAATCACCCCGACCCGGCGCATCTGCATCTGACCGGCACGGGGCTGACGCATCTCGGGTCGGCCGCCACGCGCGATTCCATGCACAAGAAGCTCAGCACCGACGGGGAGGAGCAACTCACCGATTCCATGAAGATGTTCCGCATGGGGCTGGAAGGCGGCAAGCCCGCGAAAGGCCAGGTCGGCGTGCAACCGGAATGGTTCTACAAGGGCAACGGCACCATGGCGGTCGCGCCTGGCGCGGCACTCATGTCACCGGCCTTTGCCAAGGATGCCGGCGAAGAACCGGAGGTCGCCGGGATCTATGTCATCGGCGATGACGGCGCGCCGTTCCGTGTCGGCTTCACGCTGTCGAACGAGTTCTCGGACCATGTGACGGAGCGCGTGAACTATCTGTTCCTCGCCCACTCCAAGCTGCGCAACGCCTCGTTCGGGCCGGAGATCCTGATCGGCGACCTGCCTTCGGACATCCGCGGCACGTCGCGGATCCTGCGCGACGGCAAGACATTGTGGGAGAAGCCGTTCCTGTCGGGCGAAGCGAACATGTCGCACACCATCGCCAATCTCGAGCACCACCACTTCAAATATTCGGCGTTCCGCCAGCCGGGCGACGTACATGTGCATATGTTCGGCACCGCGACGCTGTCCTTCGCCGACGGCATCAATACCGAGGCCGGCGACGTGTTCGAGATCGAGGCAGGGGATTTTGGTCTGCCGCTGCGCAACCCGCTGGAAATCGAAAAGCCGGTGAAGGTGGCGGTGAAGGCGCTGTGATGCGCCAGACATCAGGACGTCATAGATGGTCCTATGACAGGCTTTGACATATGGTCTTGAGGTATTTGCCAGGCGCCGTACGAAGCCTTGGCTTCGTGCTCTTGCTCGCGCATGCGTCGTCCGTGGCTTATGGAGCCGCGCAGTGCAGTCCCAAATCCTATGGCGAAGCACTCGGGCTTATGAAGAACCGGCTTCTGACGTCCGGTTACTCAAGTCCTCAGGTCGAATTTCTGATGCAAAACGCTGACCAGCGAATGTCCACGCTTGGCGGTGCGAAACTGAACGAGGCGGCCAAGCCATGCGGGATAGACTCAGCCCGAGCCCATGTCCTCGGCTGCCTGGACAAAGTCCTGTTCCCCTTGGAAGGATCAAAGGCTTCGCTTGACGCTGCAAGGCAGATACGCATCTGGGGTAAAACGCAACTCGCACGGCGCGAACTGCTGTTCATCGGCAGCTTCAATGCGTGTCTCGGCACTGCGAGAAAGCGCATGTTTCACGGCTAGAATAGTCAAACGTCAAACGGATGCTGAACTCGTCGGGGCTGGAGAGGTCGGCTAAAGCTCTGCATGGCCTCATGGCGTCAGGATCAGCGCGCGGCGCGGAAATGCTTGGACAGCTTCAGGCCTTGCGCCTGGTAGTTGGAGCCCAGGTCGGTTCCGTAGAGCGCCTGCGGCCGCTTCAGCATGTGCTCGTAGACCAGCCGGCCGACGATCTGGCCATGGTCGAGGATGAACGGCACTTCGTGGCTGCGCACTTCGAGCACCGCCCGACTGCCGGTGCCGCCGGCCGCCGAATGGCCGAACCCCGGATCGAAAAAACCGGCATAGTGGACACGGAACTCGCCGACCAGCGGATCGAAGGGCGTCATCTCGGCGGCGTAGAGCGGCGGCACATGCACCGCCTCCTGGCTGACGAGGATGTAGAACTCGTCGGGATCGAGCACCAGTTCGCCGGCGCCGCTCTTGTGGATCGGCTCCCAGAAGTCGACGACATCCTGGGCGGCACGCTTGTCGACATCGACGAGGCCAGTGTGGTGCTTGCCGCGATAGCCGACCAGCCCATCCTTGTCGCCGTTGAGATCGATCGACAGCGCGATGCCGCCGCCCGAAATGTTCGGCGGCTCGGTGGCGACCAGCATCTCGGCGCGGTGCAATTCATGCAGTTCGGCTTCCGAAAGCAGCGCGTTGCCGGTTCGAAAACGGATTTGAGACAGGCGCGAACCGGTGCGCACAATGATCGGGAAGGTGCGCGGGCTGACTTCGAGATAGAGCGGACCCTGATAGCCAGCGGCGATCTTGTCGAACTCATGGCCCCGGTCGGTCATGACGCGGGTGAAGATGTCGAGCCGACCGGTCGAGCTCTTCGGATTGGCCGAGGCCGAAATGTCAGCCGGCAGGGCCAGGCTTTCGAGCAGCGGCACAATATAGACGCAGCCGGTTTCGAGAACCGCGCCTTCGGTCAGATTAATCTCGTGCAGCTGCAGCCGATCGAGCTTTTCCGAGACCTTGTGGTAGGGACCGGGCAGGAACGAGGCCCGCACCCGCCAGGCCTTTTCGCCCAATCTGAGATCAAGACTGGCCGGCTGGATCTGGTCGGCATCGAGCGCACGCGGCGACTTCAGCGCGCCGGACTGGAACAGCGCCGAAATGTCCTGATCGGGAAGAATGCCTGTCTGCCGCAAAGTCTGGCTCCTGGGCCTTTGATACAAACCTCTTAATGAAGCCGGCAATTGACGCAAGCGTGGCGCGGGTCTAAAGGGTCGTTATCCCGTGGTGATTTGGCCGGTCGGCTTGCAGCCACGTTAAACAAGTCGCTAAAGGACCGTCGGGCCGCAAGGCCGTATGGACCGGTTGCGACTTTTTCGCGGCCGGTTTTTTTGTGTTTGGATAGGACGATGACGAGCAAGACGCGCAATTGGAAGCCTCAAACCGCACTCGTGCATGGCGGAACCCTGCGTTCCGGCTTCGGCGAAACCTCCGAGGCGATGTACCTGACCCAAGGCTATGTCTACAAGACCGCCGAGGCGGCGGAAGCCCGCTTCAAGGGCGAAGAGCCTGGCTTCATCTATTCGCGTTACGCCAACCCGACCGTCGACATGTTCGAAAAGCGCATGTGCGCTCTCGAAGGCGCCGAGGACGCGCGCGCCACGGCGTCGGGCATGGCTGCGGTGACGGCGGCCCTTCTGTGCAGCGTCAAGGCCGGCGACCATATCGTGGCGGCGCGCGCGCTGTTCGGTTCCTGCCGCTGGGTGGTCGAGACGCTGGCGCCGCGCTATGGCATCGAGGCGACTTTGGTCGACGGCACCGATATCGCGAACTGGGAAAAGGCGGTCAGGCCGAACACCAAGCTGTTCTTCCTGGAAAGCCCCACCAATCCGACGCTGGAAGTCGTCGACATCGCCGCCGTCGCTTCGCTTGCCAATTCGATCGGCGCAAGGCTTGTCGTCGACAATGTCTTCGCCACGCCGCTACAGCAGAAGCCGTTGCAGCTTGGTGCGCACATCGTCGTCTACTCGGCCACCAAGCACATCGACGGCCAGGGTCGCTGCCTGGGCGGCGTCATCCTGTCGGACAAGAAGTGGATCGACGAAAATCTGCACGACTACTTCCGCCACACCGGCCCCAGCCTGTCGCCGTTCAATGCCTGGACCTTGCTGAAGGGTCTCGAGACGCTGCCGCTGCGCGTGCGCCAGCAGACGGAAAGTGCCGGCAGGATCGCCGACTTCCTGGCCGAGCAGCCGCAGATCGCCCGCGTCATCTATCCTGGCCGGGCCGACCACCCGCAGGCCGCCATCGTCAAGAAGCAGATGTCGGGCGGCTCGACGCTGATCTGCCTTGATGTCAAGGGCGGCAAGCCGGCGGCCTTCGCCCTGCAGAACGCCCTCGACATCGTGCTGATCTCGAACAATCTCGGCGATGCCAAGAGCCTGATCACCCATCCGGCGACGACGACGCACAAGAACCTGAGCGACGAGGCCCGCGCCGAACTGGGCATCGGACCTGGCACGCTCAGGCTGTCTGTCGGCCTGGAGGACGCCGACGACCTGCTGGAAGACATCGCGCAGGCGCTGAAGGCCGCCAAATAGGCTGTTCAGGAGCGTCGTCCGCGGCGATCAGGCGCGCGACGGCGTCTCCTCCAGTTCGGCTGTCTTGGTGCGGATGGTCATGGCGTTGCCGCGCCAGTCGACGGCGCCGCCGAGCCAGCCGCGCGCCCAGATGAACGGGAGCATCACGTCGCGCGCAATCATCGCCGCGACCATGCGCGGCGACAGGTGCCAGCCCTTGGACAAGGCCAGCGCGCACTCCGGAAGGTAGAAGGCCGCCAAGACGGCAATCGCGGTTGCCCAGAGGCTGACGCCCGCGCTCGCCGCCGCAACCAGCGCAAGCGCGAGAGGAACCGCCGCGCCAGTCAGGATTTCGGGCGCGAAGAACAGCGGGAAGGTAACGCGGCGCAGGCGCGCCCAGCGGGCCTGGCGCGACCAGATCTCGCCAAGCGTGCGCTGGCCGAGCGGCTGCTCGAAGGGCGCAGCAACGAGATTGACGCGCAGGCCGAGGCCGTTGACCAGCTTGGTCGCGGCGGCGTCCTCGGCGATCTCGGCGGCCAGCGCGCGAATGCCGCCATTTGCGTCCAGCATCGGCTTGTTCCACAGCATGCTCTTGCCCTGGGCAAAGCCGAGGCCGAGCGCCTCGCCGGCATACTGCCAGCGGGCCTGCAATGTGTTGAGGAAGGCGCATTCTACATCGGCCCAGAAACCCTCTGGTCGCGAGCCGATCGGCGTCGAGCAGACAAGGCCGGTGTCGGGCCGCCATGCCGCCATCATGTGCTCGACATAGTCCCTCGGCATCAAGACGTTGGAATCGGCAAGGATGACCCAGTCATGGCGCGCCGCTTCCCAGCCCTTGACGCAATTGTTGAGCTTTGGATTGGCGCTGACACGGTCGTCACCGATCATTAGCCGGGCCGGCACCTCGGGAAACCGGGCAATCGCCCTGTTTATCAGTTTGACCACCGGGTCGTCGGTATGGGCGACGCAGAAAATCAGCTCGTAGCGTGGCCAGTCGAGCGCGAAGGCGCGCTCCAGCGTCTCATGCGTGAACGGCTCGACGCCACGCGACGGGACGATGATCGACACCGGTTGCGACTTGCCGGCCGGCGGGGCGATCATGCCGCGCCGTTTCAGCTGTGAGGCGGCGAGCGAGATGCTGGCGGCGTTTGAAAGGATGAGTGCGGTCGAAAGCGAGGCGGCTATGAAGGTGAGTACCATCGAGATCTGGTCACTCCGGAAAGGCGGCCCGCATCGTGGCCGTTTTCAACAGTTCGACAGAGCGCCGAGTCGCCCGGTTCGTGCACACCACCATTGTCGTGTGTCACTTAAATGACATTCTTTGCCGGCACCTGCGGTTCAAGGTCGGGCGCGACAAGACGCGCACGTTGACCTGCTCACCGGGAGCGCCGAAAATCGTCGGACTGTTTTGGAGCCGCTCATGTACCGCGCCGTGACGCGCAACATCGAAGTGCAGGTCAGGCCGTTCTATCTCGAGGACCGTTCGGATCCCTCGGAGAACCGCTATGTCTGGGGCTATCAGATAACGATCGACAACCAGTCGGACGAGTTGGTGCAGTTGTTGTCGCGCTACTGGCACATCACCGATGGTGCCGGCCGGGTCGAGGAAGTGCGCGGCCCGGGCGTTGTCGGCGATCAGCCCGAACTCAATCCCGGCGACAGCTATCAATACACGTCCGGCTGCCCGCTCTCGACGCCGTCCGGGATCATGGTCGGACGCTACACGATGCGCAACAAGCGCGGCGAGACGTTCGACATCGCCATCCCCGCCTTCTCGCTCGATCTGCCGGGAACAAGGCGCACGGTGAACTGAGCGCCGACGGTCGCGCTGCCCCTCATCCGCCCTTCGGGTACCTTCTCCCCGTGAACGGGGAGAAGGTAAGATACCTCACTGAGCCGCAAATTCCGCCGGATCGAAGTCGTACTGCGTAGAACAGAACTCGCAGGCGACATGGATGCCGCCATCCTCGGTGCTGTCCTTGATCTCCTGCGCGGAGAAGCCCTCGAGGATGCCACGGATCTTGTCCCGGGAGCATGAGCACTGGTCGGTGACGGGAACGCCTCCGAAGACGCGCACGCCATGCTCGTGGAACAGGCGATAGAGCAGCCGCTCGGCGCCGATGGTCGGGTCGATCAATTCGGTCGGCTCGATGGTGCCGAGCAAGGCCAGCAACTCCTGCCAGGAATTGTCCGTGGGATCATGGATCTCCTCGCGCGGATCGCCATCCCCGCCCGGCAGATCCGGGATGCGCATGCGCTCGGAGGCCTGCGGCAGGAACTGCGCCAGGATCCCGCCGGCGCGCCACTGCTCGCGCGCGCCGCCGACACCGGGCGTCAGCAGCTTGGCGACCGAGAGCCGGATATCCGTCGGGATCTGTTCCGACTGGCGGAAATAGGTGCGCGCCGCATCTTCCAGCGTCTCGCCGTCGAGCTGGACGATGCCCTGATAGCGCTGCGTATGGGCGCCCTGGTCGATGGTCAGCGCCAGCACGCCGCTGCCAAGCAGTGTTTGCTGCGAGGTCTCGCCGGCCGCAATCAGTGTCTCCAGCCGGTCGGCGTCGAAACGCGCATAGGCGCGCAGCGCCGAGGGCGTGGAAAAGTCCGCGACCAGCATGTCGACAGGCCCGTCGGTGCGGGTCTGCAGGATGAACTTGCCTTCGAACTTGAGCGAGGTGCCGAGCAGCACCGTCAGCACACAGGCTTCCGCAAGCAGGCGGGCGACCGGCTCGGGATAGTCGTGGCGGCCAAGGATGGCGTCGAGCATCGGCCCGAGCTGCACCGTGCGGCCACGCACGTCGAGCGGACCGACTTCGAAGGGAACGACGTGATCGTCGCCGGCGTAGCCGAACTCGCCGAGTTTGGGGTGATGTTCAGTCACTTGATGGCTTTCCAACATGACAAAGCTCCAGGGCGCGGCCATGCGGCCCTGGTGGGCACATGCGTCCAAACGCGCTTGATTTGCGTGATGCGGCGCAGATAGGCATCGCGCCCCCGCGGATCAAGCGCCTGGGCATTTCAAGCGCCCAGACACGTCATGCGCTCAGACACATCAAGCACCGAGGCACCAGGCTAGCACGGCCTTCTGGGCGTGGAGCCGGTTCTCGGCCTCGTCGAACACCACCGAATGCGGCCCGTCGATGACCTCGTCGGTCACCTCCTCGCCGCGATGCGCCGGCAGGCAATGCATGAACAGGGCGTCGGGCTTTGCCCTGGCCATCAGCGCCGCATTGACCTGGTAGGGCGAGAAGACATTGTGGCCGCGGGCACGGTGTTCCTGGCCCATCGACACCCAGCAGTCGGTGACTATGCAGTCGGCCTGGTCGACGGCTTCCTCGGGCGAGCGGGTGAAATGCAACTTGCCGCCATGCGCCTTGGACCAGTCGACATGCTTCTGCGCCGGTTCGCTGCCTTCGGGCACGGCGACGTTGAGGTTGAAGCGGAACCGGGCCGAGGCCTCGAGCAGCGAGTGCAGCACATTGTTGCCGTCGCCGGTCCAGGCAATCGTCTTGCCGGCCACCGGACCGCGATGCTCCTCGAATGTCATGATGTCGGCCATCAGCTGGCAGGGATGGGTGTCGTCGGTCAGCCCGTTGATCACCGGAACGGTGGCATTCTCGGTTAGCTCCAGCAGCCGCTCATGGGAGGTGGTGCGGATCATGATCGCGTCGACATAGCGCGACAGCACCTTGGCTGTATCGGCGATGGTCTCGGAGCGACCGAGCTGCATCTCGGTGCCGGTCAACATGATGGTCTCGCCGCCAAGCTGGCGCATGCCGACATCGAAAGAAACGCGCGTGCGCGTCGACGGCTTGTCGAAGATCATGGCCAGCACCTTGCCTTCGAGCGGCTTGGTCCGCTCGCCGGCCTTGAGACGCGCCTTTCGCGTCACCGCATCATCCAGCATGAAGCGCAAATCGCCTTCGGAAACGGTGGAAAGATCGGTAAAATGGCGAACTGACATCAGGAATGGTTCCGGATTACTTCGCGGCGGCGGAGGCGATCGCCTCCGACAGGACCTTGGCGCCAGCGCGGATGCGGTTGAGCGCTTCGTGAATCTCGGCGTCGGTGACGGTGAGCGGTGGCAGCAGGCGAATGACGTTGTCGCCCGCCGGAACGGCCAGCAAATGCTGGTCGCGCAGCGCCATGTTCACCTTGCCGTTGGGCATCGCGCATTTGAGGCCGAGCATCAGCCCGGTGCCCCTGATATCCTCGATCACCTCGGGGAATTCGTCGGCTATCGACGCCAGCCCCTGCTTCATCAGTAGCGCCTTGCGCTGGACATCCTCCAGGAAGCCGCCTTCCAGCACGACGTCGAGCACGGCGTTGCCGACCGCCATTGCCAGCGGATTGCCGCCGAAGGTGGTGCCGTGCACGCCGGCGGTCATGCCGACGGCCGCCTCGTCGGTGGCGAGGCAGGCGCCCATCGGGAAGCCGCCGCCAATGCCCTTGGCGATTGCCATGATGTCGGGCGTCACCGCAGACCACTCATGCGCGAACAGCTTGCCGGTACGGCCAATGCCGCACTGGACCTCGTCGTAGATCAACAGCAGGCCATGCTGCTCGCAGAGCTGCCGCAGCCGCTTCAGCGACTGTGTCGGCACCGGGCGGATGCCGCCCTCGCCTTGCACCGGCTCGATCAGGATCGCGGCGGTCTCGGGCGTGATCGCCTTTTCAGCGGCGTCGATGTCGTCGAAACCGACCTGGTCGAAGCCTTCGACCTTGGGTCCGAAGCCTTCGAGGTATTTGTACTGGCCGCCGGCCGCGATGGTCGCCAGCGTGCGGCCATGGAAGGCGCCCTCGAAGGTGATGATGCGGAAGCGCTCGGGATGTCCCTTGACGAAGTGGTAGCGCCGCGCCGTCTTGATCGCGCATTCCAGCGCCTCGGCGCCGGAATTGGTGAAGAACACCTTGTCGGCGAAGGTGGCATCAGCCAATCGCTCGCCGAGCCTGCTCTGGCCCGGGATCTCATAGAGATTGGAGACGTGCCAGAGTTTCGCCGCCTGTTCGGTGAGTGCCGCGACCAGATGCGGATGGCCGTGGCCAAGCGAATTGACCGCTATGCCGCCGGCGAAATCGAGATATCGCTCGCCCTTGTCAGTAACCAGCCAAGTGCCTTCCCCATGGTCGAAGGCCAGGGGTGCGCGAGCAAAGGTCTCGTAAAGCGCCGAACCGCTCATTATATGCGTCTCCGGTACCGGAAAATCAAAAAGCCGCCAAAGCGGCGGCCTTCTGCGGCTTATCGTGTTTTTCGGTCATGAAGTCAACGAAAACGTCGCGTAGTGGCGCGCGGCAAGCCCCCTGACGCAACGCCGGCTCATGAGCGACCGGGCAAGTTGGGGAAAACCGAAAAAACCGATTCGTGTTGCACTTGGGACTCTTGTCACCGAGTCAGCGTATAGAGTAGTTGTAGTCGAGAAATAACTAGATTTCGTGCGGCGGACCCAATCACCAGATATATGTGGTGTCTGCCCCAGCAGTGGTGCTGGGTCGGGAATGGATTCTGGTTGCCGCACGCTTACAAGGAGCGCGGTCATGAACTGGACTGACGAGCGGGTAGAACTCTTGAGAAAACTGTGGTCGGAGGGTCTGAGCGCAAGCCAGATTGCCGCGCAGCTCGGAGGGGTCAGCCGCAACGCGGTCATCGGCAAGGTGCACCGGCTGAAGCTGTCAGGCCGCGGCCGTGCGACAGCGACGCCGGCACGCCAGAAGAAGGCGACGCAGGGATCGACCGTCCAGAAGTCGGTGGCGCGCGCCGCGAGCACGGCACGCCATGTCACGACTTCGATCGGCGCGACGGCCCTTCAGACGCAATTCGACGCCGAACCCGTGGCAAGACACTACATTCGCCCGGTCGAGAACGTCGTGGTCCCGATCTCACGGCATCTGCAACTCGTCGAACTGACCGAGCGCACCTGCAAATGGCCGAATGGCGATCCGCTTTCGGAGGACTTCAATTTCTGCGGCAACGAAGCCGCCGAAACCGGTCCTTACTGCAAATACCATGCCCGGGTGGCGTTCCACCCAGCGGCGGAGCGGCGGCGGAATCGCTGAGCGGAGTGAGTAGTGAGTAGTGAGTAGTGGTGATCCCACCAATCACTACTGACTACTGACTACTGACTACTGACTACTGACTACTTCACAACCATCCATTCTTGCGAAACCGCCAGTACAAAAAAGAGCAGATCAGCGCGATGATGGCCAGCACCATCGGGTAGCCATATTCCATCTTCAGCTCCGGCATGTCGGTAAAGTTCATGCCGTAGATGCCGGCGAATGCGGTTGGCACCGCCAGGATGGCCGCCCATGAGGCGAGTTTCTTCGAGATCGCCGTTTCCTGGCTCTGACCGACCAGAAGACTGGCCTCGAAGGCGAAGGCCAGCACCTCGCGCAGGCTGTCGACCTTCTCCTGGACGGTACGGATATGATCCGTCACGTCGCGGAACAGCGGGTGCATGGCCGAATGGATCTGCGGCAGCTCGGCGCTGGTCAGCCGGCGGCAGACTTCCACCAATGGCAATGCCGCGTTGCGCAGGCGCAGGAGGTCGCGGCGCAGCATGTAGAGGCGTTCGATGTCGGGACCGGTCATCGGCTTCAGCAGGACCTTGTCCTCGATCGCCTCGACCTCGTCCTCGATCTGCTCGAGCACGGGCATGTAATTGTCGACGATGAAGTCGAGAATGGCGTAGAGGACGAAATCCTCGCCCTTGGCCAGCGAATGCGGGCAGCTTTCCCAGTGCTGGCGCACGGCGGCATAGGATGTCGACGGGCCGTGCCTGACGCTGACGATGTAGCCTGAGCCGACAAACAGATGTGTCTCGCCGAAGGTGACGCGCCCTTCGATCAATTGCGCCGTGCGAGCAACGATGAACAGCGCATCGCCATATTGCTCGATCTTTGGCCGCTGGTGCGGATGCTCGGCATCCTCGATCGCCAGCTCATGAAGATGAAACTGCGCCTTGACGCGCAACAGAAGTTCGCGGTCAGGTTCAAGCAGCCCGATCCAGACGACATGCCCCGATTTCTTGGCCCATTCGCCGGCTTCCTCGATCGGAATATCGGCGATCCGGCGCCCGGCGGTATAGACACCGCAGGCGATGATGCCCGATGACGGCGGCGAGGGCTTGAACTCGCGGACATATTCCATCGCAGCCTCCCGAAAGCGTTGCCTTCCCTGGGGAACCAGCAAGTTTATCTCGGGATAGTTTAGCGCAATATGATTAAGCGTTCGAGAGGACGTGCGTTCACTTCACTGGCAGCGCCGCGGGGAGGCCGATCTTGTCCGTCTTGTCGCTCTTCGGCCGCTCGGCCGGCATCTGGTCGCCGGTGACGATGTAGTAGATGGTCTCGGCGATGTTGGTGGCGTGATCGCCGATACGCTCGATGTTCTTGGCGCAGAACAGCAGATGCGTACAGGGCGTGATGTTGCGCGGATCTTCCATCATGTAGGTCAGCAATTCGCGAAACAGCGACGTGTACATGGCATCGATCTGGTCGTCACGGTCGCGCACGAAGCCGATCTTGTCGACCGAACGCGACGCATAGACGTCGAGCACTTCCTTCAGCTGGGTCAGCGCCAGGTTGGCCAGAGCCTCCAGGCCGCGGAAAAGGCTGGTCGGCTGACGGCCGTCGGTGACGGCAGCCACCCGCTTGGCGACGTTCTTGCCGAGGTCTCCGACCCGCTCGAGGTCGGCCGAAATGCGGATGGCGCCGACGATCTCGCGCAGGTCCGTCGCCATCGGCTGGCGCTTGGCGATGATGATGATCGCCTTGTCGTCGATCTCACGCTGCCCCTCATCCAGCACGGCGTCATCGCGAATGACTTTCTGGGCCAATCCCGGATCGGCATTGACCAAGGCGGCGACCGCCTGCTCGACCATGCGCTCGGCATGGCCGCCCATCGCCGCGATGCGCTTGGAGAGATCTTTCAGTTCCTCGTCAAAGGCGCTCATTGTGTGAACGGATTGCATGGACGAAATGCCTTCCCACGGGGTGTCTTGTCTTTGAGTCGTTTCCTCGAATCCCCGCTGATACGCTAACCGGATGACAGAAAAAAGAAACGGTCCCGTGGAAAACTAGGGCAGTATCAGTGCGCCGGCAAATGGACCGAGAAGGCGGCGCCCTTGCCGACCTCGGACCTGATCGTCAGCCTGGCGTTGTGACGCGTCAGGATGTGCTTGACGATCGACAAGCCAAGACCCGTGCCTTTCTGCGTGCGGCTGGTCTCGACATCGATGCGATAGAAGCGCTCGGTGATGCGCGGGATATGCTCCTCGGGAATGCCGGGGCCAAAATCCCTGATCGTCACGTCGATGCCTGGTTCGGCACCATCTTCGCCGCGTGCGATCGACACCACGACGCGGCCGCCCGACTGGCCGTATTTGCAGGCATTTTCCAAAAGGTTCTCGAACACCTGGAACAGCTCGTCGCGATCGCCCGGCACATCGAGCGGCCCCTCGGCGAAATCGCGCTCGATGACGACATTGTTTTCCCGGGCGAGCGGTCCGAGCGAATCGATGACGCCGTCCACGGTCTGGCGCAGATCGACTTCGGTTCCCGGCTTCAGATAGGGCTTCATCTCCAGCCGCGACAGCGACAGCAGGTCATCGATCAGGCGCGCCATGCGGCCGGTCTGGTTCTGCATGATCTGGAGGAACTGCTCGCGCGCCGCCGGATCGTTGCGGGCCGGTCCGCGCAGCGTTTCGATGAAGCCCGCGATCGAAGCCAGCGGGGTGCGCAACTCATGACTGGCATTGGCGATGAAGTCCGCGCGCATGCGGTCTATGCGCCGCGCCTCGCTCTGGTCCTTGAAGACCAGCACATAGAGGTCGGTGCCATGCCCGACCGAGGACGCGCTGACCCGGTAGGCCCGTTCGACGGGCAGTTTCTCTGTGTAGTCGACAACATCCGAGGCGACGGTGCCCGACAGGACACTGTCCAGCAGCGCCTGCATTTCCGGCGCCCGGAATTTCAGCGGCAGCGATATGCCGGGCGCGATGCCGCCAAAGGCGGCAAAGGCGGCGGCGTTGGCGTGGACGATGGTGGCGGCATGGTCGAAGATGATCAGCGGATCGGCGACGGCGGCCGCCAGATATTCGCCGGACAGGCGCAGCAAGCCCACCGCCTCGATTGCCACAGCGCCCTCGGCGGAATGGCGCGCACCCGCCACCGGCAATATTGCCGCCGCCAGCAGCAGGAGCAGCGCCGGTACCAGCACGTAGGCGGAAATACCCGCGAAGCCATAGGTGATCAGGACCGCCAGGACACCGGCCGCGAGCAGCCAGCGGCTGTTCCACAGCCGGCCGGCGATCGCTTGCCCCGTGCTTTTCTGCTCCGCGCCCAGGTCAGTCATTCGCGCGCCCAGCCTCCACCGGTCACACGGCGGCGAAAACTTCCGCTGGACCGCAAATCAAAAGTGCTACAGCGTCCTTCGCGTGTCCAAATGGACGCGCGGCGCTGTAGTGGCTCCCAATAGCATGAGTCCAGACACTTAAAAGGGTTCGTCTGCATGAATAAGGCCAAGGAAAATTCCGCCACGCCAACAGGTCCGCTGAAAATCCGGATCGGCGGCAAGGAACGGGAGTTCGACATCGAGAATCCCGCGCTTCCGGACTGGGTCGAGGAGAACAAGCTGACCGCAGGCGGGTATCCCTACGACAAGAAGATGAAAGGCGAGGAGTATGACGAAACGCTCGAGCAATTGCAGATCGAGCTGGTCAAGGCGCAAGCATGGCTGCAGGCGACCGGCAAACGGGTGATGGCGCTGTTCGAGGGGCGCGACGCTGCCGGCAAGGGTGGCACGATCTTCGTGCTGCGCCAGTACCTCAACCCGCGCACGGCGCGCAACGTCGCGCTGACCAAGCCGACCCCGACGGAGTTGGGGCAATGGTATTACCAGCGCTATGCCGATCATTTCCCGACGTCGGGCGAATTCGTCACCTTCGACCGCTCCTGGTACAACCGCGCCGGCGTCGAGCCGGTGATGGGTTTTTGCACCCCAGAACAGCACGAGAAGTTTCTCGACGAGACGCCGCATTTCGAACGAATGATCGTCAATGACGGCATGCATTTCTTCAAATTCTGGCTGAACATCGGCCAGGAGACGCAGCTCGAGCGCTTTCACGATCGCCGCTACAGCCCCCTGAAGAGCTGGAAGTTCTCGCCGATCGACATTGCCGGCATCACCAAGTGGGACGATTACACCAAGGCGCGCGATAGCATGTTCGAGCACACCCACAAGGAGTTCGCGCCATGGATCATCGTGCGGGCCAACGACAAGCGCCGCGCGCGGCTGGCGGTGATGCGTCGCATCCTCCTGTCGCTGCCCTATGAGGGGCGCGATCTCGATGTCATCGGCAAGGAAGACAGGAAGATCATCGGCGAGGGACCATCATTCCTCGGCAAGCAGGACTGACGCTTTTGGTGCCGCGCAGCCAAAGGGAGCGCGGCGCAATTTGATAGACGCACTACCGATTCAGGTTTCAGGCCGATTCGACCTGAAACCATCCGACTCTAGGCCGCCAGGCGCGCGATCCGCTGCAACCGTCGCAGCGTCGCGTCGTCTTGCAGCGCCTGCTGGAACAGCGATATCTCCTCATCGATGCGCTCGCAAAGTGCCGTGGTGTTGCCCTTGAGCAGGCCGCGCGTCTGCAGCAACGCCGCAACCGGCTTTTTGACGAGCTGCCTGGCCCGGCCGAGCGTCGCCTCCTCGACGCTGTCCTCCGGGACGATCTCGGCGACGAGGCCGAGCGCCCTGGCGTCCTCGGCACGAAGCGTGTCGCCGAGGCAGAAGAAGCGGAAAGCGCCGGCATAGCCGAGCTTCTGCGGCGCCAGGATGCTGGTCGCCGCGTCCGGCACAAGGCCGAAATCGACGAACGGCACCCGGAACGTGCTTTTTTCCGACGCGATCACCATGTCGCAATGGAACAGGATGGTGCAGCCGACGCCGACGGCATCGCCGTCGACACAGGCCAGGATGGGCTTTGGAAACGTCGCCAGCATGCGGAACATGTCGGTGACGGCGGCGATCAGCTTCTGATGCTTGGTGGCATCCAGGAATTCGGAAAAGTCGCCGCCAAGACAGAAGCAGCCCGCCAGGCCGCGCAGCACGACGACCCGCACCTCGTCGTTCTCGGCGGCTTCGTGGAACGTCCTGGCAAGGCTCTCATAGGCCCGTCTGTCGAGCACCGGCCGGCCGTCATTCGACGATACGGTGACGATCAGCGCGTGGTTGCGCAGTTCAGGCTGCGGATGCGCGTTCATGACGCCCTCCTTTGGCCGAACATGTCGGGATATCCCCTGGCCAGGACGGGTGCATGATGTTTGCGGCGCGAACGCACCACGTCCAGCGTGTGCTCGTTGAAGGTGAGCAGCGTCGCCACGACCTGCTGGTTGCCATAGGTGCGCTGATAGCCCAGCGGCGTCGCCAGGAAGTGCAACTGCAGTGCGCGCAGCACCCACATCGGCTCGAACTCGATGATCACCTTGTCGACGCCGCGCTTCAGACCCCACTCGACGAAACCGGCTATCAATTCCGTGCCGACGGTCGAGACGCCGCGCCGGCCATCGCGAAAACCCGGAGCCACCGCATAGCGGGTCAACTCCCAGATGTTGGGACCCGCCGGCGGCGTTCCTTCGGAGAGATCGGTCAACACCTCGGTCAAGAGATGCGGCCGCGTGGTCGGCAACATCCGCTGATAACCCGCGACTTCATTGCCCCTGATGACGATCTGATGCACCGCCTCGTCATGATCGAACTGGTCGACCTCGAACCCGTCGGGGCGACGCAGGTCCTCCCATCCCATTTCCTCGACGAATATCCGATAGCGCAGCCGATGGACGGCCTCCCAGAGGTCGGGGCGTTCCATCAATTCTTTGGTCGAAAGACAAAAAAGCATTCCGTAGTCTCCTGTGTTTCAGGGGAAGATACGGCCGTGCTTCGATGCGAAAATTGCGTGATCACGTAGGCGAGAAGTTCTAGGCCGGCACGGCCGACCTAGCTAATGTATCCCCGCCTTATCGCCTCGGCGACTGCCTGCACCCGGTTGACGGCACCGAGTTTGCTTTTGGCGTTAAGAAGATGTTTCTCCGACGTGTGTTCGGAGATGCCGAGGATTTGCGAAATCTCCCATTCGGACTTGCCGACGGCGGCCCATTGCAGGCACTCGCGTTCGCGCGGCGTCAGTTCGATGTGATCGATGGTCGTGGCCGCCATGGTGTGGAGTTGCATGGCGCGGCCAACGGCATAGGTCGAGACCAGCGAGACCAGGCCGAACTCGGCCGCCGACAGTTCCACGGCCTCGCCACCCAGCGACACCATGACGATTTCGCCGTCGAGCGTGATCAGCGGAAAGGCCAGCCCATCGCGAAGCTTGAAGGCGCCGGCGTCGCCCATCACTTCGCCACTGCCCTTGTCGATGCGAAGCCCCTGGGCGGCTTCCCGCCACTGGAACGGCGCCTGCAGCTGTTTCATGTGACTGACGACGGGATCGTGATCGACATAGTTGCGCGTCACATAGCGCTCGAGCCATTCGACCGGCCAGTCGCAAAGCAGCACATGCTGCTTTTGCTGACCCGTGGGCGTGCGCGGCTTCGGAACGGTTCCGGCCATCAGCGCGGTCAGGCCGAACTCCGATGTTACGCCCAACAGTTTCTCGCAGACCGCAGCCGCCGTTGCGGCGTGCTGCAGCTGGTCTATGTATTCCAGCGTCCGATCGAACTGACCCATCGCAACATCAACCCCATGTTGCCTTATGCATTAAAGTCCATGGTCCACGCCTTGCCGGCACTTCGCCACCGACCAGGAATTGCAAAGCGCCCGCTTCCGGTTGTGGTTCTCGACCCTGGTACCCCACCAGGGCAGCCACCGCTGTTTGCAAACCCACCGAACCATATCCTGAAATCGAAGCGTTGAAATCAAAAAGCATTGTGCCTGTACCATTTTCGTACCAAAACCGGCACGAGAACGAGTGCGGCGGAGTTCTATCTTGGCGTTCCAATGGAGGTTCCAGGTCCTGGCAGCGGCGCTCATCGCGGCCCTGGCTTGGGTTCCCGGAGCGCGCGCGGCGGAGCCGCAGGTACCGGTGCTATGGGACGCCAAGGAGCGGCTGCCCAAGCCGGACCTTTCGGCACTGCCGCGGCTGCGGTTCCTGACGACCACGGATTTTCCGCCCTTCAATTTCCTCGACGGTGCGGGAAAGCTGTCCGGTTTCCATATCGACATGGCGCGCGCCATCTGCGCGGAACTCGGCATCGTCGACAAATGCCAGATCCAAGCCTTGCCGTGGGCGGAGCTTCAAGGCGCGCTCGAGAAAGGCGAAGGCGAAGCGATCATCGCCGGCATTGCCGCAACGCCGCAGTCACGCCAGACATACGCCTTCTCGCGCGCCTACCTGCAGTTTCCGGCACGCTTCATCATGCCCAAGAACAAGGCGCTGGCGGAACCGATCCTCGACAAATTACGCAGTAAGCGCGTCGGCGTGATATCAGGCTCAGCGCATGAACGCATGCTGCGCGACTATTTCAGCACGGTCCAGGTCGTCCCCTTCGACAAGCCGGAAGCGCTCTACGGCGACCTCAAGGCTGGCAAGATCGACGCGGCCTTCGGCGACGGCATGCGCTTCGCCTTCTGGCTCGGCGGCTCCGATGCGGCCGGCTGCTGCCGCTTTGCCGGCGGCCCCTACCTGGCGCCCGAATATCTGGGCACCGGCATGGCAATCGCCACGCGCGCCGACAATCCGGCGCTGGCCGCAGCACTCGACTACGCATTGCAGGAGATTTCGATGAAAGGCACTTTCGCCGAATTCTACCTGCGCTATTTCCCGGTCAGTTTTTTCTGAGTCGGCATAACGCTCTCTTCAGGTGAGCGTGCGAAGCCTTGCCTTGGCCGCACGGCCGATGGCCGCCACGGTCAACGTGTCGAGATCGAGCTGACGGCGGATCAGTTGCAGCACGCGCACCTCCTCCATCCGCATCTCCAGATCGACGGCGGCGACCTCGAAGGCGGCGGCGTAGGCGGTGTCGTGCAGCCGCTCCGGCAGCGCCTCCGCAACCTGGGTCAGGACCCCCTCCAGCCCACCCTTTTCCTGGAGCATCTTTTGGCAGGCCTGGGCCACGGAAACCAGCCGGTCCTGCCTGAAATCCTCGAACACCGGCCACGAGCGGACGACCTCGCCGATCCTGGCCAGTTCGATGTCGGTCATGTCCCGGTCTGAGGCCGATGTGATGACCATTAGATAGATCAGGGCTTCATGTGGGGTCGGCGACGGCATTCTTTACTCCTTGACGGGCTCCGAAGGTAGGAAGGAGAGCCCGAGGCCGCAAGGAAAAAGCGCTCCACGCGTTGACGCTCCGGCCACGCGCGCCTAGAGACCGGTTGAAAATCGACACTTGCAGCCAGAGCGGCGAATAATTTTGGAAAACAGGACCATGGCGGGATCAAACATCATCGATCTCAATCCCGAACTGCTGACGGCTGCGGCCGAGAGCAAGGCATGGCCGTTCGAGGAAGCCAAAAAGATCATCGAGCGCTACAAGGGCGCCGACTTTCCCAAAACGATCCTGTTCGAAACCGGCTATGGACCGTCGGGCCTGCCGCATATCGGCACGTTCGGCGAAGTGGCGCGCACCTCGATGGTGCGCCATGCGTTCCGCGTGCTGACGCGGGACAAGGTCGCCACCAAGCTGCTGTGCTTTTCCGACGACATGGACGGCATGCGCAAGATACCCGACAGCGTGCCGGATCGCGCAGCGCTCGAGCCGTATCTGCACAAGCCGCTGTCGTCGGTGCCCAACCCCTTCGGCGGCGACTATGCGAGCTTCGCCGACCACAACAATGCGATGCTCTGCCGCTTCCTCGACACGTTCGGCTTCGACTACGAGTTCGCCAGCGCGACGCAGTACTACAAGGCCGGCCGCTTCGATGCGATGCTGTTGCGCACCGCCGAACGCTACGACCAGATCATGGCGGTCATGCTGCCGACGCTCGGACCTGAGCGGCAGGCGACCTACAGCCCCTTCCTGCCTATCTCGCCGAAGAGCGGGCGCGTGCTTTACGTTCCCATGAAAAATGTGGACGCCAAGGCCGGCACCATCACCTTCGACGATGAAGGCACCGAAACCACGCTGCCGGTCACCGGTGGCCGGGTGAAGCTGCAGTGGAAGCCGGATTTCGGCATGCGCTGGGCGGCGCTCGGCGTCGACTTCGAGATGTTCGGCAAGGACCACCAGACCAATGCGGTGGTCTATGACCGCATCTGCAACATCCTGGGCGGGCGGGCGCCGGACCATTTCGTCTACGAGCTGTTCCTCGACGAGAACGGCCAGAAGATTTCCAAGTCGAAGGGCAATGGCCTGACCATCGACGAATGGCTGGCCTATGCACCGACCGAGAGCCTAGGGCTCTACATGTACCAGCGGCCGCGGCAGGCCAAGAAACTGTATTTCGACGTCATACCGCGGGCGGTGGACGAATATTACACCTTCCTCGCCGCCTATCCCCGTCAGGACTGGAAGGAGCGGCTGGGCAACCCGGTCTGGCATATGCATGACGGCAATCCGCCCGCCATCGACATGCCGGTGCCGTTCTCGCTGCTGCTCAACCTGGTCAGTGCCTCCAATGCGCAAAACAAGGACGTGCTGTGGGGCTTCATCTCGCGCCATGTGCAGGGCGTGACGCCGGCCACCCATCCCGAGCTCGACCGGCTGACGGCCTATGCGATCCGCTATTTCGACGATTTCGTGAAGCCGACGAAGACCTTTCGACCGGCCGACGAGGTCGAGCGCGAAGCACTGGTGGCTCTCGACAAGGCACTTGGCGACTTGCCAGCGGGCGCCAGCGGCGAGGCGATCCAAAGCGCTTCGCTCAACGTGGCGCGCAAGATCGAACGCTATCAGGATCATTCCAAGCAGAGTCCGGAAGGTGGCCCCGGCGTTTCAGGCGCCTTCTTCCAGATGATCTATCAAGTGCTGATCGGTCAGGAACGCGGCCCACGCTTCGGATCCTTCGCCGCCCTCTACGGCGTCGCCGAAACCCGCTCGCTCATTCAGAAGGCGTTGGCTGGTCAGCTGGTTTGAGGACGCCGCCGTCCTCTTCCAGGATCGAACCCGGCGCCTGAGGCGCCGGGGCGGGCGCGGCCGGCACCGCCGAGATACCGGCAAGGTTCGGCGCCGATCCGAAAATGCCTTTCTTCGCGCTCTGCGCCTTGTTGCCGGCCTCGACATAGGGCCCGCCCTTGGCGGCGCGCGCCCAGCCGTTTTCGACCAGCCATTGACCGACATCCAGCTTGCCGATCCGGCACTCCGCCGCGATCCGGTCGCGACCACCTTCCGGCGGCACCGTGCAGGCCACGGCGCGGCCGCGCAGGAAGGCGCGGAAAGCCGTGCGAGCACGGATGCCGCACGGCCAGGATTTGCCGTCGGTGGTGCAGGTCTCGTCCTGCCCGACGACATCGATGCCGGAAACGGCGACCGAATAGCCTTTCGCCTCGATCAGGCCGGCAGCCGGCGCGACCGGCTGGAACAGCTTCGTGCCGTTCCAGTCGTCGGGCATCTTCGGCTTGGGCGGCACGGCCAGCGCCAGCTTGCTCAACGGCTCGCGGGGCTCGACCCTCTCGAGCTCTCCGGCGGGCAGTTCCGGCGGCGCGACGACCTGCGGATCGATCGCCCTCGAATGCGCCTCAGGCTTTGGCGGCTGGGGAGCAGGTATGGCGGAGGTTGCAGGTTCTTCGGGCACCGTCCCGGTGTCAGCCTGCGGGATCGTATCGGCACCGGGATCGATCTGATCCACCGCCACAGTGCTTGCGCTGCCTTTCAGCGTGCGTCCTCCGGCAACGACCAGTGCCGCCATCACCGGAACCATCAGAACCGCCAGGACCAGATGAGGAAGTCGCACCCGTTGCACCTATTGGCTTGCCCAGACGATCCGCGCCACCCATTCGACCTCGCGCATGGGGATGTCGCGGTCGGGATGCTCCGGATTGAGCGAGACCAGCACGATCGACTTGACAGTCTGGCGCTCGAGCACCTTGGCCATCACCTCGCCTGATGTGGTCTTGACGACGACGCGATCACCTTTGCGGGTGGCGGCGCCCGGCTCGACGATGAGCACATCGCCGTTGCGGTAGAGCGGCAGCATGGAATCGCCCTGCACCTGCAGTGCATAGGAACTTTCGGTCGACTGCGCCGGCAATTCGACGAGATCCCAGCCCTGCCCCGCCGGAAAACCGGCATCGTCGAAGAAGCCGCCGGCGCCCGCCTGGGCAAAGCCGAGCAACGGCACGGCGCGCCGGCTGGCGGGCGATGCGCCCCGGCCTTCGATCAGTCCCGTGAATTCGTCCAGCGAAGCGCCGGTGGCCTCGATGATCTTGGCCAGCGATTCGGTCGACGGCCAGCGCGGCCGGCCGTCGGACGAGAGGCGTTTCGATTTGTTGAAGGCGGTCGAATCGAGACCCGCGCGCCTCGCCAGACCCGAGGCCGAAAGCGAATAGCGCTCGGCCAGAGCGTCTATGGCGGCCCACACGCGGTCGTGCGAGAGCATTTTGCGCGCTCCTTCGAGACAGGAAAAAATGCCTGTTCCTTCTAGTCCCTGCATACCGGTTTGTCTACCAGGCGCGGGCCTACGGCATGCACCGTGAAGGCCCAAGAGATTACAATTTCCGGGATCAGCCTGTTCCCTTGGCCAAGGCGCGCAAACCCCGATGCGAGGTCATGAAAATGCGTTCCGCCTCGGTCGGTGGCCGCGGGCTCGCCGCACCGCCAAGTGCGGCGACTACCTCGTCAATGTCGAGGAAACGGCGCGCCTTGCGGTCGTAGACCCCGGCCGTGGTCATGATCAGGGCGGCGGTCTCGCTATTGTCGAGAACGAAACGGTGTTTGCCAATGACCTGGGTGCCTTCCCAGGTCTCGATCGAGGACACCACTTCGAAGCGCCGCCACAGCCGGATCTCGCGAGCGTAGACGGCCTGCAGCCCGCCCATCATCGGCGCCCAGCCATTCTTCCTAGCCAGCGTGATGAGACCAGCGCGGACAAACAGGTCGATGCGGCCAAGATCGGCCAGCATCATGTAGCGCGCATTGTTGAGATGGACGTTGAAATCGATGTCGGTCGGCAGGCAACGAAACGCCAGCCGGCCTTCGCCGCCCATCATATAGGGACCACGCCCGCGCGCCGTGCCCAGCATGCGCGCCATGCGCGCCCAGACATACATGACGCTATGTCAGGCTGCCTGCTTCACGTCGCCCTTGGCATAGGGATCGAAGCGTTCGTAGAAGGTCTCACCTTTCTCGGCCATGTCGATGAGCAGCTTGGGCGCCTTGAACTCGGCGCCATACTTCTTCTGTAGGCTCTTGGCGATCTTGACGAATTGCTTGGCGCCGATCCCGTCGATGTAGGACAGCGCGCCACCGGTGTAGGCCGCGAAGCCGAAGGCCAGGATCGAGCCGACATCGGCCTCGCGTGGATCGGTGACGATACCCTCTTCCATCACGCGTGCCGCTTCGAGCGCGATGGTGACCAGCAGGCGCTGCTGCAGTTCCTCATAGTCGACCTTCTCGGCCGCGAGCTGCGGATAGAGGTCCTTCAACCCCGGCCACAGCTTCTTCTTCGCGGGCTTGGCCGGATAGTCGTAAAAACCCTTGCCATTCTTGCGGCCGAAGCGGCCGTGGTCGTCGACCATGATGTTGATCAGCGCCATCTGTCTGGGGTCGACGGCCTTGTGACCAAGATCCTTGATGGTCTGCTTCATGATCTTCTGGGCAAGGTCGATGGCCGTCTCGTCGGTCAGAGCCAAGGGACCGACCGGCATGCCGGCGGCCTTCGCCGCATTCTCGATCATCGGCGCCGGCACGCCTTCGATCAGCATCTTGTAGGCTTCCGACATGTAACGCAGCACGCAGCGGTTGACATAGAAGCCGCGCGTGTCGTTGACGACGATCGGCGTCTTCTTGATGGCGCGCACGAAGTCGATCGCGGTGGCAAGCGCCTTGTCGCCGGTCTTCTTGCCGAGGATGATTTCGACCAGCATCATCTTGTCGACCGGCGAGAAGAAGTGGATGCCGATGAAATTCTTCGGCCGCGCCGAATTCTTGGCCAGACCGGTGATCGGAATGGTCGAGGTGTTGGAGGCGAAGATCGCCGACGACTTCAGCACGGCTTCCGCCTGTTCGGTGGCGTTCTTCTTGACGGCTGAATCCTCGAACACCGCTTCGACGACGAGATCGCAGCCGGCGAGGTCGGCATAGTCTGCCGTCGGCGTGATCAGCGAGAGGAGCTTGTCCTTCTCCTCGGGCTTGGCGCGGCCCTTCTTGACCTGATCCGAGACCAGGCTGTCGGAATGCGCCTTGCCCTTTGCGGCCGACTCCATATCCCGATCGAGCAGCACCACCGGAATGCCGGCCTTGGCGGTGACATAGGCGATGCCGGCGCCCATGAAGCCGGCACCGAGGATGCCGATCTTCTTGAACTTGGTGTCCGGCACGCCGGCCGGGCGGCGCGCGCCCTTGTTCAGCTCCTGCAGCGACACGAACAGCGAACGGATCATCGCCGCCGCTTCCTTGCTCTGCATGATCTCGGTGAAATAGCGCTGCTCGATCCTGAGCGCGGTGTCGAAGGGCACCAGGAGGCCCTCATAGACACATTTGAGGATCGCCGCGGCGGCCGGGTAATTGCCATGGGTCTCGCGACGCAGGATGGCGATGGCCGGCGGCCACAGATTGGCGCCCGCCGCCGAATAGATCGGACCACCGGGCAGCTTGAAGCCCTTCTCGTCCCACGGCGCCACCGGCTTGAGGCCGTTCCTGATCATCGCCTTGGCGGTCTCGACCAGTTTCGCCGGTTCGGCGATCTCATGGATCAGGCCCATCGCCTTCGCCTTCTGCGGCGACAGGGTCTGGCCGGAGGTCAGCATCTGCAACGCCTGTTGCTGGTCGGTCAGCCGCGGCACGCGCTGGGTGCCGCCGGCACCGGGGAAGATGCCGATCTTCACCTCGGGGAGCGCCATCCTCACCTTGTCGGAATCGGCCGCGACGCGGCCATGGCAGGCCAGCGACATTTCGAAGGCGCCGCCCATGCAGGTGCCGTTGATCGCCGAGACCCATGGCTTGCCGCAGGTTTCCAGCTTGCGGAACAGGCCGGTCATGATGCCGGCATTGTCGAACAGCGCCTTGGTCGCCTTTTCGACATCCTTGACCTTGTCAGTGGCGAAGGTGGTCAGCATCTTCTGCAGCAGAGTGATGTCGGCGCCACCGGAGAAGGTGTCCTTGCCGGAGGTGATCACCGCGCCCTTGATGGCCGCATCGCCGGCCACCTTGTCCACGATGGCGTTCAACTCGCGCATCACCTCCTCGGTGAAGACGTTCATCGAGCGGTCCGGGCTGTTCCAGGTGACCAGCGCGATGCCGTCGGCGTCGATGTCGAGGGTGAAATTGGTGTAGCTCATCGTTCTCTCCCCGTCAGACGCGTTCGATGATGGTTGCGGTACCCATGCCGGCGCCGATGCACAGTGTCACCAGCGCGGTGTTCAAGTCGCGGCGCTCGAGTTCGTCCAGCACCGTGCCGAAGATCATCGCGCCGGTGGCCCCGAGCGGATGGCCCATGGCGATGGCGCCGCCATTGACGTTGATCTTGTCGTGCGGGATCTCGAAAGCCTGCATGTAGCGCAGCACGACCGAGGCGAAGGCCTCGTTGAGCTCGAACAGGTCGATGTCCGACAGCTTCATCTTGGCGCGCTTCAACAATTTCTCGGTGACGTCGACCGGGCCGGTCAGCATCAGCACCGGCTCGGAGCCGATGTTGGCGAAGGTGCGGATGCGCGCGCGCGGCTTGAGACCCATCGCCTTGCCGGCCTTCTTCGAGCCGAGCAGCACGGCCGCCGCGCCATCGACGATGCCGGACGAGTTGCCGGCGTGGTGGACGTGGTTGACCTCCTCGACCTCGGGATGCTTCTGCACCGCCACCGCGTCGAAGCCGCCCATTTCACCGGGCATGACAAAGGACGGATTGAGCGAGGCGAGCGACTGCATGTCGGTCGACGGCCGCATATGCTCGTCATGGTCGAGAATGGTGAGACCATTCTGGTCCTTGATCGGGATGACCGAGTTCTTGAAGCGGCCATCTGCCCAGGATTTTGCGGCGCGCTTCTGGCTCTCGACCGCGTAGGCGTCGACGTCGTCGCGCGAGAAACCGTATTTGGTGGCGATCAGGTCGGCCGAAATGCCTTGCGGTACGAACCAGCCGGGCAGGCCGACCGAAGGATCCATGAACCAGGCGCCGCCAGACATGCCCATGCCGACGCGCGACATCGATTCGACGCCGCCGGCGATGACGATTTCATCGGCGCCCTGGGCAATCTTGGCGGCGCCGAAATTGATGGCGTCCAAGCCGGAGGCGCAGAAGCGCGATATCTGCATGCCCGGTGCCTTGGTGTCGTAGCCGGCCTCGAAGGCGGCGGCACGCGGAATGACGGAACCCGCCTCGCCGACAGGATCGACGCAGCCGAAGATGATGTCGTCGACGTTGCCGGTGTCCAGCCCGTTGCGGTCGCGCAGTGCCTCGAGCGTCCTGGCGGCGAGCCGCACCGCCGGCACCTCGTGCAGCGATCCGTCCTTCTTGCCCTTGCCGCGCGGCGTGCGCACGGCGTCATAGACATAAGCTTCGGCCATTTTCATGCTCCTTGGGTTCGCTGAAAAGCTGCTCAGAGCGAGCGTCCGATCAGCAATTTCATGATCTCGTTGGTGCCGCCGTAGATGCGCTGGACGCGAGCGTCGCGGAACATGCGGGCGATCGGATATTCATTCATGTAGCCATAGCCGCCATGCAATTGAAGGCATTCGTCGACGACTTTGCCCTGCAGGTCGGAGAGCCAGTACTTGACCATCGAGGCCGTTACCGGATCCAGCCCGCCATCGATGTGGCGGGTGACGCAGTCATTGTAGAAGACCCGGCCGATGGTGGCCTCGGTCTTCAATTCAGCCAGTTTGAACTGGGTGTTCTGGAAGTCGATGATTGCCTTGCCGAAGGCCTTGCGCTCCTTGACGTAATCGATCGTCAGCGCCAGCGCCCGCTCGATCATGGCGATCGCCCCGGTGCCGATCTGAAGCCGCTCCTGCGGCAATTGCTGCATGAGCTGGACGAAGCCTTGTCCCTCTTCATGGCCGAGCAGGTTGGAGGTCGGCACACGCACGTCGTTGAAGAACAGTTCCGACGTGTCGTTGGCCTTCAGCCCGATCTTGTCAAGGTTGCGGCCACGCTGGAAGCCTTCGACCTCATCGGTCTCGACGATCATCAGCGAGGTGCCCTTGGCGCCCTTCTCCGGATCGGTCTTGGTGACGACGATGATGAAGTTGGCGAGCTGGCCGTTGGTGATGAAGGTCTTGGAGCCGTTGATCTTGTACTGGTTGCCGTCCTTCTCGGCACGGGTCTTGACACCCTGCAGGTCGGAGCCGGCGCCGGGCTCTGTCATGGCGATAGCGCCGATCAGTTCGCCGGTGGCGAGCTTGGGCAGCCATTTCTTCTTCTGCTCTTCCGAGCCGTAATGGAGGATGTAAGGGGCGACGATCGAATTGTGCAGGCCGATGCCGAAACCGTCGACGCCGACATGGCCGATCGCCTCGATGATGGCGCTCTCATGCGCGAAGGTGCCGCCCGAGCCGCCATATTCCTCCGGCATGGACGCGCAGAGCAGGCCGGCGGAACCCGCCTTCAGCCAGCTTTCGCGGTCGACCATCTCGTTCTTCTCGAACTCGTCGTAGCGCGGCGCGATCTCCTCCGACATGAAACGGGTAGCCATGTCGTAGAGCATGCCGACCTCGTCGGCCGCCCAGGCTGGTTTCGGCAAAGAGAGCACTTCGGCGGGATTTGTCGCCACGATTTCCTCCGCGTATCGACAGACAGAAAGGCTAGCGAGACCGAGTTTAGAACGCTTCCGCCGGCAGGGCCATCAGCGTATCGGCGCCGCTCGAAATACGGGCGAGGTGCGCCGAGGTTTCCGGCATGATCCGTTCCATGAAGAAGCGCGCCGTCACGACCTTGTTGTCATAGAAAGGCTGGGAGCCGTTGGCACCCGCCTTGCCCTGTGCCGCCTTGGCCATCTGGGCCCACATGTAACCCAGCGCCACGAGGCCGAAGAGATGCATATAGTCGGTCGAGGCCGCACCCGCATTGTCGGGCTTCGCCATGCCGTTCTGCAGCAGCCACATGGTCGCCGCCTGCAAATCGTTGAGGCCCTTCTTCAGACCCTTGGTGAAGGGCACCATCTTCTCGTCGGCCCGGTTCTCCTCGCAGAATTCGCCGACCTCCTTGAAGAAGGCCTGTATGGCGCGGCCGCCGTTCAAGCCGAGCTTGCGGCCGACGAGGTCGAGCGCCTGGATGCCGTTGGCGCCTTCATAGATCATGGCGATGCGGGCATCGCGCACGAACTGGCTCATGCCGTGCTCTTCGATGTAGCCGTGGCCGCCGAAGACCTGCTGCGCCATCACGGCGTGGTCGAAGCCCTTGTCGGTGAGCACACCCTTGACCACCGGCGTCATCAGGCCGGTGTAATCGTCGGCCGCCTGGCGGTCCTTATCGTCGGCGGAGCGGTGCGCGATGTCGGACTTGATCGCCGTCCACAGCGCCAGCGCGCGGCCGGCCTCGTTGAAAGCCTTCATGGTCATCAGCGAGCGGCGGATGTCGGGATGGACGATGATCGGATCGGCCTTCTTATCCGGTGCCTTCGGACCCGACAGCGAACGGCCCTGCAAGCGGTCCTTGGCGTAGGCGACGGCGTTCTGGTAGGCGATCTCCGACAGCGACAGGCCCTGCAGGCCGACGCCAAGCCGCGCCTCGTTCATCATCGTGAACATGGCCTTCAGGCCGCCATTGGCCTCACCCAGCAGCGTGCCTTCGGCCTCGTCATAATTCATGACGCAGGTCGAGTTGCCGTGGATGCCCATCTTCTCCTCGATGGAACCGCAGGAAACGGTGTTGCTCGTCTCTGGATTGCCCGACGCGTCGAGCTTGAGCTTCGGCACGATGAACAGCGAGATGCCCTTGACGCCTTCCGGTGCGCCTTCGATACGGGCCAGCACCAGATGGACGATGTTGTCCGACATGTCATGCTCACCGGCCGAGATGAAAATCTTCTGGCCTGAAATCTTGTAGGTGCCATCGCCGTTCGGCACCGCCTTGGTGCGCAACAGGCCGAGATCGGTGCCGCAATGCGGCTCGGTCAGGTTCATGGTGCCGGTCCAGGTGCCCTCGACCATCCTGGGCAGCCAGGTCGCCTTCTGCTCGTCGGTGCCGTGGGTGATGATGGCGGCAATCGCGCCTTGCGTCAGGCCCGGATACATCATCAGCGCCATATTGGCCGACACCATGTATTCCGACACTGCCTGGTGGACGGTGTAAGGCAGGCCCTGGCCGCCGAACTCGACGGGAGCCGCAAGGCCCATCCAGCCGCCTTCGCGATACTGGTCGAACGCTTCCTTGAAGCCCTTGGGCGTGGTCACCGAGCCGTCGTCGTGGCGCACGCAGCCTTCCATGTCGCCGACACGGTTGAGCGGATGCATGACGTTCTCGGCGAGCTTGGCACCTTCGGCGAGAATTGCCTCCAGCACGTCGGGCGTCGCGTCGGCGAATCCGGGAAGGTTCGAATAGCGCTGATAGCCCAGAACTTCGTTGAGCACGAACAGCGTGTCCTGGACCGGGGCCCTGTAGATCGGCATGCTTTTCCTCCACCATGCGGATTAGGCCCCGAAATCAAGCCGTGCGCGGCAAGCGGGCCAATGTCGAAGCCGCAATAGCAAATATTGACGTTTGCGTAAACGTCAATATTTTCGATGCGACAAGATTTCCGCCGCCATGCGCCCGGTGCCTGGCGTTGCGGCATTGCGCGAGGCAGCTGGAAACAGCAGGCCAAAGATAGCAAAAAGCCGCGCGGCATGGCCACGCGGCTTTGACGGTGAAGGGATCCGACAGTGTCGGAGAGTGGCTTAGCTCGCGACGCTAGCCTGCGGCGCCGTACGCTCGGCCAACATCTTGCGCACCGCAGACATCGAGCCGCTGAGCTCATTGATGGCGTCGTCGATCAGTGTCCGCTGCTTCTGCAGGCGAGCGAGCTGCTTTTCCGACTTGTCCAGCGCCAGCCGCAACTGCTTGGTGTTGGAACCCGTCGGATCGTAGAGGTCCATCATCTGCTTGACGTCGCGCAGCGAGAACCCAACCTTGCGGCCGAGCAGGATCAGCTTCAGCCTGGCCTTGTCGCGGCGCGTATAGAGACGGGTCGAACCGTCGCGCTGCGGGTTGAGCAGGCCCTTGTCTTCATAGAAGCGCAGCGTGCGCAGCGTCACGCCGTACTTTTTGGCCATTTCGCCGATTCGCGAGAGATCCTCGCCGGCTTCGACAGATGCATTATTGGTATTGGCCGCGGTCTCGCCGGCCGAGATAAGTTTCATGGTCACTGGCTTCCCCGTTTGGTGGCGTCGCGGTCCTGGACCAGGCGTCGCCTGACTGGAAGCGGGGGCGTGCTTCCGGCCGTGGTTTCGACAAACAAATCGCAAAACAGCACGGTTGACGCGCCATTTACGTTTACGTCAATTCTATACCGATAGCCGCCTCATGACGCAAGGGCGTTCTGAAAACGGTGCTTTATGCCGCACCGGACGTCGCGACAGCCAACTTCCTTGCAACTTCTTAAGTTTGGTTAACGCGTTGTTTACCACGTTGGGCGAAATGTGCGCATGTCGGCTACCCGTGGTTATCCTGTATCGAATTTTTCACGGTTTTTCGGAGCGCGGGTGAAACCCGGGAAGCTAGTCTTCCACCGTGGCATGGAAGCGCGGTCGCCTCGTTCCGGCAGGGACTTGGGGAGCTGGTCGCAAGCCGGCCAATCTGAAAGACGGACGCACCGATGAACAGCAAGCGGTCCTACCTCGATACACTCAATGCCGGCAGGCAGCGCAAGCCGCAGACCACGCTCGAGCAGTTGAACCGCTCGCTGGAGACCCTGGAACAGCGCCTGGGGCAGACGCGCGAGGACGCGACGGCACGCCCCGCTCCTCGCCAATATGGCGCCGACCCGCGTTACCCCGCCGCCGAACCGCGTTATCCCGCCGCGCAGCCGATGCCCCAGCAGCGCTGGTATGAGGATCCGCAGCCGGCACCGCGTGCGCACAACCCTGCACCCTCCCCTGCCTTCGACCAGAATTATCAGGCGATCGCGCGCGACATCGACCGCGTGCGCGGCCAGGAAGACAGCGTCGCCATGGTCGGCAAGATCGCGGGTGAACTGCGCGGCATGCGCGAGGAACTGCGCCACCAGGTGACCTCGGGCCTGCAGCGCGAATTCGACGCGCTGCGCAAGGATATCGACCGCGCCTTCCAGGCGAATGCCAAGCCCGGCGCGACAGGCAAGGGCAGCGCCGAACTCGGCTTGGAATTCGAGCGGCTTTCCGGCGCCATCAAATCGCTCTCGGAGAAGAGTGACGACAGGAGCGTCAATCTGCTGCGACTGGAACTCGAGCAGGTCAAGGCCGCGCTCGACACGCTGGCGCGTGAGGAGAGCGTGCAGAAGGTCGACCGCCGCTGGGACGATTTCGACCGCCGCTGGACGGCTTTCGAAGACCGCGTCGACGCCGACCAGCGCAAGCGCTCCGACGATCCAGCCCTTGCGGCCCTGACCGACCGGCTGGAGCAGATCAGCAACGCCGTCAACAACCTGCCGGAATCGCTGTCGCTGCGTTCGCTGGAGGAAAAGGTCCGCACACTGGCTGGGGCGGTCGACCATTTCGCCAACCAGCAGGACAATCGCGGCGGCGGCACGCTGGCCATGATCGACGAGCGGCTGGACGAGATTTCCCGCGCCATCGTAGCCTCGACAGTCGCCGCGCAGGCGAATTCAATCGACCATGAAGCCTTCGAGCGCATCGAGAAGCGGATCGACTCGCTCGCCCAGCAGATCGAGGAAGTGGCGCAGGACCGTCCCGGCAATGTCGTGCTCGACCGGCTGAACACGCTGTCGAGCCGGGTCGATGACCTCGCAGGCCGCGCCAACCTGCCCGAGCAGGCGATGGAGCGGCTCGCCAAACAGATCGCGCTGATCGCCGACAAGATCGACCAGGCGCCGGCCATGCCCGACGCCGACTATATCTTCCACGGGCTTGAACAGCGCTTCGACGTGCTGTCGGGCATGATGGAGCGTCGGCAGGGCGACGCCATCGAACAAGGCAACATGCTGTTTCGCGATCTCGAGCGCCGGCTGGACGAGGTTGCCGACCGGCTGGATCAGCGCAGCATGGCGCAGGTCGACAGCGCCGGCATCATGGACGCCATCGATGCCCGCTTCACCGCACTGGCCAAGCGCATGGAAACGCGCGCTCCCGATCCCGCCAGCGAGGCGGCGATCCGCGGGCTGGAAAGCCGGCTCGAGGATATTTCAAGCCGGCTGGACGCTTCGGCGGCCCAAGTCGCCGGCATCGATCCGGCGCTGATCCGCAGCCTGGAGGCGCAGGTCGCCGGCCTGTCGGCGCATCTTTCCAAGCCCAGCACGCCATTGCCGGACTTCGAGGACATCAGCCCGCGCCTCGACGAAATCGAGAAAGCACTGGCCGGGACCCGCGATTCCATCCTCGGCGCCGCACGCGAGGCGGCTGAGAACGCGGTGCGCTCGCTGGCCGGAACGAGCACCAATACGGCCGCGGTATCTGGCCTCGCCCAGGACCTGAAGACGCTGGAGACATTGACGCGGCGTTCCGACGAGCGAAATTCGCGCACCTTCGAGGCCATTCACGATACATTGCTCAAGATCGTCGACAGGCTGGGTTCGCTGGAAACCAGCGAACCGTCCGAAGCGGTGAGCGAACTCCTCGACGTGGCTCCAACCGAACCGAGCGGCTGGCGTGGCGCGCGGCGGCCCAAGATGGCCGTGAACGCACCGTCGATGGCCATGGACGAGCCGCAGCCGCTGACCGGCATGGCCGATCTCGACGCGCGTGCCATGGCCATATTGCGCGCCGACCCGGCATCAGGCGAGCCGGCGCTGCACGTCGAATCGGGCTTGTCTGCCCGGCCGGGCGCGCGCTCGCCCGCGGAAGCCGCCGCCGCCGCCGCGATGGCCGCACTCGGTTCCGACATCGTCGCCGGAGAGGACCAGCCGGCAGGCCGCAAGTCGATGTTCGGCGGGCTGGCGCGCGCCTTCAAGGGCAAGAAGGCGGCGGATGTTCCGCCGCTGGCCGGCTCGGCGCCGAGCGTTGATTTCCCGAGTGCCGATCTCGACGAGCCGCTCGACCCGAAAGTCGCCAACCGCCCGCTGGAACCCGGCTCTGGCGCGCCCGACCTCAACGCCATCATGAAGCGCGTGCGCGACGAGCGGGGACAGCCGGCAAAGCTCGGGGAGAGCGACGCAGCGAAATCGGATTTCATCGCCGCTGCCCGGCGCGCGGCGCAGGCGGCCGCGGCCGAGGCCGACGCCCTCAAGCGCCAGTCGACGATGAAAGGCCCGGTCAAGGCCCTCAGGATAGGCGACCTCCTCAAGGCGCGGCGCAAGCCGATCCTGATGGCGGCGGCAGCGATCATGCTGGCGCTTGCCGGCCTGCAGCTCGGCAAGGCCTTTCTTTCGGATCCCGCCCAGGTGGCAAAGAACGACGGGGCCCCGATCGCCGCCTCGCAGCCGGTAAAGACGGCATCTGTCGATACCGCAAGCCAGCCGAAAACCGAAATCCAGCCGGCGGCGACGGACAGCGCGCCGGCCCGTGCCGTCAGGCAGGCCGAACAATCCGCGCCGGCAAGCAAGGACGACATGGCGGCGCAGACCGTCATGGCCATGCCGTCTGATACGGATGCGACGCCGGATAGGGCGCCCGCCGCGCCCGCTCCGGCACCGGTTGCGTCGACCATGACTTCCGGCCCGAGCACAACCGCTCCCGACTCTATGGCATCGGCCGCGCCTGTTGCTCCGATGACCGCTGCTCCCACCGTGACGGATCCGGCCCCTGCTGCGCCAACAGCGGCAACGGCCAACGACACGACTGGCGCCGTTGCGCCCATGGACAAGGCGGCGGCGACGGCCGCGACCAAGTTCGACATCCCGGCCGATGCCGGCCCTGCCGCCTTGCGTGACGCCGCCGCTGGTGGCGACGCCAAGGCACTGTTCGAGGTGGGCTCGCGCTACGCCGAGTCGCGCGGTGTCAAGGAAGACATGCCGGCTGCCGCCAAATGGTACGAGAGGTCGGCGGAACTCGGCTTCGCACCAGCCGAATACCGCATCGGCAATTTCTACGAGAAGGGCATCGGCGTCGCGCGTGACATCAAGAAGTCGAAGACCTGGTACCAACTCGCCGCCGCGCAGGGCAACGCCAGCGCCATGCACAATCTGGCGGTGCTGTTCGCGATGGCCGCTGACGGCGTGACCGACAATGAATCGGCCGCGCACTGGTTCCAGGAGGCCGCCGACCTCGGCGTCAAGGACAGCCAGTTCAATCTCGGCATCCTCGCCGCCAAGGGCGTCGGCATGAAGCAGAACCTGGAAGAATCCTACAAATGGTTCGCACTAGTCGCCAAGACCGGCGACAAGGACGCCGCGGCCAAGCGCGACGAGATCGCCAATGCGCTGCGGCCCGAGCAGCTCGAGCGGGCGCGCGCCGCGACTGAATTGTGGAAGGCCAAGCCGCTCAACGCGGCGGCCAATTCGGTGGACATTCCCGAATCCTGGCAGGAAGGCACGCCGCAGACGACCGCCGGCATCGACATGAAGAAGGCGGTCAAGAACATCCAGCTCATCCTCAACAAGAACGGCTATGACGCCGGCGGCGCCGACGGCGTGATGGGCGACAAGACCAAGAACGCGATCATCGCTTTCCAGACCGCCAACAAGCTGCCGGCGACCGGCGCGGTCGACGAGCAACTGGTCAAGGCATTGCTGGCGCGCAAATAACGGCAGAAGCGTCGTTTCCACGACGCCCTTGCCATATATTTGCCTGTTAACTGCTTGAGTTGTCTTTTTGTTTCGGCGCGGCGGCGGGGTTTGACCACGCCGCCGCGTCGGCGCAAGAGAAAATTGGCTTTTCGATGCGATACTGTCCGCAACGGCTTTATTCGCCGACAGGCAAACTGATCGAGACTGACGGGTGGGCATCTATCTCCCGATCGCGGAAATTTCCGTAAACGTCTTCGTGCTGCTGGCCATGGGCGCCGCGGTGGGTTTCCTGTCGGGCATGTTCGGGGTGGGCGGCGGCTTCCTGATCACGCCGTTGCTGATCTTCTACAACATCCCCCCGGCGATCGCGGTCGCCACCGGCGCCAACCAGGTCATCGCTTCTTCCGTCTCCGGCGTCCTTTCGCACATGAAGCGAGGCACGCTCGACTTCAAGCTCGGCGGCGTACTCCTGGCCGGCGGCATCGTCGGCTCGACTGCCGGCATCTTCGTGTTCGGCTTCCTGCGCAAGCTAGGCCAACTCGACCTGTTCATCTCGCTCTCATACGTCGCCCTGCTCGGCACCGTTGGAACGATCATGCTGATTGAGAGCGTCAGCGTGCTGCGCGCCACGCGAAGCGGCGCCGCACCGGTGCTGAAGAAGTCTGGCCAGCACAATTGGATCCATCGCCTGCCGCTGAAGATGCGGTTCAGGGCCTCGAAGCTGTTCGTCAGTGTCATTCCAGTGCTTGGCCTTGGCGCGAGCATCGGCTTTTTGTCGTCAGTCACCGGTGTCGGTGGCGGCTTCATCATGGTCCCTGCACTGATCTATCTGCTGAAGGTGCCGACAAATGTCGTCATCGGCACCTCGCTGTTCCAGATCATCTTCACCTCGGCCTTTACCACGCTCGTCCATGCCACCACCAACCAGACGGTCGATGTGATGTTGGCCTTCCTTCTGATGGCAGGCGGCGTAGCCGGGGCGCAATATGGCGCCAAGGCCGGGCAGCGGCTGCGCGGCGAGCAATTGAGAGCCCTGCTGGCGCTGCTGGTGCTGGCGGTGGCGATCCGGCTCGCCACCGATCTGTTCGTCACTCCGCCCAACCTTTATTCGCTGTCCGGCGTGGGCCTCAACTGATGAAAGGCCTGAAAGCGTTCGCAGCCGTCGCTCTCCTGTCACTGACCGCCGCCGCGCCGGCGAAGGCGCAGACGCCGCTGACGGAAAGCATCCAGATCGGTCTCTCCACCGACGCCGTGTCGATCACCGCCGGCTTTTCCGGCGCCGACCTGACCATTTTCGGTTCGCTGGAAAATCCCGACCCCCTGGTGGCACGACAGGGCCGTTACGACGTCATCGTCGTGCTCGAAGGGCCCCCCAAGCCGGTGGTGGTGCGCCGCAAGGACCGGGTGCTCGGCGTCTGGGTCAATCTGGACTCCGAGACCTTCGAGAACGTGCCGGTATCCTACTCGGTGGCGACGACGCGGCCTCTGCAGGACATCACCGAACCCAACAGCTACAGGCAATTATCGCTCGGCGCCTCCAACCTCTACATGCAGCCCGCCGATGCCGGCGACAGCCCCGCGACGATCGAGGAATTCACCGCGGCGTTGCGCGAGCGCAAGACGGCGACCGGCCTCTACAGCGAGAATGTCGGCGGCGTGCAATTCCTGTCGCAGAACCTGTTTCGCGCCACGGTCAGGCTGGCGCCGAATGTGCCGGTCGGCACGCACAAGGCGCGCGCGTTCCTGTTCAAGAGCGGCCTGTTCGTCAAGGAGAGTTCGGCGCAGCTCGAAATCCGCAAATCGGGCTTCGAACAATCGATCTTCCGCGTCGCCCACGACTATTCGTTCCTCTACGGCGTGTTCGCCATATCGCTGGCCATGGTGACGGGCTGGCTCGGCCGGCTGGTGTTCCGCAAAGATTGATGCTCCGGGAAAAGAGGGGTTCCCCTTTTCCCGGCCATGCGATAAACCGCCGCCTCCCAGCCCAGGGGCAAACACGCACATACAATTCGCCGAAGCGGTCCGGCCATCCGGATGACAGCGCGATGCGTCGCCGCTGTTTTGCCGCCACGAAACAATGACAGGAGGCTGCAATGCATCAGGCATTCGGCGGCATCGACTTCGGCACGTCCAATTCCACGGTGGGCGTGATCCGGAACGGCAAGGCGCGGCTGGTCCCGCTGGAGGGCGAACAGCCCACTCTGCCAAGTGCCGTGTTCTTCAATTTCGAGGACGGCCATACCTTTTTCGGCCGTCGCGCGATCGGCGATTATACCGACAGCATCGAAGGCCGCCTGATGCGCTCGTTGAAGAGCGTGCTCGGCAGTTCGCTCGCCCACGAGAAGACGCGTATCAAGGCGCGCCAGATCGGCTTCATCGACATTATCGGCCTGTTCATCGGTCATCTGAGGACGCGGCTGGAGGAGGACGCCGGCGGCGTGGTGGAGAGCGTGGTGCTCGGCCGCCCGGTGCAGTTCGTCGATGATGACGCGCAAGCCGACGCGGAGGCGCAAGGCGAGCTCGAGAAGGCTGCCCGTGCCCAGGGCTTCAAGCACATCGCTTTCCAGTTTGAGCCGATCGCAGCGGCGCTCGACTACGAGCAGAAGGTGACGCGCGAAGAACTGGCGCTGATCATCGACATGGGCGGCGGCACGTCCGACTTCTCGATCGTGCGGGTCTCGCCGGAGCGGTCGCGATCGACCGACCGCAAGGACGACATCCTGGCCAGCCGCGGCATCCATATCGGCGGCACCGATTTCGACCGGCTGCTGAGCATCGCCCATGTCATGCCGCAGCTCGGCTATCTCTCCGCGACCAAGGACGGCAAGCGCAATCTGCCGGCCAGCTACTTCATCGATCTCGCCACATGGCAGCGCATCAATCTGGTCTACACCGCCAAGGCGATGACGCATCTGCGCCAAATCCGCTACGAGGCCGCGCGCGCCGACCTGGTCGACCGCTTCATCCATATCGTCGAGCACCGCTACGGGCACGCTCTGGCAGCGTTGGTCGAGAAAGCCAAGATAGAGCTGACCGACAGGTCATCCGCGGACGTGGCGGTGACGCTGCCCGACGCGGCGTTCGCCGCCGGGATCACACGCGACGGGCTGGAGGCAACGATCGCCCGGGAAATCGAGCGGGTCACCGAGACGGTGGCGCAGACCATCCGCGACGCCGGAGTCAAGCCATCCGACATCACCGCGGTGTTCCTGACCGGCGGATCGACGGCGATCCCGCTGGCAAGGCGGGAAATCCTGTCGCTGGTGCCGCAGGCTTCCGTCATAGAAGGCGATATGTTTGGATCGGTCGGGCTTGGCCTGGCGCTCGATGCGCAGCGGAAGTTCGGCTGATCCTACCCTGACCCGTTCATCTCCGCAGCCAGATGCGCCTTCAGCGCCATCTGGGCCAGGCTTGCCTGACGGTCCCGATGGGTGATCATGGCGAAGTCGCGCTTCGGCAATTCGATCGGCACGGCTCTCAGGCTCCCCTCGGCGACGGCCCGCCCGACGACGAGCTCCGAAATAATGGTCGCGCCAGCACCCGCCTCGACCGCCTGGCGAACCGCCTCGTTGCTGGGCAGCACCAGAAATATCTGCAAGTCGGCAAGTGAAATCCCCTCGCGGCGCGCCAAGTCCTCCAGCACTTCGCGCGTGCCGGAGCCGCCTTCGCGGATAATCCAGCGCAGACCGGTGATGTCTGGGCGGCCCGGTGCGGTTTCGGCGATCTTGGGATGGGAACTGGCAACGACCAGCATCAGCCGGTCGGTGTCGACCTTGGCGCGGCGCAACAAGTCGGACTCGGTGCGCCCTTCGACCAGGCCGAGATCGGCGGTTCCATCGAGCACGCTGGCCTCGACCTGCCTTGTGTTGCCGATGGTGACGCTCAGCCTGACGGCGGGATAGGCCTCGTGGAAGGAGGCCAGCCGGCGCGGCAGCCAATAGCTGGCAATGGTCAGGCTGGCGGCGATGGAGAGGCTGCCGGCGACCGTCTGCGAAACATGTTCCAGCACGTTGCGGGCGGCGGCGGCCCGCTCCAGCACGGCCTTGGCCTCGGGCAGGAACCGGTGGCCGGTCTGGGCCAGCTCGATATTGCGGCCGACGCGGTTGAACAGATGGACACCGTGCTGCTCTTCCAGCGCGCGAATGGCCGCCGACGCGGCCGACTGGGAAATGCCGAGGAGCTCGGCTGCCTTGGTCATGTGGCCGCGCTCGGCGACGGCGACGAAAATGCGCAACTGATCCAGGGTCATGCGCGTATTAAGAACCAATATCGATCGAATTTACAAGAACAACTGATTAGACGGGTCGATAGCTTTATTCTACTTTTTCAGGCGAAGTTAGAAAAAATTAGCCTGCAGGTCGCAGAGAACAAAATGATCGGGCGGTTCAGATCCCTGCTTGCGCATTGGACCCGGGGCATCCGACGGCGGTTGGCCGGTGATCGATATCACCCGGAAGAGCATTACATGCGCGGCCCCGGGCCGAAGACGCGAGCCAAATCCGCCGGCCGCGCGAGCAGCACAGGATGATGATGCAACGACCGCCGCGCGGCGCCAATTCAGCCCCTTCGCAACGTCCGCTTGCCGACACACGCGCGCCCGATGAAGGCGATGGTGTCGACACCTCGCCTGTTGTTTCCGACAGCATCGCCAAGACCACCTGCTACATGTGCGCCTGTCGCTGCGGCATCGACGTGCATATCAAGGACGGCAAGGTCCGCTACATCAACGGCAACAAGGATCATCCGGTCAATCGCGGCGTGATCTGCGGCAAGGGCAGCTCCGGCATCATGCAGCACTACAGCCCGGCCAGGCTGAAGAAACCATTGCTGCGCACCGGCCCGCGCGGCTCGGGCGATTTCCGCGAGATCGAGTGGGAGGAAGCCTTCTCGATCGCCACCGAGCGGCTGTCGAAGATCCGCCGGACCGATCCTAAAAAACTTGCCTTCTTCACCGGTCGTGACCAGTCGCAATCCTTGACGGGCTGGTGGGCGAGCCAGTTCGGCACGTCGAACTTTGCCGCCCATGGCGGCTTTTGTTCGGTGAATATGGCGGCCGGGGGCCTTTACACGATCGGCGGCTCGTTCTGGGAGTTCGGCGAGCCCGATTGGGACAACACGAAATACTTCATGCTGTTCGGCGTCGCCGAGGACCATGATTCCAATCCGATCAAGATCGGGCTGGGCAAGCTCAAGGCACGCGGCGCCAAGGTGGTGTCGATCAATCCGTGCCGGACCGGCTACAATGCGATCGCTGACGACTGGATCGGCATCCGGCCCGGCACGGACGGCCTGTTCGTGTTCGCGCTTATCCACGAACTCTTGAAGGCGGGTCGCGTCGACCTCGATTATCTGCTCCGCTACACCAACGCGCATGTCCTGGTCATTCAGGAACCTGGCGCGGCCGATGACGGGCTGTTCGTGCGCGACAGCGACGGCAATCCGCTGGCATGGGACAGAGTGGCGAAGCGTCCGGTGAGCGCCGCCGATGCCGACGCCAAACCGGCACTGACCGGCAGCTACGATGTCGATGGCCGCCGCTGCGTGCCGGTGTTCCAGCTCATTGCGGACCGCTATCTCGAGGAGAGGTACGCACCCGATGCGGTCGCGGAGCGTTGCGGCATCTCCGCCGGAACGATCCGCCGGATCGCCGCCGAACTTGCCCATGTCGCCTTCGAACAGGCGATCGAACTGCCGATCGCGTGGACCGACTGGGCAGGGCGCCGGCATGAGACCATCAAGGGACGGCCCGTTTCGATGCACGCGATGCGCGGCATCTCGGCCCATTCCAACGGCTTTCACACCTGCCGTGCCATCCATCTGCTGCAGGTGCTGCTGGGCACGGTGGATGTTCCCGGCGGCTTCCGCTTCAAGCCGCCGTACCCCAGGTCGGCGCCGCCAGGCCCGAAGCCCTGCGGCAAGGACGTAAGGCCGATGACGCCGCTCGACGGCATGCCGCTCGGTTTCGTTTGTGGACCCGACGATCTGCTGGTCGACGAAGCCGGCACGCCGCAGCGCATCGACAAGGCCTATTCCTGGGATTCGCCGCTTGCGGCGCACGGTTTGATGCACACCGTCATCCGCAATGCCTCGGCCGGCGATCCATACCCGATCGACACGCTGATGATGTACATGTCGAACATGGCCTGGAATTCCTCGATGAACACCGTCGAGACCATGGCCATGCTCACGGACCATGACGAGGCGGGCAATTACAGGATCCCCTTCATCATCTATTCCGACGCCTATTATTCCGAGACCGTGCCGTTCGCGGACCTCGTCCTGCCAGACACCACCTATCTCGAGCGTCATGACTGCATCAGCCTGCTCGACCGGCCGATCAGCCATGCCGACGGGCCGGGCGACGCCATTCGCCATCCCGTCGTCGAGCCCGACCGCGACGTCAGGCCGTTCCAGTCGGTGCTGATCGAACTCGGCGCGCGGCTCGGCTTGCCCGGCTTCGTCGATGACGACGGCTCGGCGAAGTACCGCGACTATGCCGACTACATCGTCAATCATGAACGCACGCCCGGCATCGGCCCGCTCGCCGGCTGGCGCGGCAAGGACGAAACCTCGATCGGCAAGGGCGACGTCAACCCCAACCAGTTGCAACGCTACATCGACAATGGCGGTTTCTGGCACCACGACTTCGCCGACGACCAGCGCTACTACAAGATGGCCAACCGCTCCTATCTCGATTTCGCGGTGCAACTGGGCTTCATCCCCCAGGCCGAGCCGATCGTCTTCCAGCTCTATTGCGAACCATTGCAACGCTTCCGCCTCGCCGCGCGCGGCCATGGTCCGGTGCAACCACCCGAGACAGAGCGCAACCGCATCGAGACCTACATGGACCCGCTGCCGTTCTGGTACGTGCCCTTCGAGGAAGCGGCCGTCGATCTGCAGAAATATCCGCTGCATGCGCTGACGCAGCGGCCGATGCACATGTACCATTCCTGGGGTTCGCAGAACGCGTGGTTGCGGCAGATCACCAGCCAGAACCGCCTGTTCGTACATCACCGGACGGCGGCCGGCCTCGGCCTAGCCGACGACGACTGGGTGTGGATCGAGAGCGTCAACGGCAAGGTGAAGGGGCAGATCAAGCTGGTCGACGGGGTGAACGAGAGCACGGTCTGGACCTGGAACGCGATCGGCAAAAGGCGCGGCAGCTGGGGGCTGAAGGACGATGCCGCCGAGAGCAATCGCGGCTTCCTGCTCAACCACATCATCGGTGACCAGACTTCTGCTGACGCCAGCGGCAAACGCTATTCGAATTCCGATCCGGTCACGGGACAAGCCGCGTGGTTCGATCTGCGCGTCCGCATCGTCAAATGCGCGGCTGAAGAGGCCGGCTTCACCGAACCGCAATTCGAGCGTTTTCACCAGCCGCTGCATTTCGAACCCTCGCCCGACAAGCTCACTTTCGGCGCCGGGTTCCGGCAGGCAAGAGAGGCGGCCGAATGACCTGTCTTCCCAGTCCAGGCGGCAAGAAGCTTGGCCTCGTCATCGACCTCGACACCTGTGTCGGCTGCCAGGCCTGCGTCACCGCCTGCAAGGAGTGGAACACCGGCGGCCACATGGCGCCGCTGACCGACATCCACCCTTATGGCAGCCATGTCGACGGGGTCTGGTTCAACCGCGTGCACAGCTACGAGCACATCACCGAGATGGGAGGGCGCACGGTGAACTTCCCGCGCTCCTGCCTGCATTGCGAGACGCCGGCCTGCGTCACCGTCTGCCCGACGGGCGCCTCCTACAAACGCGCCTCCGACGGCATCGTGCTGATCGACGAGGACAAGTGCATCGGTTGCAAACTGTGCAGCTGGGCCTGCCCTTACGGCGCGCGCGAGTTCGATACGGATGTCGGCGTGATGAAGAAATGCACGCTCTGCGTCGACCGCATCTACAACGACAATCTGGCCGAAGAGGACCGCGTGCCGGCCTGCGTCGCCGCCTGCCCGACCAGCGCCCGGCATTTCGGCGACCTCGGCGATCCCCAATCCCCCGTCTCGCAACTGGTGGCGGAGCGGGGCGGTGTCGACCTGATGCCCGAACTCGGCTATCACCCGACCAACAAATACCTGCCACCGCGCGCTCACACACAACGCGCCGCATCGGTGGCCGCTCCCGCGCTGGATCCGGTACAAGCCGAGGGCGGTTTTCTTGGCTGGGTCGACCGCATGCTTTCGAGCTGACCATCCATGCATCCAGCTTTTTCGGTCGTCTTCTTCACCACCGCCACGGGTGCCGGCTATGGGCTGCTCGCGCTGCTCGGCGTACTCGGCCCGCTCGGCTTCATCGCGCCCGATTTCTGGTTAGGCTTCGTCGGCATAGGACTGGCGCTCGGCCTGATCGCGGTCGGCCTGTTGTCGTCAACCGGCCATCTCGGCAGGCCTGAACGCGCCTGGCGGGCGTTCTCGCAATGGCGCAGTTCATGGCTGTCACGCGAAGGCGTCGCCTCGGTCGCCACCTTCATTCCCGCCGGCCTGTTCGGTGTGGGCTGGATCTTCCTTGGCCGGCTCGACGGCTGGGTGGCGGCCGCGGGGCTTCTGTCCACCTTCGGCGCCATCGCTACGGTCTGCATGACCGGCATGATCTATGCCTCGCTGAAGCCGATTGCGCAGTGGCACAGTCCCTATACCTTGCCCGGCTATCTTATCTTCTCGGCGATGAGCGGCTGCGTGCTAGTGAATGCCCTGCTGCAAGGCTTTGCGCTCGGCTCGACTATTCTCCTCGCCGCTTCCGTACTGCTCACCTTGCTTGGCTTGGGCTGGAAGCTGGCGACCTGGCGCCACAATGACCTGCTTGAAATCCAAACCAACGCCAACACCGCGACCGGGCTCGCCGGCGGGATGGTGCAATCCCTGGAATGGCCGCATACCGAGGAGAACTACCTGCTCAAGGAAATGGGCTTCCGCATCGCGCGCAAGCATAGCGCGAAGCTGCGCCGGATCGCGCAGGCACTGGCCTTCAGTTTGCCGATCCTGTTGCTGATCGCCGCCTTCGCCTTGCCGTGGCCGTTTGCGGCGTTGTTGTCGGCGCTCGCCGCGATCGTCCAGTTCGCCGGCATGCTGGTCGAGCGCTGGCTGTTCTTCGCCGAAGCGAAGCACACGGTCATGCTCTATTATGGACGATAGATCTCAGCCTGGCCGCAGCATCGAGCGGGAGATGGCGAAGATGCGGTCGGTGCCCAGCATGTAGGCCATCAACGATTCCAGCCGGAACAGGCCGGCATAGGCTTGGTCGAGGACGTTGAGCGAACCGGCATAGGCGCCGAAGGCCGGCATGATCATGCGGCCGCCGTCGCTGGCAAAGCAGCGCCGCCGCACCGAACGGCCTTGCTGCACGATGCGGGCGCAGGGATGCAGATGGCCCGATATTTCGCCTTCTACCCGCACCTTCGATGGCTCGTGCCGGAACAGCAGCGAACCTATGGCCAGTTCCCGCACGGTGTCGCCGGGCAGGTCCGCGGGTGCTTCGGGGTCATGATTGCCGGCGACCCAGAACCAGTCACGGCCTGCCATCAGCGCTTCCAGCCGTTCGCGAAAACTTTGATGCATGCGTTTGGCGCCGCCGCCGTCGTGAAAGGAGTCGCCCAGGCTGATGACGATCGAGGGCTGGTAGTCTGATATCACCGCCTGCAGCCGCAGCAGGGTCGTGCCGGTATCGTAGGGCGGGATCAGCGTGCCGCGCCTTGCCAGCGACGACCCCTTCTCCAGATGCAGGTCCGATACCGTCAGCAGCCTGAGACCGGGAAAATAGAGCACGCCGCGCGGATCGCAGACTGCGCGCTCGCCCGCGATGCCGACAAGGTCGGCCTCGCCGATCAGCGATGCGCGCGCCAGCGAAAAGTTCATTCGTCAACCATCCCCGGGCCCATGGCCTCTTCGACCAGCGTCGCCGCATCCATCAGCAGCGTTTCATCGGCCTCGCCATTGACCGGCATCTTGCCGATCTCGAGCATGATCGGCACGGCAAGCGGCGAAATCTGTTCGAGCGCCTTATGCATGATTCGACCCTGGATGCGCGAGAGCATGTCGGCAAGTCTGCTGACATCGAGCAGGCCGGTCGCCGCGTCGGCACGCGTCGCCTGAAGCAGGATGTGGTCCGGCTCATGGCTGCGCAGCACATCGTAGATCAGGTCGGTCGACACCGTGACCTGCCGGCCGCTCTTCTCCTGGCCGGGGTGGCGTTTTTCGATCAGGCCGGAGATCAGCGCGCAATTGCGGAAAGTGCGCTTGAGAAGCCAGCTGTCGGCCAGCCAGGCTTCGAGATCGTCGCCCAGCATATCCTGGTCGAACAGCGCGCCGAGCGACGGTTTCCTCGCTTTGAACATCGCGCCCATGTCGCCCAGTGACCATATGGCGAGCGCATAGTCGGTGGCGACGAAGCCGAGCGGCCTGGCGCCGGCCCTGTCGAGGCGACGGGTGAGCAGCATGCCCAGCGTCTGGTGCGCGAGCCTGCCCTCGAAGGGATAGGCGACCAGATAGTGGCGGTTGCCGCGCGGAAAGGTCTCGATCAGCAAATCGTCGCGCTTGGGCAGCATCGATTTGTCCGACTGGAACCGCAGCCAGTCGGCCACCTGCTCCGGCAGCTTCTTCCAGCGCTGCGGATCGTCCAGCATGATGCGGACCTGCTCGGCAAGGTAGGTCGAGAGCGGAAACTTGCCGCCGCCATAATAGGGCACCTTGGCGTCACTGCCCGGCGCGTTCGAGACGAAGCATTCATTTTCGCGGATGCCTTCGAAGCGCAGCACCTTGCCGGCGAACATGAAGGTATCGCCATGTGTCAAGGTTTCGAGGAACGCCTCCTCGATCTTGCCGAGCACGCGGCCGCCGTGCGACGCCGAGCCTTTGCTGCCGGCCTTGACGTAACGGACGTTGAGCGCCGGCACCTCGATGATGGTGCCGACATTCAGCCTGTATTGCTGGGCGACACGCGGATTGGATACGCGCCACAGTCCATCCTTGTTCAGGCGGATGCGTGCATAGCGCTCGTAATTCTTCAGCGCGTAACCGCCGGTGGCGACGAAATCGACGACGCGGTCGAATGTCGGACGATCGAGGCCGGTATAGGGTGCCGCCGTTCGCACCTCTTCATACAGGTCATCGGCGCGGAATGGCGCCCCGCAGGCACAACCCAGGACATGCTGGGCCAGCACGTCGAGCCCGCCATCGACCAGCGGCGGCGTATCCTGCGCGCCGAGATAATTGGCGTCGAGCGCGGCCCGGCATTCCAGCACCTCGAAACGGTTGGCGGGGATCAGGATCGCCTTCGACGGCTCATCCATGCGGTGGTTGGCACGGCCGATGCGCTGCGCCAGCCGGCTGGCGCCCTTCGGCGCACCGACATGCACGACCAGATCGACATCGCCCCAGTCGATGCCGAGATCGAGCGTCGAGGTGGCGACGATGGCGCGCAGCGCGTTCTCGCCCATCGCCTTCTCGACGCGCCGGCGCTGGGCGACATCGAGCGAGCCGTGATGCAGGGCGATCGGCAAGGTGTCCTCGTTGACCCGCCACAACTCCTGGAACAGCAGCTCCGCCTGGCTGCGTGTGTTGACGAACAGCAAGGTCGTCTTGTGGCGCTTGATCTCGCGGTAGATTTCCGGCGTGGCGTAGCGCGCCGAGTGCCCCGCCCAAGGTACCCGCTCCTCGGAATCGAGGATCGAGATTTCGGGCTTCGCGCCGCCCGTCACAATGATCAATTCCGCCATGCCACCCGGCGGGTTCTGGCTGACCAGCCAGCGCCGCAATTCGTCCGGCTCGGCCACAGTCGCCGACAGCCCGATCGTCTGAAGGCCAGGGACAAAGCTGCGCAGTCGCGCCAGCCCAAGCGCCAGCAGATGGCCGCGCTTCGATGTCACCAGCGAATGCAATTCGTCGAGCACGACATAGCGCAGATCCTCGAAGAAGCGTCTGGCATCGCCTGCCGCGATCAGCAGCGCCAGTTGCTCGGGCGTGGTGAGCAGGATATCGGGCGGCGCAAGTTTCTGGCGCTGGCGCTTGTGGGCGGGGGTGTCGCCGGTGCGTGTTTCGATGGACACGGGCAGGCCGATCTCCTCGACCGGCTTGCCGAGATTGCGCTCGATGTCGACGGCCAGTGCCTTCAACGGCGAAATGTACAGCGTGTGGATGCCGCGCCGCGCCTGGCCTGGTTTTCGCCTTGGCCTGACGGCCAGTTCGGTCAGCGACGGCAGGAAGCCGGCCAGCGTCTTGCCGGCGCCGGTCGGCGCGATCAACAGCACCGATTGCCCGGCTTGGGCCTTCGCCAGGAGTTCGATCTGATGGGCGCGCGGCGACCAGCCTTTCTCGCCGAACCATTTTACGAATGGCTCGGGCAGGACGACGGCGGCATTCTGGTCGGCGAGGCGAGGCAGCTCGGTCACGCGTCAGAGGTAGCGCGGCGGCAGGCAATCGCCAAGCGGAATCGGAACAAAAGGGGACCGAAAAGCCTTACGGGCGCCGGAACCCCGTCGGCGCGCCATAGAGATAGCCGATGCGGGCGATGGCTTCCTTCAGCCCTTCGCGCGACACAAGCATGGTGTGGCCGTTGGCGTGGATCATGGTTTCGGCGTCGGTCATGATGGCGACGTGACCTTTCCAGAACACCAGGTCACCGCGTCGCAGCCCCGAAAAATCAGGACCCGGCTGAAGCGGCTCGCCGATCGAAGCGGCCTGCATGTCGGTATCGCGCAACACCTCCCTGCCGGCCATGCGCATGGCCAGTTGCACCAGGCCGGAGCAATCGATGCCGAAGCCGGAAACACCGCCCCACAGATAGGGCGTGCCGAGAAACGTCTCGGCCACGGACACATAGTCGCCAGCCACTTCGCCGATCGGCCGCAGATGGCCAGCGATCATGGCTTCACCGGAGGGCAGCAGCGCATAGTGCGTGCCGCGTGTTTCGGCGGCACCCGTCACGGTTGTCGTCGATCCCATCGACAGTTGCCCGGCGATCGGAAAGCGCAGATCCGGGCCGGGATAAAGGAATGTGCGCGGCACCGAGACGATATGGGTCGACGCATGGTCCCGCCTGCCCAGCATAACGTCGGCGACATAGCCGACATAGCCGTCTCGCTCGGTCTGGATCCAGGCCCAGCCTTCTCTATCCTCGAAAACCAGGACATCGTCGCCGAACAGAGCTTGCGTGTTGATGCCCGAATCCAGCGTCGGCGCCTTGCGGATATCGGCCACCGGGACCGAAATCCGCGCTGGCCGACCCGCTACGAAACGGTCGGCAACGACCTCTCCTTTCAACCTGGCATCGGCCAGATCGGAGCGGAAGGCATGAAGGCGTGCGTCGTGGGCGGTCAAATCGGCAACCTTGTTGAATGGGCACTACAGTCAGATCGGCAGGTCGTGGGCCTTGGCAATGATACCATCGCCGAAGCGCTCGACAAATAGCGCGCCTTCGACGGTGCGCTTGATCAGGACATTGCGCTTGTCGAGCTCGTCGCGATGGCGCGACACCAGTTTCAGCGCGCCCATCGTGTCGAGCGCGCGCGTGATGACCGGCTTGGTGACGTTGAGGCGGGCGGCAAGCCCGCGTACGGTGTGCGGCGGCGGATCGAGATAGATGGTGAACAGGATCGCCGTCTGGCGCATGGTGAGATCAGGCGCGTCCTCGCGAACCTGCGACAGCATCACCTGCTGCCACAGTCGCAAGGCTTGGCTCGGGCGCATCGCAATCGACATCGCGCCATGATGACGGCAAATTGTTTCGGTTCCGTTTCAGTTTCTGCAATTTGCCGGCTCTGCTTGCGCATCAGCCATGGCGCGTCGAGATGATCCGCTCCAGCGCCCGAATCCCTTGCGCCTCGCCACCGGCGGGGCCGTAGGGGCGATCGGCGGGGTTCCAGGCGAAGATGTCGAAATGCGCCCAGCTTGCCGACTTTTCGACGAAGCGCTTGAGGAACAGCGCTGCGGTGATCGAGCCGGCGAAACCATCCGTGGTAACGTTGTTGATGTCGGCGATCTTCGACGACAATTTCGCATCGTAGGGCCGCCATAGCGGCATGCGCCACAGCGGATCCTCGACTGCCAGCGATGCCGCTGCCAGCTCCGAGGCAAGCGCCTCGTCATCGGTGTAGAAGGGCGGCAGGTCGGGGCCAAGCGCGACGCGGGCTGCTCCGGTCAGGGTCGCCATGTCGATCAGAAGCCGCGGTTCCTCCTCGTCGGCCAGCGCCAGCGCATCGCCCAGCACCAGCCTCCCTTCCGCGTCCGTATTGCCGATCTCGACCGAGATGCCCTTTCGGCTCGCCAGCACGTCGCCCGGGCGAAAGGCGTTGCCGGCAATCGAATTCTCGACCGCGGGGATCAGCACCCGCAGCCGCACCTTGAGCCCAGCCGCCATGATCATCGAGGCCAGGCCAAGCACATTGGCCGCGCCGCCCATGTCCTTCTTCATCAGCAGCATGCCCGAAGAAGGCTTGATGTCGAGGCCGCCCGTGTCGAAGCAGACACCCTTGCCGACCAGCGTCACCTTCGGCGCGCCTTGCTGCCCCCATGTCATGTCGATCAGGCGCGGCGCATCGGACGAGGCGCGACCCACGGCGTGAACCATCGGGAAATTCTGTGTGAGCAGGTCGTCGCCCTTGATGACGGAGACTTCGGCCTTGTGGGTCCCAGCCAGGGTCCGCACCGCCCTCTCCAGATCGTCCGGCCCCATGTCACTGGTCGGCGTGTTGACAAGGTCGCGAGCCAGGAAGACGCCATCGGCTATACTACGAACACGTTTTGCGTCGGCGCCGGCAGGCAGGTCGAAGCGCAGCGCCTTGCCCGGCTTCTTGCCGTAACGGGTAAAGACATAACCGCCGAGCGCCAGCGCGATCGCCGCGAGTTCAGGCTCGGCCGGGACCGAGGCGAAGTGCCAGTCGCCTTCCGGCAGAGTTTTCGACAGCGAGCCCAGACCGAGCGCGCCTTCACCCTCGCCAATGCCAAACAAGGCGCCGGCGAGTGCCCCGTTCTCACCAGGCACGACCAGCGTCTTGCCGGCCTCGCCGGAAAAGCCGTTTGCCTTGGCCCAGGCGACAATGGACGGCGACAGACCGGCCGCGTCCAGCCCGTCCCTGGCGACCAGATGGATCGGCAGCGGGTTCTTCAGCTTGTTCTCGACCAGTTCCACGGACATCAGATGTTTCTCCTGCCGGGCTCGCCCGAGTCGGCGCTTCTTAACCCTCCGTTAGGGTTAACAGAATATTTCTGCTGGAGGGAAGATGGCCACGCAATGGCCACACGCATGAATGGAGGCCCAGGGTGCCGATGCCGACCAACCGCACGATAAACATCCGGGGAAAGCGGCTCATCACCACGGCATTCACGCTGGCGCTCGCGGCAGGTGTCGCGGGATGCGCAACCGACAAGCTCACCACTGGCTCGATCGGACGCACCAGCGGCAAGCCGCTGGAGACGATGTCGGCGGGAGAACTGCACAATGCCACCGCAGCACTCGGCCAATCCTACGCCAGGAGCCCCAACGACAAGCGCATCGCGACCAACTTCGCGGCCGCGCTGCAGATGGATGGCGATGCCGACCAGTCGCTCGCCGTGATGCGCAAGCTGGCGATCGCCTATCCCAAGGACCGCGACGTACTCGCCGCCTACGGCAAGGCACTGGCCGCCAACGGCCAGTTCGAGGCGGCGCTCGATGCGGTGCGCCGCGCACAGACGCCGGAATATCCCGACTGGAGGCTGGTCTCCGCCGAAGGCGCCATACTTGACCAGCTCAACCAGAAGGATGAAGCGCGCCAGCTTTACCGCAAGGCCCTCGAACTCAAGCCCAATGAGCCTTCGATCCTTTCCAATCTCGGCATGTCCTATGTGCTGGAAGGGGATCTGCGCACCGCCGAGACCTATATGCGGTCGGCCGCCCAGCAGTCGAACGCCGATAGTCGAGTGCGCCAGAACCTGGCGCTCGTCGTCGGACTGCAGGGCCGTTTCGACGAAGCCGAAAAGATCGCCTCGCAGGAACTTTCGCCCGATCAGGCACAGGCCAACGTCGCCTATCTCAGGCAGATGCTGGCCCAGCAGAACGCCTGGAGCCAGCTGAAGGATCAGGACAAGGCGAAACCGGCGAAAACCGCCACCAACTGATTGCCGCGCGCTTACCCGCAAATCGTAAAAAGCCGCGCTCGATTGCAGCCCGGCTTTTTGTTTCTGCGGAAGGACTCTGGGTTGGTTTACTGGCTGGTCGACGCCGCCGCCCCGGAATGATCGCCGAAGATGCCGCGCTGGCTGACCTGGATGCCCGCCGGCCCCAGGATGATGGCGAACAGCACCGGCAGGAAGAACAAGATCATCGGCACGGTGAGTTTGGGCGGCAGGGCGGCCGCCTTTTTCTCGGCGGCGTTCATGCGCATGTCGCGGCTTTCCGCGGCAAGCACGCGCAGCGCGTGCGCCACCGGCGTGCCGTAGCGCTCGGCCTGGACAAGCGCCTGCGATACCGACTTGACCGATTCCAGCCCCGTGCGACTGGCCAGGTTTTCATAAGCCTGCTTGCGCTCCTGCAGATAGGAGAGCTCGGCATTGGTCAGGATGAATTCTTCCGCCAGGGCCACCGACTGCGCGCCGATCTCGTCGGCGACCTTGCGCAGTGCGGCTTCCACCGACATACCGGATTCCACGCAGATCAGCATCAGGTCGAGCGCATCCGGCCACGCCATCTGGATCGACTGCTTGCGCTTGGTCGCACGGTTGTTGACGTAGAGGACCGGCGTGTAGAAGCCGCCATAGGCAACCAGGATGCATACGAACAGCCGGACCACCAACGGCTTGTCGGGCAATCCTCCGAGCACGAAAATATAGATCAGACCGAGCGCGAAGCCGACAAAAGGAAGCACCAGGCGGAAGAACAGAAAACGCGTCAGCGGGTTCTGTCCGCGAAAGCCGGCAACCTTGAGCTTCTGCAAGGTGGCCTCGTCGGCCAACGCACGCCGTAGATCGAGCCGGTCGACAATGTTGCGCATGCCGACCGACTGTTGCTCGCGCAGACCCTTGCGGCGGCGATCGGCCTCGGTCGCTAGCCGCGCGCGCTGCTTGGCGCGAAGCTCATCACGCTCCAGCGCGACCGACTTCATGCGCGCCTTGAGCGGGTTTCCGCCAAACGCCGGCAGCAGCGTAAAGACGGTTGCGAACACGGCGATGGCAACCAGCAGCGCAATCAGGAAGCTGGGATCCGTCAGTGATTTGATGGCTTGTTCGGTCATGCCACGGCCCTAGACTTCAAAGTTCATCATCTTGCGCATCACGAAGATGCCGATCGACATCCAGACGGCGGCGAAACCGAGTATCAAATGGCCGACGCTGGTCGTGAACAGCGGCATCAGATAGTTGGGACTGGAGAGATAGACGAGAAAGGCGACGATGAAAGGCAAGGCGCCGATGATGGCGGCGGACGCTTTCGCTTCCATCGACAGGGCCGCGACCTTGGCCTTCATCTTCTTGCGGTCGCGCAACACGCGCGAAAGGTTGCCCAGCGCCTCGGAGAGATTGCCGCCGGCCTGCGACTGGATCTGGATGACGATGCCGAAGAAACTCGCCTCTGTGCATGGCATGGTTTCGGGCATGCGCAAGGTCGCGTCGGGGATCGACATTCCCATCTGCTGCGAATCGACTATCCGGCGAAACTCGGTCTTCACGGGCTCAGGCGATTCATTGGCGATCAGGCGTATGGCGTCGTTCAGCGGCAGGCCGGACTTGACCGCCCGCACGATGATGTCGAGCGCATTTGGAAATTCGTTGAGGAATGCCTTGACGCGGCGAATGCGACGAAAAGAAACGAACCAACGCGGCAGGCCGAGCGCTCCGGCGAGCAGCACGCCCGGCAAGACAATCATCGGCGCACCAGCCACGAACGCGACGATTGCCAGCGCGAGGCCGCATATGGCCGAATAGATATAGAACCGCTCGATCGGCACCTTCATCCCAGCCTGGCGAAGCTGGGCTTTCAGCGGCGGCTTCTTGACGGCGTTGTCCTTGGTCTTCTGCTTCTCGTCGAGTTCCTTCAGCGAATCCTGCACCGATTTACGGCGCTTGGCCGCGTCCGCCGCGCGGTCGCGCGTCGCCTTGACGACAGAACGGTCCGTCTCGGCGGCCTTGATCGTTTCAAGCCGCTTTCCGGCCTGTTTGTCATTGCTGATCTGGGTGAACAGGAATGCATAGGCGACCGCGCCGGCGCTGAAGCCGGCGAGCACGACAAACGCCAATACGGTGCCGTCAATTCCAAACATCGACCAGAACCTTCACGCCTGCGGATGCGTCAGTCAGCACGTTTCTCCATAGCCTCGAGCGCTGTGGCGAGACGCTGCTCCTCGCCATAGTATCGAGCCCGCTCCCAGAAATGGGGGCGGCCGATGCCGGTCGAGACGTGCTCACCCAGTAGCCTGCCGTTGGCGTCCTCGCCCTTGATGTTGTAGAGGACGATATCCTGCGTGATGATGACGTCGCCCTCCATCCCGATCACTTCGGTGATATGGGTGATGCGGCGCGATCCATCGCGCAGGCGCGCCGCCTGGATGATCACGTCGATGGAGCCGACGACGATTTCGCGCACCGTTTTCTGCGGCAGCGAATAGCCGCCCATGGCGATCATGGATTCGATACGGTTCAGGCATTCGCGCGGGCTGTTGGAGTGGATCGTCCCCATCGAGCCGTCATGGCCGGTATTCATCGCCTGCAGAAGGTCGAAGACCTCGGGTCCGCGCACTTCGCCGACGATGATGCGTTCGGGCCGCATGCGCAGGCAGTTCTTGACCAGGTCGCGCATCGTCACCTCGCCCTCGCCCTCGAGGTTGGGCGGACGCGTTTCCAGGCGCACGACATGCGGCTGCTGCAGCTGCAGTTCAGCCGAATCCTCGCAGGTGATGACGCGCTCGTCACGGTCGATGTAGTTGGTCAGGCAGTTGAGCAACGTCGTCTTGCCGGAGCCGGTGCCGCCCGAGATGACGATGTTGCAGCGAACACGGCCGATGATCTTGAGAACTTCGGCTCCTTGCGGGGAGATGGCGCCGAACTTGACCAGCTGATCCAGCGTCAGCTTGTCCTTCTTGAATTTGCGGATGGTGAGCGCGGTGCCGTCGATGGCCAGCGGCGGCGCAATGACGTTGACGCGCGACCCGTCGGGAAGACGGGCGTCGCAGATCGGGCTGGATTCGTCGACGCGGCGGCCGACCTGGCTGACGATGCGCTGGCAGATGTTGAGCAGCTGCTGGTTGTCGCGGAAGCGGATGCTGGTCTGTTCGACCTTGCCGTTGACTTCGATGTAGACGTTCTTGGACCCGTTGACCATGATGTCGGCGATGTCGTCGCGCGCGAGCAACGGCTCGAGCGGCCCATAGCCAAGCACGTCATTGCAGATGTCCTCGAGCAGTTCTTCCTGCTCGGCGATCGACATCGCGAAGTTCTTGATCGCGATGATGTCGTTGACGATGTCGCGGATTTCCTCGCGGGCGGTTTCGGGATCGAGCTTGGCGAGTTGAGACAGGTCGATCGTATCGATGAGGGCCGAGAAAACCTGGCTCTTGGTATCGTAGTAGGTTTCGCTCTTTTCGCGGCCTTTCCTTGGTTCCGGCGCCATCGGCGGCGCCTCGACCGCGCGCCTGGCGGGCGGCGCGACAGGCGCGCTCGGCTGAGGCGTGGCCGCGGGCCGGGCAAGAACCGCGGTGTCCGCCGAAACCGCGGCGGCCGGCGCGACCGGTGCCGGCTGGCGAAATTCCGGCGTGAACCGGTTGCCGTCGTCGTTGCCTCTTTTACCGAACATGACCGACTACCGACCCCATTGCGTCACTTCTTGTTGCGCGAGAGCTTGCCGAGCAGACTGCCCAGGCCAGCTTTCTTTTTCGCCCGGATTTCGCTGCGGCCGGTCAGCACATGAGCAATTTCGTTGATGGTGGCCACAACCGGGTTCTTGGCATCCATCTCGCCCAGCATGCGTCCGTTGTTCGCGGCATTGCCGAACAGCACGGGATCAAAGCCGATGACCGACATCGGTGTCAGGCCGAGCGGCTCGGCGAAATCGGATGGCGATATCTCCGGCCGCTTGGGCACGCCGGCCTGGTTGATGATCAATTTCGGCGGCGGGTCGTTCGGGCGAAGCCGCTTCAACATGTCGACCAGGTTCTTGGTGTTGCGCAGATTGGCCAGTTCCGGCGTTGCCGTGATGACGATCTCGTCGGCCTTGACCAGCGTGTTCTTGGCCCACCCGGTCCAGATATGGGGAACGTCGAGCACAAGGAGCGGCACGCTGCGCTGCGCGGTATCGACAAGTTGCACGAAGGCATCGGGATCGAAATCGTATACGCGTTCCAGCGTCGAGGGCGCCGCGAGCAGCGACAGATGCTCGGCGCATTGGGTCAGCAGCCGGTCGAGATAGACTTCGTCGATGCGCTCGGGCGAGAACACAGCCTCGGCGATGCCCTGCGCCGGATCCTGATCGAAATTGATGTTGGCGGTGCCGAAGGCGAGATCGAGGTCGGCCACAACGACCTCGGATTTGAACAGGGAGGACATTGCCCAGGCGACATTGTGGGCGATCGTGGAAGAACCGACGCCGCCCTTGGCGCCGACGAAGGCGACCGAGCGGCCGAGCGGTTCAGCTTCCGGATCGACGAAGATCGACGACACGACACTGACGACGTCGGCCATCGACACCGGCGCGATGACATATTCCGAGATGCCGGAGCGGATGAGTTCGCGATAGAGACCAACGTCGTTGTAGTGGCCGATCACCACCACTTTCGAGGATGGATCGCAATATTCCGAGAGCTGGGCGAGTTGCTCCAGCAGTTGCTTGGGTTCGCTGCGTGATTCCAGCAGAATCAGGTTCGGTGTCGGCGCCGACTGGTAGAACTCGATGGCGGTGGGAACACCGCCCATATGAACCTTGAGATGCGCCTTGGTCATGCGGCGGTCCTCGCCGGCGCGCTGGACCGGATTGGCAACGCCCTCCGTTTCGCAGAATGCCTGGATCGAAATACGTGGAACCGGCCGCAACGCCTGCATCGCGGCGACGTCCTGCAGCGAGGTATCACCGCCCTCCACGGTGGCGTCATAGGCAAGGTTGCTCATGGTCATGCTCTTTCCGTGGCCTGTTCGTGGCGTCGCTTCTTTCCGAGGGCGGCTTAGTAAGTCACTTCCGAGTTGCCGAGGAATTCAGTCGAAATGCCCCTGCTTCGGTACACGTCTATAACCGCACCACGATTTTCCGCGTCGATGGTGGTCTGCTTGCGGGGCCCGAGAAGATCATTTGGATTGGCCATCTGGGCGGCAAGATTGTTCTGGTAGGAGCAGCCGAAGTCGGCGTAGTGCTTGTTCTCAGACGTTTCCACCAGGTCAGCGGGCCAGCGTCCGCATTTGTCGGTCTGTGCCCTCACCGCGATATAAGAGACGCGAACGGGGGCCGATGCCTCGCTCGATCCAGCCTGATAGGGGACCACGACGATCCGGTTGCGCTTGACGCCGGCGGCGACCGCGAGCCGGGCGAAATCACGGCCGGCCGCTGTCGCGGCGACCTCATTGGCCGACCCGCTTGGAACCTGGATCGTCAATGCCGGAGCCGCGCTCTTGTCGTAGCCATCGAGGAAGCCAAGAAGCGTGTCGCGCTGCGAGCCGGTCATGCCACGGTCGCCGGCGCCGACAGGAAGATCGATCTTCTGGTTCTTCTCCGCGATGACGATCGGATGATTGGTGCGATAGTCATCGGGGATGGCGCCGACGGTAACGCTGTCGCGCTGGGCACAACCGGCCAGCAGAGCCGACAGCGCCACCGCCATGATCGGAAGCGCCCGCAGGCTCCGAGAACGGCCGGAGCACATCGCCATGGTCCTTGCCTTCAATGCTGACTGAGACATGTGTGCTTTCCCGTTCACTTGTAGATGAAGCCGACAACGCCGTGATAGCGGCCGTTGGGCCTGTCGGTCTGCATGGTGCCGTAGACGCGATTGACACGCCCAAGAAACATGCCGGCGCCGTCGCTCGGCGGGTTGAAATTGTCGTCCGGCTTGGCGAGATCATTGCGTGCTACCGGCCGAGCCAGATAGGGCGTGATGATGATGACGAGCTCGCTTTCGTTGCGGACGAAGTCCCTGCTGCGGAAGAGCGCACCAAGGACGGGAATCTTTGTCAACCCGGGCAAGCCGTTGACGGCCTGCCTGACATCGTCGCGAACCAAGCCGGCGATCATCATGGAACCGCCTGAGGGCAGTTCGACCGTCGTATCGGCAAGGCGCTTGCGCAGCGATAGGAGATTCGTACCTGGGCTCGTCACACCATTGGAAAGCGGCACGGATCCTTCAGTCGTTGGCTCCGAAACCGAGGTTCTGACCTTCAGGCTGATGCGGCCGGGAGACAGCACGACCGGCTGGAATTCCAGGCCGATGCCATACTCGATCTTGTCGATGGAATAGGTTGTCAGGCCAGTCTGGTTGTCGGTGGATACGTTCTGGGAGACCCCGGTCACCATGTTGTATTCGCCACCGACCTTGAAGGTCGCCTTCTCGCCGGATACGGCGGTCAAGGTCGGCTCAGCCAGCGTCTTCATGACCCCGGACTCCTCCATGGCGTTGATATAGGCCATCAGTGCCGAGTTGCCGATGCTGAGACCTGAATGCGACAGCTGCTTACCCAATCCCGAGAAATTGTCGCTGATCGCACCATAGCTGATGCCATTGCTGCCGCCGTTGCCGATCAAGTTGACGCCGAGCTGCTTCATCACGGAACGGCTGACTTCGGCCACTGTCACCTTGAGCGTTACCTGATCGTCGCCGATGATCTGCAAGAGATTGACAATTTTCGAGGTACGGCGCTGCTGGTCCGGGTTGTTGATGTCGACGCCGCTCTGGGCCGAGCCGCCGGCAGCGGTCTGCGAATATTGTCCTGTCGTCGCTTCACCGCCGGAGACGAAGATCGTCGCCAGGTCGACGGCGCGTTTCGCGTCAAGCGGCGTGTCGACGGTGCCGGTCAGGATAACGTTATCATTCAGCAGTTCCACCTTGACGGCCGAGGTCGGAAGGAAGCGCTTGATATAATCCTCCAGGCCGGCGACGTCGCGCTCGATGGCCAGGTCCAGGCTGGCGATCTGTTCGCCGTTCGGCCCAAAGACGAAGATGTTGGTTTCGCCGACGGCCTTGCCGAAGAGGTAGATACGCCTTGCGGTCCGGGTCACCGCGTCGGCAACGGAGGGGTTGGCGACAAGAATGTCATAGGCATCGCTCGGCAGGTCTATGACCACCGACTTGTTGAGGCCGAGCTTGACGCGCTGGGTGGCTGTCGTAGCCGATACCTGCGTGCTCTTCGCCTCGACGCCCTGCACATTCGCTCCAACGAGCAGCAGGCCGAATGCCGTGGCGACGATTGCCGGCAGTTTAGCGATTAGCCTCATTTCCTTGCCCCTACTTCGGAGACTTCGCCCGACTTGATCAATCTCACTGTCCCCTTGCGGCCATTGCCGGAAACGAGATAGTCGGCCTCGCCCACATTCTTTTCCTGGGTGTCCGTAATCGCCCGCAGCGCCAGTGTCAGGCGATCCGCCATCTGCTGGGCGACGGTGATGATCTCCGCCTGTTTGGGCGTCAGCTCCAACGTGGCTGTCTGGCCCACCTTGGTCTTCTTGCCCTCCTCGTCCTCCTGGATGGTCTGGTCGATTGCCAGGACGCGGATATTCTTGAGGATGGTCTCGGTGTTGAAGCCGGCGCCGCCGCTGTTGGCATCGGCCCTGCGGGTCATGATGACGTCGACGAAATCGTTTGGAAGAATGAAGCCGCCGGCCGAAGTGTCCGCCGATATCGTCGTTGCGACCGCCCGCATGCCGGAAGGCAGGATGGACGACATGAAGCTTTGTCCCTCGCCGATCAGCTTGGAGCGCCGCACGGGCTCGCCCGCATACATCGCCACGCGGGCAATCGACCCCTTCAGTTTCTCCAAAGCGTCGGGGGCGGTGGCCTTGGTGATGAAATTCGCGTTGATGCCGTCAGCGGGCCAGGATTGCCAGGTTATGTTGTTCTCGAGCGCGTTGCCCATTGCGACATCGCCCGAGAGCACAAGCACGTCCTGCAGGGACACCGCGGGCGCCTGTGGGCCAGCATCGACGACGACCTGGGGCGGCGGAGCGACCATGTTTTTCGCGACATAGCCGGCACCGCCCGCCGCGGCCACCGCCACGCTCAGAATAATCAATCGGGATGCTGGCATCTGTCCGAACCCTCGCCCTTGGCAAACCACCTAGCCAAGCCGGACTTTGCAGCGGCAATCGTCAAAACAAGGTTAATGCAATGCTTACGATCGTGATTAATTTAAGGTTTATATAAATTAGAATGGATCGCGCCGCGAGGCGCGGAAAAGCTGGGCTGCCGCTCCGCAAAGCCGGCGTCCAAGGCATGTCAGCCGAAGAAATTTAATGAATTCAGCTCGCCAGCCTTGCCAGCGCCCACACCATCAAAGGCGAATCCGGGTAGGTCAGCAGGCCACCCAGGCCCAGCGCGATCCCGTAGGGAACACCGGCTGACTCTTCCGCAAAATGACGCAGGAATGGATTGCGTCCGGTGAAAACCGCCAGCGGCGATTTCCGGTAAAGCAGGATCGCGATTGTCAGAAGGCCGCCGATGATTGTCGAGGCGACAAGATATTCGACGAGATTTACGTTGAACCCCATCCAAACGGCCGTGGCTGCCAGCAGCTTGGCATCGCCACCGCCCATGCCACCCAAGGCGAACAGACCGAACGTCACGGCCAGGACGATGGCGCCGGCGGCGAAATGCCAGCCGTAGGCCGCCCATTCCATGCCCGTCAGCGGCGCCACCAGCGTGAAGACGACGACAAGCAGCACCGGCACGCGATTGGCGATCGTCATCGACAGCATGTCGGAAATCGCGGCAAACAGCATGCAGAACGGAAAGACGACGAAGATCAGGGCTTCAAGCATCGGCGATTGTGCCTATTGTGCGGATTCCACAGAAACTCAATCTAGGCTGGTTCGATTAACGATTGATGAGGTCCGTAGTGAAAAGACGACCGTTTCCGCTGCGCCCCCCGAGACAGGTAAAACAAAACGGGGCCGCCCTGGGGCGGCCCCTGTCCAGAATGCAATCCGAGCGATCAGCAATAAGCAGATTAGCTACCGCTGCTGTTCAGCGTGCTTCCGATCGAAGTGAACTTGGCGTTGATGGCATTGCCGAGTGCGCCGGCGCCAGTGATGATGGCGAGCGCGATGAGAGCGGCGATCAGACCATATTCGATAGCGGTCGCGCCGGATTCGTCCTTCACGAAACGTGCAAAAAGGTTAGACATTCGAGAGCTCCTACTCCACGTGTTACAGCACTTCCGTCAACTTCTGTGATGGTTGATCGGATGCTGCCAATCTAGGGAGAAGCTCTTTCGATCGGCTTAATAAACAGCCTTACCGATTCCTTTCCCGGCTCGAACCAAGTGCGTGGTTAACTCCATACTAAGCGCTGGCTAATATCCCGTTTCGCGGGGAAACGCCGTAAAAGGCAAGGGCTTGGGAAAGCTTGAGACCACTGCGTGGATCCGGCCATGCGGGCAGCCATGCCGACCACTACATACGGCGGCGACGAGCCGACTTAACCGTTGGTTCACCAATCTCGTTCATGTTCCGTTGAACAGTCCGCTTGCGTGGAGCGCCTTGATGGCCGTGCCGAGATCCTCAATCCTGATTGCCGCGCTTCTTGCCGCCGCCAGCTCGATTACACCCGCCAGGGCTGGCGCCGACATCGAGGTCACCATGAATCAGGCCAAGATCGTGAAACTGTCACGCCCCGCCGACACGATCGTCGTGGGCAACCCGGCAATCGCCGATGCTTCCGTCCAGGATGCCTCGACGGTCGTGCTCACCGGCAAGGGTTTCGGTGTCACCAATCTCGTCGTTCTCGACCAGGACGGCAGCCCGATCGTCGACGCACAGGTAACCGTGGTCCGCCAGGCGGCCTCGTCGGTTCGCATTTACCGGCGCGCGGAAGTCCAGACCATGTCGTGCACGCCCTATTGCGAAAGCTCCTACAAGAGCGAGGCGGAGAAATCGTCCGAAGCCGAGATGAGCGCCAGCAAATAGGTTGCACGGAGCGCGCCATGGCCCAGGTTACCGCCTGGTTAAAACGCCCGCGCCGACTTTAACGATCATTCAAACCGGACCTCAATTGGTTTGCGCTAACACAACTGTCAGCACCGTCCAGGGATGGCAGGAACATCGCATGAGCAAGCAGTTCAGCTCTACAGGCCAGCACAAGGTGGAGCGCGCCAGGTCATTCCAACGCTTCGTGCGCGACCGGCGCGGCAGTACGGCGCTAGAGTTCGCGCTGCTTGCCATGCCGTTCGCGCTCCTCGTGTTCGCCATCCTCGAAAGCTGCATCTCGTTTGCCAGCCAGGAGGTGATGGCCAACATCACCGACGATGTCGCGCGCCGGCTGCGCACCGGCCAGTTGAAGGCCGCCGACGTCGCCGGAGACAATTTGAAGAACATGATCTGCGACAAGCTGGAAATCATCGTTTCCCAGGATTGTCCCAATCAGTTGAGCGTCGATCTTCGCCAATACACGACATTCGCCGACGCGGCCCTGGCCGGCTTCAGGATTCAGGCCGGTGACATCAAGTTGACGAACAGCGGCGCCGATGTGCCCTTTACCGTCACGGCGGGTGCGGCGGAATCAAGGAACATGCTGCGGGTCTTTTACAAATGGCCCATCATGACCGATTTGATGGCGCAGTCGATGGGAGGCAACAAGACCCTGCATTTCGCTTCGGTGACCTGGCAGAACGAGCCGTTCGACAATTGAGACCATCACGGAAGCAACAACAAGAAAAAAGGCAATGAGTATGATGCGTGCGGGGGCACATCTGGGAATTGCAGGGCTCTGGGGCAAATCGGTCCGGTTCTGGTCCAATCGCCGCGGCGTCGCGGCGGTCGAGTTCGCGCTTATCGCGCCTATCCTGCTGGTCATGTATTTCATGACCATGGAGGCTTCGCAGGCCATAGAGACGAGCAAGAAGGTCAGCCGCGTCGGCAGCATGGTCGCCGATCTCGTGACGCAACAGCCGACCATCGTCAAGGCGGACCTCGATGCCATCATGAAGATCGGCAGCGTAACCCTTCAACCATACAACCGCTCGACGCCGAACATCACCATCACCGCAATACAGGTCACCACCGATACGCCGCCCAAGGTGAACGTGGTGTGGTCACGCAAGGTGGTCAATGGCGTCTACAGTATCGCCACCGCCCTGCCCGCGACCACCACGGTTCCGACAACCCTCAAGGTCGCCGGGACCTTCCTGATCCGCGTGGAAAGCAATCTGAACTATACGCCGATCATCGGCTGGACGACGGACAGCCAGCAGAAGCTTGGAATGACCCCATCTCTCACAACGACGATCCCGATGGGCGAAACCTATTATCTGCGCCCCCGCAGGAGCGCCACGATTCCTTGCAGCGACTGCTGAAAACCTTATCGCCGACCGCCATCGACCGACACCAGGCGCACGATGGCTTCCGCCGTCGCATAATCCTTTGAAGCCACGGGCATGAAGCCGCCGGTATGCTTCGATTCCAGAAGATCGTAGACATCCGGCGTCGTCGACTTGAGGTTGGTGAGAAACACGGTCAGCCGACGCTTGGCTTCCGGATCGAGATCGCTGCGCACTGCATGGGGACCGTATCTCAGCAGAGCCGACATCCACACCACCTGAAGGGCCGACGCCGAAAGGCCTGATGCCTCGAGCCTTGCCTGCGTGCCCCCGGCCGCTCGCGGCTGTCCGTCGGCCGCTGCCTTCACCCAGCCGAACATGGCGTCGGCTTGGCCGTCGACGAGCATGGTTTCGGCCGCCGACGCCGAGGGGGCATGGACAAGGAACGGTGCATCTTCGGCGATCTCGACGTGTTCGGCGGCTAACCCCGCCAAGGGCAGAAGCGAACCGCCGACGCTGTCCGGCGGCGGCATGGCGATCCGGTGGGTCGCCATGCCAGCCAGGCCGGACAGTTTGCCATCCCTGGTCACCAGCACCGAGCGGATGCCGGCCGCACCGTCGGAATCGACGGGAGCCACGAGCGGCTCGATGCATCCGCAGCGTTGCAGCGCCGTGGCGTAGGCGGTCGCCGAATAGATGGCGTATTCGATCCGCGCATTGGCCTGTCCCTCCATCAGTGCCGCATAATCGCGGGCAACGACGAATTCGACCTTCATGCCGAGTGCATTGGTAAAGGCTTGCGTCAACACCGCCAGCCCCGGAACGGTGTTGCCGGCGCCGGGCTCGGCGACGATGCCGATGCGAAATGTGCCGATATCGTCGCGCCAATCCGCCCATGCCGGTCCACACCAGAACGCGACGTTCACAGCCATGAGGGCAATCCATGCCTCGAGCGCCGCCTTCATGACAGAACCGCCTTTGCCCTTTGTTCCGTCCATGGACATGCCCAACTCGTCGCGACACCTGATCTTTCGTGCCTGTATCTCGTTATCCCAAAACCGCTGCGCACTTTCGGACGACATGGATTCCTACTTGTCCATGTCGTTATCCCAAAACCGCTGCGCACTTTTGGGCGACATGGACTTGACTATCGCGCCAAGCCGTTGCCGTTTGGTTTCCGAATTGCCAAGGCCGCCGTGGAACCCTATGTCTGGGCGTCCACACTGGCAACAAACGACCCGATGGCGCGTGCTTTTCTCTTTGTCCTGGATTCCTTCGGCATCGGCGGCGCGGCCGACGCCGAAAGCTATGGCGACGCCGGCGCCAACACGCTGGCGCACATCGCCGAAGCTTGCGCGGAAGGGCGCGCGGATCGCGAAGGGCTCCGTCAGGGACCATTGTTCGTTCCCCATATGGCATCGCTGGGACTTGGCAAGGCAGCCGAGACGGCGACAGGACTGGGTTTTACGCATTTCGGGACGGACCTGCTCGCCAATGCCTTCCATGGCGCGGCGCAAGAGATTTCGACAGGCAAGGACACGCCCTCCGGCCACTGGGAGATCGCAGGCCTGCCGGTGCGCTTCGACTGGGGCTATTTCCCCGACACGGTTCCCGCGTTTCCGGCCGACCTGACCGAGGCGATCATCCGCGAGGGCAACGTGCCCGGCATCCTCGGCAATTGCCATGCTCCAGGAACCGAGATCATCGAGCGCTTCGGCGAGGAACACATCCGCACCGGCAAGCCGATTTGCTACACGTCGGTCGATTCCGTCCTGCAGATCGCCGCGCATGAGACCCATTTCGGTCTGGAGCGGCTCTATGAATTCTGCCAGGTGGTGCGCCGGCTGGTCGACCCGCTGAGGATCGGACGGGTGATCGCACGTCCGTTCGTCGGCGAGACATCAGCCACCTTCGAGCGGACGTACAACCGCCGCGACTACGCCGTGCCGCCACCCGAGCCGACATTGCTCGACCGGGTGACGGCGCGCGGCAGCCGCGTCATCGCCGTCGGCAAGATCGGCGACATCTTCGCTCATCGCGGGATCTCGCAAGTCCGCAAGGCTGCGGGCAACATGGCCATGTTCGACCAGGCGCTGCTCGCCATGGACGAGGCCGGCGACGGCGACCTCGTCTTCGCCAATTTCGTCGATTTCGATACCGAATTCGGCCATCGCCGCGACGTCGCCGGTTATGCCGCCGCGCTCGAGGCCTTCGACCGGAGGCTTCCGGAGGCATTTGCGAAGCTGAAGCAAGGCGACCTTCTCATCCTGACCGCCGATCATGGCAACGATCCGACCTGGCGCGGCACCGATCATACGCGCGAACGCATTCCGGTCATCGGCACTGGACCTGGCCTCAAAGGCGGCGACATAGGGCTTAGGGCGACATTCGCCGATATCGGCGAGACGGTTGCCGAACATCTCGCGCTGAGGCGCGGCCGCAACGGCATATCCTTCCATGCCTCGATTGGCGGCCATGCCTGAACTACCCGAAGTCGAAACGGTCCGGCGCGGTCTGCAGCCGGTCCTGGAAGGTGCCCATCTGGCCAAGGTCGAGATGAGACGGCCCGATCTGCGCTTCCCCTTCCCCGATCGGTTTTCGGAGCGGCTGACCGGCAGGACGATCACGGCGCTTGGGCGGCGGGCCAAATACCTGACCATGCATATTCAGGGCGGTCCGGTGCTGATCTGCCATCTCGGCATGTCCGGCTCCTTTCGCATCGAGACCGGCGACGACGGCGAGACACCGGGCGTGTTCCACCATGAACGCTCGAAGAGCGCGGCGCACGATCATGTCGTGTTCCATGTCGTTTCCGCGGCCGGCGGGCGGTCACGTGTGATCTTCAACGACCCGCGCCGCTTCGGTTTCATGCTGTTTGGTGAAGAGCCGCCGGAGACGCATCCGATGCTCGCCGGACTGGGCGTTGAACCCACCGGCAATGCGCTGGACGGCGTTCTGCTTGCCTCGTTGCTGAAAGGCCGCAGGTCGCCGCTCAAGGCAGCGCTTCTCGACCAGAGGCTGATCGCCGGTCTAGGCAATATATATGTCTCGGAGGCACTCTGGCGCGCCGGCCTGTCACCGCTGCGCGAGGCGGGCACCATCGCCAGGCCGGGCAAGAAGGCCAGGGAACAAAGCGAACGCCTCGCCGAGGCGATCCGCTCGGTCGTTTCAGATGCCATCGCGGCAGGCGGTTCTTCGCTGCGCGACTACATGCACACCGATGGATCGCTGGGTTATTTCCAGCATTCCTTCGCCGTCTACGACCGCGAAGGCGAGCCTTGCCCCAAGCCCGGCTGCGGCGGCCATGTCGAACGGATCGTGCAGAGCGGGCGCTCGACCTTCTATTGCCGGACGTGTCAGACGTGAGCTAGACCGGTGTCGAGCAAGGAGGAACAGCCAATGGCCTATGAGACGATCATCATCGAGAGGCGCGGCAAGGTCGGGCTGATCACGCTGAACCGGCCAAAGGCGCTCAATGCGTTGAATTCCCAGATTCTTGCCGAACTCGTCGCAGCCGTGAACGTTTTCTGCGCCGATCCTGGCATCGGCGCCATGGTCGTTACCGGTTCCGACAAGGCCTTTGCCGCCGGTGCCGACATCAAGGAAATGCAGGCAATCTCCTATGCGGATGCCTACAGCCAGGACTTCTTCGTCGGCTGGGAAGAGTTCACGCGGGCGCGAAAGCCGATCATCGCGGCGGTGGCCGGTTATGCGCTCGGTGGCGGCTGCGAACTTGCCATGATGTGCGATTTCATCATTGCCGCCGACACGGCGAAATTCGGCCAGCCCGAGATCACGCTCGGTGTCATTCCCGGCATGGGTGGGTCGCAACGCCTGACCCGGTTCGTCGGCAAATCGAAGGCGATGGACATGTGCCTGACCGGACGGATGATGGATTCCTCCGAGGCCGAACGTTCGGGCCTCGTGTCGCGGGTCGTCCCGGCCGGCGAGCTGGTCGAGGAGGCGGTCAAGGCGGCGGCCAAAATCGCCGATTTCTCGCTGCCGTCGGTGATGATGGCCAAGGAAGCCGTCAACCGCGCCTATGAGACGACACTTGCCGAGGGATTGCGCTTCGAACGCCGCCTTTTCCATTCGCTTTTCGCGCTCGAAGACCAGAAGGAAGGCATGGCGGCGTTCGCCGAAAAACGGAAGCCGAATTTCACCAACCGGTAGGGCATTGCGGGCCAGCGACCGAAACCCGTGGCATCGGCCAAAAAGAACGCCAGGCGGCGTTGACGCGCCGGAAAAGCTGAACTATAAGCCGCATCAACCGAGGCGGCCCCGTGGCTGCCCGTTTGTTTTTTGCGCCCTGCGGCACGCCGCGTGCGCCGACCAGATCAGAAGAGAGGCATCATGGCCAACACATCCTCGGCCAAAAAGGCAACGCGCAAGATCGCTCGCCGCGCAGCGATCAACAAGAACCGCCGCTCGCGCGTCCGCACCTACGTCCGCCAGGTCGAGGAGGCACTCGCCTCGGGCGACAAGGCTGCCGCACAGGCCGCCTTCAAGGCAGCCGAGCCGGAATTGATGCGCGCCGCGACCAAGGGCGTGATCCACAAGAACACGGCCTCACGCAAGGTGTCGCGTCTCGCCCAGCGCCTCAAGGTGCTGTCGGCCTGACATCGCCTTCTCAGGACGATCTTCTTCGAACCCGGCCGATCGTGCCGGGTTTTTTCGTTTGCCGGCAAGTACTTAAAAAGAATAGCCGAAAACAGCTGCAAATGCAGATTCAACAGTTTGAAATGGTTTGCCGGCACATTCATGCCCACTGATGATCGATACGCATGAAAAGCGTCGACTTAAAAAACCATGCCCTGCAGAAATAGCTGCAGCTTTTCAAATGGTTAGCGACAGTCATCCACAACTTGTCCACAACGCGCAGAAGGGACGGGAGGACAACCGGCTGTCAAGAGAATTATTTCAGAAAATTTCACGCCGGCCCGGCTTTTTCATATTCGTCGGAAAAGGGTTTGAATCACAATGGCTTTGTCAAAATACGCCACTGCGGCATGGCGCTCCGACGCGCCCGAGGTAACCAGATTCCTTAAAAATCCGTTAGACGTGGCCTTGCCCTATCCACAGCGATTTCGGTAATGTCGATCTATCGAAAGGGACGGGCCTCTGGCCCTAACCCAGCCTGACGCGGCAAGCTTAAATTGGCGGGATTTGCGACGCGGATCAAGTCCGCGGACGGGTATGGTTTGCTCTTTTTCGATACGGTAGGGGACTGGCGTAACTAGACATGGCAGGTAGACGGCGCGCCGGCGCTCTTTCGCCGGACGGTGTCGTATTGCCCTGACATACCCAACGCGGACTGGCTTCCATGGGCCGGCACCGGTTCCCTTGGATGGTGGGCGACGTTCATTGCCGGCGGCGGCAACGGGCATCGTAGCGAAGACACGGTCGCTGGAAAAAGATGCAGGAGGCGCATCGCCGGCGAAAAACAGGTACAGAAAGGCAAGGAACTCGATCATGCAGAGCGGCATCGAAAGGGAGCTTACGGGCGACCTCCCATTTCCTGGAACTTTGGTCGGAGCAAACGAGATGGCGGTCTCCAGCGACGCGGAACAGAAGTTCGACCGGGTCAAGGCCCAGTTGAAGGCGCGCCTGGGAACCGAAGTCTATTCAAGCTGGTTCGGCCGCATGAAGGTCGCGGAAGCTTCCAAGGGCATTGTCCGCATCTCCGTGCCCACCGCGTTCCTGCGCTCGTGGATCAACGGCCACTATCACGATCTCATTTCCGAGCTGTGGAAGCACGAGGATCCCGAGCTTCTCAAGATCGAAATCGTCGTGCGCACCGCGACCCGTCAGGGGCGCAGCCAGCCCGAACCGGAATTGGCGCCGGCGCGCAAGATGACGCGGCAGACGCAGACGGCGCTGGCCGCCGGCACCGTCAGCCCAGGCAGGGTCGAGCGGTCTCCCGTGCCGCGTCCGGGTGCGCCGGTCGAGAGCGAGTTCCGCCACAATGTGCTGGGGTCACCGCTTGATCCGCGTTACACGTTCGGCTCCTTCATCGAAGGGCCCTCGAACCGCGTGGCTTTCGCCGCCGCCAAGGCCGTGGCGGAATCTCAATCGAGCGCGGTGCGCTTCAATCCGCTTTTCCTGCATGCCACCGTCGGGCTCGGCAAGACACATCTCTTGCAGGCCATCGCCGCGGAATCGCTGAAGCAGAATCCGAAGTCGCGCGTCGTCTATCTCACCGCCGAGTATTTCATGTGGCGCTTCGCCACCGCGATCCGCGACAACAACGCATTGACGCTCAAGGAGCAGCTGCGCGACATCGACCTCCTGATCATCGACGACATGCAGTTCCTACAGGGCAAGTCGATCCAGCACGAATTCTGCCATCTGATCAACATGCTGCTCGACAGCGCCAAGCAGGTCGTCGTCGCGGCCGACCGGCCACCGTCGGAGCTGGAATCGCTCGAACCACGGGTCCGTTCGCGCCTCAATGGCGGCGTCGCGCTCGAAATGTCGGCACCCGATTTCGCCATGCGGCTCGGCATGCTCAAACTGCGCCTGGCCACAGCCAGGGTCGACGATGCGTCGCTCGACATTTCCGAAGAGATCCTCAACCACGTTGCCCGCACCGTGACAGGCAGCGGACGTGAACTGGAAGGCGCCTTCAACCAGCTCTTGTTTCGCCAGTCGTTCGAGCCGCAGATCACCATCGACCGCATCGACGAGATCCTCGGCCACATCTATCGCACGGGCGAACCGAAGCGGGTCCGCATCGAGGACATCCAGCGCATCGTGGCGCGCCACTACAACGTCTCGAAGACGGAACTCTTGTCCAACCGGCGCACGCGCACCATCGTCAAGCCACGACAGGTCGCCATGTACCTGTCGAAGGTGATGACGCCGCGCTCGCTGCCGGAGATCGGGCGGCGCTTCGGCGGCCGCGACCACACGACGGTGCTGCACGCCGTGCGCAAGATCGAGGACCTTTCCGGCGCCGACAACACACTGGCACAGGAACTGGAATTGCTGAGAAGGCTGATCAACGACCAGGCCTGACCGGCCAGAAACGGCCCGCTTGCAGGGTTGACCAGCTTTATCCCCAGAAAGCCCGCGTAACCGGCCCGAACCGGTGGCGCGGGCTTGCGTTCACTGGTTTTTTCCTGTCAGTTTGCGTAGATTCTGAAGCCTGTTCAGACCTTTTGCGGGGCGCCGTCAGCCGGAGACCCGTTCATTCATTCAAGCGAGCCTGTTTCGTCATGCGTGTTATCCTGGAACGGTCAAATCTCCTGAAGTCGCTCAACCACGTGCACCGCGTGGTCGAACGGCGCAACACCATACCGATCCTGTCCAACGTGCTGCTCAGCGCCGAAGGCGCCAGCCTCGAAATGAAGGCCACCGACCTCGACCTGGAGGTGACGGAAGCGACGCCGGCCAAAGTCGAGCGCGGCGGCGCGACGACGGTGCCCGCGCACCTGCTCTACGACATCGTGCGCAAGCTTTCCGACGGCGCCGAGGTGATGCTGAAGACGGATGAGGACGGCAACGCCATGACGGTGACGTCGGGCCGCTCGAGCTTCCGCCTGCAGTGCCTGCCGCAATCCGACTTTCCCGAGCTTTCGGCCGGATCCTTCTCGCATATCTTCCGTCTCGACTCGGTGGCGCTAAAGGGCCTGATCGAGAAGACGCAGTTCGCCATCTCCACCGAGGAGACGCGCTACTATCTCAACGGCATCTACCTGCACACGCATGAAGTCGGCGGCAAGCTGAAGCTGCGCTCGGTGGCGACCGACGGCCATCGCCTGGCGCGTGCCGAGATCGACGCGCCGGCTGGCTCCGAGGGCATGCCTGGCATCATCATTCCGCGCAAGACGGTGAGCGAACTGCAGAAGCTGGTCGACGATCCGGATGTCGCCGTGACCACCGAACTGTCCGACACCAAGATCCGCTTCACCATCGGCAGCGTCGTCCTGACCTCGAAGCTGATCGACGGCACCTTCCCGGACTATCAGCGGGTCATTCCGACCGGCAACGACAAGAAGCTGATCCTCGACCGCCAGAGCTTCGCGGCCGCGGTCGACCGCGTCTCGACCATCTCTTCCGAACGCGGCCGCGCTGTGAAGCTTTCGATCAGCGAAGGCCAGGTGACGCTTGCCGTCAACAATCCGGATTCGGGCAGCGCAACGGAAGAACTGGCGGCCGACTATTCGTCCGACCCGATCGAGATCGGATTCAACGCGAAATATCTGCTCGATGTCGCCGCGCAGCTGACCGGCACGGAAGCCAAATTCATGCTCGCCGATGCGGGTTCGCCAACGCTGATCCACGACATGGCCGACGAGACCGCGCTTTACGTGCTGATGCCGATGCGGGTATAGCCGGCGCGGCGTCGCCCGACGATACGACCGGCGGCGGGCATTGGTTGCGGTGACGTCTACAGGTGGATAGCGGTTGCCGGCACAAACCCACATAAGTAAGCTTACGCTTACCAATTTTCGCAATTATGCGACCCTGGCGATAGATGTTGCTCCAGGCGCCGTGGTCTTTTCCGGCGACAATGGTGCCGGCAAGACCAATCTCCTCGAAGCGATCTCCTTTTTGACGCCGGGGCGCGGCTTGCGCCGCGCGCCTTACGGGGATGTCGCACGCGAGGGTGGCGATGGCGGTTTTGCCCTGCATGCCCGGCTCGACGGACCTGACGGCGAGGTCGAGATCGGCACGGGCATCTCCGGGGGCGACACGGCGGAGAGCGGCAGGCGGGTGCGTATAAACGGAGCCGCCGCGCGGGCCGAGGACATGCTGGAATGGCTGCGGGTCGTGTGGCTGACGCCAGCGATGGATTCGTTGTTCACCGGACCAGCCGCGGATCGCCGGCGGTTTCTCGACCGGCTGGTGCTGGCGATCGATCCCGGACACGGCCAGCGTGCGCTCGACTACGAGAAGGCGATGCGTGGCCGTAACCGTTTGCTGACGGAAGGCTCACGCGATATCGGCTGGTTCGAGGCGATAGAGACACAGATGGCGGAGACCGGCGTGGCGATCGCCGCGGCGCGCTCCGAGATGGTGCGGCTGCTGGCCGCCATGATCGGCAGGCTGCCCGACACGGGGCCGTTTCCGCAGGCCGATATCGGCCTTTCGGGTGACCTGGAGGCCGACATTGCCGGTGCACCGGCGGTCGATGTCGAGGAGCGGTTCCACCGGGCGCTTGCCGATGGCCGAGACCGTGACCGCGCCGCCGGACGTACCCTCGAAGGCCCGCACCGCTCAGACCTCATGGTCCGGCACCGGCCCAAGGCGATGCCGGCCGAACTCTGCTCGACCGGCGAACAAAAGGCGCTGCTGGTCGGCATCGTGCTGTCGCATGCGCGGCTGACCGGCGAAATGTCCGGCCTGACGCCGATCCTGCTGCTCGATGAGATCGCGGCGCACCTCGATGGCGGTCGGCGCGCGGCGCTGTTTTCGATCCTGGAGGACCTGAACTGCCAGGCTTTCATGACGGGAACCGATGCGGCGCTGTTTTCCAGCCTGCATGGCCGCGCGCAGTTCCTCACGGTCGACCATGGCACGGTTGGGCCAACCGAAGACCCCTGACAAGGTTTTTCGTCCGCTATATGGTCCCGATATGACCACTGCGCTGACCGCCGACGAGATCGAACGCTATGCCCGCCACATCGTGCTGCCGGAGGTCGGCGGCGCGGGCCAGCAGAAGCTCAAGCAGGCGCGGGTCCTGGTGATCGGCGCCGGCGGGCTCGGTGCGCCGGTGCTTGAATATCTCGCCGCGGCCGGTGTCGGCACGCTCGGCATTGTCGACGACGACACAGTTTCGCTCTCCAACCTGCAACGCCAGGTCATCCATGGCACCGATACGATCGGCATGCTGAAAACCCAGAGCGCCGGGGCGGCGATCACCCGCATCAATCCCAACATATCAGTCGAAACGCACACATTCCGGCTGACCGCGGAGAACGCCCCCGCCCTCGTCGCCAAGTACGACATCGTCGTCGATGGGTCCGACAATTTCGAGACGCGTTATGTGGTGGCCGATGCATGCGCGGCCGAAGGGAAACCGCTGGTGCATGCAGCCGTCGGACGTTTCGACGGCTCGGTGACCGTGCTGAAGCCTTTCGAAAGCGGCAGCGACGGCAAGCCGAACCCAAGCTATCGGGATCTGTTTCCCGAAGCACCGCCGCCGGGCCTGGTGCCGTCCTGTGCCGAGGCCGGGGTGCTGGGCGCATTGACCGGGGTCATCGGCACGCTGCAAGCGATGGAGGCGATCAAGCTGATCACCGGCATAGGCGAGCCGCTGATCGGCCGGCTGCTGCTCTATGATGCGCTGGCCGCGCGCTTCGAGACTATCCGCTACAAGAGACGCTGACCTTGGAACAATGCCGTGTTTCGATCACGCGGATCCCGGCCGATTTCGGCCGCTGGGGCGATGTGCTTGCCCTCATCATGCGTGCCTTCGCCTTCATGGACGGCATCATCGACCCGCCGTCGTCGGCTCACCTGCTCACAGTCGATGCGCTGCGCGCCAAGGCCCTGCGGGAGACAGGCTTTCTGGCACTCGACGGCGACAGGATCGTCGGCTGCGTTTTTGCTCTCGAAAGGGCTGACGGTTTTTATGTCGGCAAGCTCGCCGTCACCCCGAACCGCCAGGGCCAAGGCATTGGCCGGCGGCTGATGCAAGCGGCCGAGGATCTGGCCCGCAGCCATGGCAAGGCGGCCATCGAGCTCGAGACGAGGATCGAGCTCACCGCCAACCATGCCGCCTTTGCCCGGCTCGGCTTTCACGAGACCGAACGGACGGCGCATGAGGGCTATGACAGGCCGACCTCCATCACCATGCGCAAAACGATCTCGTAAACGGCGAGCCGAGCCCTGGAAGGTTTCAGGTTCTGAGCGGCAGCACGCGGTCCGGCGGGCGATGGCCGTCGACGAAGGCGCGGATGTTGATGATGACCTTCTCGCCCATGTCGATACGGCCCTCGAGCGTGGCCGAGCCCATATGTGGCAGAAGCACGACCTTGTTCCTGGCGGCGAGCTTCAAGAGCTTGCCGTTCAGGGCCGGCTCGTGTTCGTAGACGTCGAGGCCGGCACCGGCGATCTTGCCGTCCTGGATCAGCTTGACCAGCGCTTCTTCATCGATGATGTCGCCGCGGGCGGTGTTGACGATATAAGCGGTGGGCTGCAGCAGCGCCAGCCGCCGTGCCGACAGAAGATGGAAGGTCGCCGGCGTCGACGGACAATTGACCGAGATGATGTCCATGCGGGCGAGCATCTGGTCGAGACTTTCCCAATAGGTCGCCTCCAGACCGTCCTCGACCGCCGGCAGCACGCGGTGGCGGTTATGGTAGTGGATGGACAGGCCAAAAGCCTTGGCCCGCCGGGCAACGGCCGTGCCGATGCGGCCCATGCCGACAATGCCGAGCCGCTTGCCCCAGATGCGCCGGCCAAGCATCCAGGTCGGCGACCAGCCGGCCCATTTCTTGTCGCCGGTAAGCACGCTGGCGCCTTCGGCCAACCGGCGCGGCACCGCAAGCATCAGCGCCATGGTCATGTCGGCGGTATCTTCGGTGAGCACATTGGGCGTGTTGGTGACCGTGATGCCTCTCTTGGCCGCCGCCGCCACGTCGATCTTGTCGACGCCGTTGCCGAAATTGGCGATTAGCTTGAGGTTGTCGCCGGCCTGGGCGATCAGCGCGGCATCGATCTGGTCGGTCACGGTCGGTACCAGCACGTCGGCTTCCTTGACCGCTGCGACCAGTTCCGGCTGCGTCATCGGCCTGTCCTTGACATTCAGCCTTGCGTCGAACAGTTCGCGCATGCGGGTCTCGACCGGGTCGGGCAGCTTTCGCGTGATGACCACGAGAGGCTTCTTTTTGCCTGGCATTGTTTCCCTCGTTGAGACCTCTTTAACCAAGACCGGCGAAACTGAAAGCTGGTCGCGGCAGCCGATTTACCCATGTAACAAGCGGTGCCGCCGAAGACAAAGAAAAAGGGGTGCCGCAACCGTCGGGCCGGCGCCGAAAGGAACGAAAGTGTCTGGTTTCGCGTCGCTTCGCCTGGCCTTCAGCGCAGCATTTCTCGGCGCTTTCCTCTATTCTCCGCTTGCCGGCGCGCAGAGCGCGGCCGCCCCTGCCCAGAGCGCCATCACGCTCGGACCGAGCGGCCTGCCGCTGCCGCGATTCGTCAGCCTGAAATCCGGCCGCGTCAACTCGCGCGTCGGCCCCGGCGCCAACTATTCGGTCGACTGGATGTATATGAAGGCTGGCCTGCCGATGGAAATCATCCAGGAGTTCGACACGTGGCGGCGTGTGCGCGACGCCGATGGCTCGGAAGGATGGATCAACCAGTCGCTGCTGTCGGGCCGGCGCACGGCGATCATCGCGCCCTGGCAGCGCGGCAAGGGCGGCCAGGTCAATCTTCTGAAAGGTCCCGACAAGGATGCAAGGGTGGTGGCGATCGTCGAACCCGGCGTGATGGGCACGATCAAGTCCTGCGACGGCCAGTGGTGCGAAATGACGCTCGACGGCCACACCGGCTGGCTTGCCCAGTCGGTCGTCTGGGGTGCTTATCCGGGCGAGCGGGTCAAGGACTGAACGTTTCGCGTTTGCGCCCGATAGCGCCAAGATGGGTATCCTGAAACCCTGTCGACAGCTTCAAGCCGTAGCCGAGTGCACGGTCGATCGCGATATGGGCGATCCATATCAGTGCGATGGCGCTGCCGACCGCACTGCCGGCGAGATGCCCGGCAAGCAGCAGAAGCACCGGTACGAGCAGGGTGTGCAAGGCGTTGTAGGCAATGGCTCCGAGGCGCGGGCCCGCCAGATAGAAGACCATCGACAGGTCCGGCGCCAGGATGAGCAACGCGAAGAGCCACCAGGAGACGCCTGTCGCGCCATAGAAGACGATTGCGGCAACCGCCACGACGGCCCATTCGAGCCGGACTATCCAATCGAGGGACTTCATCCCAGACGGATTATTCCGGCCAGACGGATTATTCCGGCCAGGCCGATTATTCCGGCCCGGCTGATTGTTCCAGCATAGCCAATTATTTCGGCCTCGCCGGTCATTCCGGACGCTTGGGACGGAGCCTCACCACGATATCGACATTGGCTATTTCCATACCCTCGGGCGGGTCCGGCAGATTGGAGACCGTTACCGGACCGTTGGCGATGTCGAAAATCCTGTTTTCGCCTTCGATATAGAAATGATGGTGGTCGGAGGTGTTGGTGTCGAAATAGGTCTTGGAACCTTCGACGGCGAGGATACGCAGCAGCCCCGCCTGGGTAAACTGGTGAAGCGCGTTGTAGACGGTGGCCAGCGACACCGGCACGCCGGCGGCCTGCGCCTCCTCGTGCAGTTCCTCAGCCGACAAATGGCGGTCGCCCTTGGCGAAAAGCAGGTCGGCCAGCGCGATACGCTGACGCGTCGGCCTCAGGCCGGCTTCACGTACCCGCTTGTCCACAGCGACATTTTCCTTCCGGCAGCCCCGGTCCATCTGGTCTTCCAAGCTCACAGTCCCGCTTCAAGACACGCCCAGAATGGCAAAAAAATGAATGTCTGCCGAAACCGGACCCCTGTTGACATATATTCTGTCGCCCGAATGCGATCAATAGCGCGCATTGACCCGGGCAGACTGGCGGGTTAAGCGCAAACGCCGGTTTCCGGCCTGAAACAGATTGTGTTAGGACACCAACGACAAGGGCGCGCTACCGCCCGGACGATATGGGGAAGAAATTGATGGCGGGTTCGAAATCCAGCTACGACTACGAAGAATTGCTGGCCTGCGCCCGCGGCGAGCTGTTCGGAGAGGGCAATGCCCAGTTGCCCTACCCGCCGATGCTGATGTTCGACCGTATCACCGAGGTCAGCGAGACCGGCGGCGCCTTCGACAAGGGTTTCATTCGCGCGGAATTCGATATCAAGCCCGACCTGTGGTTCTTTGCCTGCCATTTCATCGGCAATCCGATCATGCCAGGGTGCCTCGGCCTGGACGCCCTGTGGCAATTGACGGGCTTTTATCTCGGCTGGCTAGGCGAACCCGGCAAGGGAATGGCGCTGTCGACCGGAGAGGTCAAGTTCAAGGGCATGGTCACGCCGTCGGTCAAGAAGGTCGAGTATGGCGTGGATTTCAAGCGTGTGATGCGCGGCCGGCTGGTGCTCGGCATCGCCGATGGCTGGATGAAGGCGGATGGCGAGCCCATATATGCGGCGACAGACCTGAAGGTCGGCCTGTCGAAGCAGTCGGCGGTCGCTTGACCGCAGCCCTGGCCCGCCCATTGGCCAGTATCCCTGGAAGGAGTTGCGAATGAGACGTGTCGTAGTCACAGGCCTCGGCATCGTGTCGTCGATCGGCAACAATGCCAACGAGGTGCAGACCTCGCTGCATGACGCCAGATCCGGCATCAGCTTTTCCGATTCCTTTGCCGAGCATGGCTTCCGCTGCCAAGTCTGGGGCGCGCCGACGCTCGACCCTACCGCCATGATCGACCGCCGCGCGATGCGCTTCCTGAGCCAGGGCGCGGCCTGGAATCACGTCGCCATGGACCAGGCGATCGCGGACGCCGGCCTTGACGAAAGCGACATCACCAACGAGCGCACCGGCATCGTCATGGGTTCGGGCGGCCCCTCCACCCGCACCATCGTCGAGGCGGCCGAAACCACGCTCAAGAACGGCAGCCCCAAGCGCATCGGTCCCTTCGCGGTGCCGAAGGCTATGTCGTCGACCGCGTCGGCGACGCTGGCCACATGGTTCAAGATCCATGGCGTCAACTATTCGATCTCGTCGGCCTGCTCGACCTCGGCGCATTGCATCGGCAACGGCTACGAGTTGATCCAATGGGGCAAGCAGGACATAGTCTTTGCCGGCGGCCACGAGGATCTCGATTGGACAATGTCGGACCTGTTCGATGCCATGGGCGCCATGTCGTCGAAGTTCAACGACAGGGCCTCGACCGCATCGCGCGCCTATGACGCCAATCGCGACGGCTTCGTCATTGCCGGCGGCGCCGGCGTGCTGGTGCTGGAAGAGCTGGAGCATGCCAAGGCGCGCGGCGCCAAGATCTACGCCGAGATCGTCGGCTATGGCGCGACCTCGGACGGCTACGACATGGTGGCGCCCTCGGGCGAAGGCGCGGTCCGGTGCATGCGCCAGGCGCTGGCGACGGTCTCCACGCCGGTCGACTACATCAACACCCACGGCACCTCGACGCCGGTCGGGGATTCCAAGGAAATGGGCGCGATCCGTGAAGTGTTCGGCGAGAAGATGCCGTTCATCACGTCGACGAAGTCGCTGACCGGCCATTCGCTGGGCGCGGCTGGCGTGCAGGAATCCATCTATTCGATCCTGATGATGCAAGGCGGCTTCATCGGCGAAAGCGCCCATATCGAGACGCTCGATCCGGAATTCGAGGGGATGCCGATCGTGCGCAAGCGCATCGACAACGCAGGGATCGACACTGTCCTGTCGAATTCCTTCGGTTTCGGCGGCACCAACGCAACGCTCGTTTTCCAGCGCTATTCCGCATAGGGCCAAGTTTTTTATACAAGGATTTGCCGGCCATGGACGGATTGATGAAAGGCAAGCGCGGGCTTGTCATGGGTGTCGCCAACGATCATTCGATCGCCTGGGGCATCGCCCGGAAATTGTCCGAACATGGGGCGGAACTCGCCTTCACCTACCAGGGCGAGGCTTTCGGTCGCCGCGTCAAGCCGCTCGCCGACAAGCTTGGCGCTTCGCTGGTCGTTCCTTGCGACGTCGAGGACAGCGCTTCGGTCGCAGCCACGTTCGAGACGCTTGGCAAGGCCTGGGGCGGCCTGGACTTTGTCGTCCATGCCATCGGTTTCTCAGACAAGAACGAGTTGAAGGGCCTCTACGCCGACACCAGCCGGGACAATTTCGTCCGCACCATGGTGATCTCCTGCTATTCCTTCACCGAGGTGGCCCGCAATGCCGCGCCGCTGATGACCAATGGCGGCTCGATGATCACGCTGACCTATGCCGGCTCGGTCCGCGTCATGCCGAACTACAATGTCATGGGCGTCGCCAAGGCTGGGCTCGAGGCCAGCGTGCGCTACCTCGCCAACGATTACGGTCCGCGCGGCATCCGCGTCAACGGCATCTCGGCCGGTCCGGTGCGCACACTGGCCGGCGCCGGCATTTCCGACGCCCGCCACATGTTCTCCTACCAGCAGCGCAACTCGCCATTGCGCCGGACCGTGACGATCGACGAGGTCGGCGGCTCCTCGCTCTATCTCCTGTCCGACCTTGCTTCTGGTGTCACCGGCGAAATCCACTATGTCGATTCCGGCTACCATATCGTCTCGATGCCGACGCTCGACGAGTTGAAGCAGACGGATGGCGGGCGTGACTGAAAAGCGGGCCCGCCAACCGGGTCTTTGCCAGTAAAGAAAATAATCCTCTCCAGTAAAATTGGATTCATTCGCGGAAACTCATTTTAAGGAGGTTTCCGCTATAGAGATCCCCGATCTGGGGGACCTTTTCATGCCTGCCGTCAGCAACCCGAAGCGAACACCTGTGTTCCGACTGCTCACGATAGCAAGTTCGGGCATTGGCAGTTTCGTCCTCGGCATCTGGGGCCTGAAGCACGGTCTCGGCGACGGGTTTGCCGGCATATCGGCTGATATGATGGCGTCGGTGATGGCCGCGCTTTGCGCGTTGGCGGCATCGGTGGCGGCGATGTCCTTCTTCGCCGGCGTCGATGAATCGGCGGATTTCGTCTTCAACGAAACCCATTTCGACAAGCTGACCGGACTGCTGGCGCGCCCGGCAATGGTCGGCAAGATCGCCGAGGCGGCATGCGCGACTAGCCGCACCGGGGAACCGGTGTTCCTGATCGACATCGACATCGACCGGTTCAAGCAGATCAACGACGCGATTGGCTACACCCAGGGCGATGAATTGATCCGCGCCTTCACCAAGCGGCTGCGCAGCTGCGTGCCCGCGCGCGCCCTGATCGGCCGCATCGGGGCCGGCGAGTTCGCGGTGCTGCTCCCGGACCATCTGATTCGGGGGACCCTGGAAAGCATGGTCGAGAGGCTCATCGACGAGATGATGGAGCCGTATGAGCTCAGCAGTCACCAGCAATCGGTGAGCCTGTCGGTCGGCATCGTGGCGATGCCCAAGGACGGTATCGATCCGGTCCTTATCCTGCGGCGCTCCAACCTGGCGCTACAGAATGCGCGTGCCAGAGGGGTTGGCAACTGGTCGGTCTTCGACAGCGAGATGGGGCGCGTCGCCGACCATCGCCAATGGGTCGAATCCGAACTGCATAGCGCCTTTGAACGCGGTGATTTCGACCTGCACTATCAGCCACAGCTCGACCTCCCGACCGGCCGCATCGTCGGCTACGAGGCGTTGATCCGCTGGAAGCATCCCGAACGCGGCATGATCCCGCCGATGGAGTTCATCCAGATCGCCGAGGAGACCGGCATGATCAACCCGATCGGCGAATGGGTGCTGCGCAAGGCCTGCAGCGATGCCCGCCACCTGCCGGACGACTGCTTCGTCGCCGTCAACATTTCGCCGGTCCAGTTCATGACCAAGGACTTCGTCGGCATTGTGCGCGACACGATGCGGGCCACCGGCATCAAGCCGTCACGGCTGGAGCTGGAAGTCACCGAGACGGCGATGATGCAGGACCGCGACCGCGCGGCCGCCATCCTCAAAGAGCTTGCCGAGATGGGCATCTCGGTCGCCGTCGATGATTTCGGCACCGGCTATTCCAACCTCAGCTATCTGATCGACTTCTCGTTCGGCAAACTGAAAATCGACCGTTCCTTCGTCAGCCGCATCGATACCGATGCCAGCTCCGGCGCGGTCGTGTCGACCATTGTCGGGCTTTCGCGGGCGCTCGGCGTCAGCATCATCGCCGAAGGCGTCGAGACCGAAAGCCAGGCGACGCTCTTGCGGGCAGCCGGCTGCGAGGTGGTGCAGGGTTATCTCTTCGGCCGGCCAGCGCCGCTCAAGATCAGCGTTGGCGACGGGCATGTCGCCGAAGACATGAGGCGCGTCGCCAATCTGCATTGATAACCCTCCGCACCGTATTACCGGCGCGCGACAAACACCTTGAACATGCCGTCGCGGGCAAGCTCCGCATGACTGGCAAAGGCGGCCGACAGCACCTGCTCATAAGGAAGCTGGCGGTTGGCGACCATGAACAGGCGTCCACCGGGCTTCAGGGCCTTGGCGGCCGCGCGGATCATGCCGGCACCGATCTCGGGCTCCGCCGCACGGCTGCGATGGAAGGGCGGGTTCATGGCGATGACGTCGTAGCGGCGCTCGACAGGCTCGGCGAGCAGATCCATCCAGAAGAAGCCCTGCGCCACGGTGTTGCCGAGATTGCCCCTGGCTGCCTCCAGCGCATCGAAATCGGCCTCGTAAAGATCAAGGGCCGACAAGCCCGACGAGCGGGCCGCCATCTCGGCTGCCACATAGCCCCAGCCGGCGCAGAAATCGGCCGCACTGCCACGCAGATCGCCGGGCAGGTTGTCGACCAGTAGTTTCGAACCGGCATCAATGCGGTCGAAGGAGAACATGCCGGGTGCGGTGTGGAACCGGTCCCCGACCAGCAAGGCGGGATTGGCGGTGCGAAGCGCGGCCGCGGCTTGCATGGCGGCCGGGCGGCGCAGCCAGAAGGCAATGCCGTGATATTTCGGCATGTGGCCTTCGATCGGCACGAGATCGCCGACGCGCTTGCGCAGGCTGGCGACGCCATCCTCCTTGCCACCGGCAATGAGGATCAATCCGCCCTCGGCCACGCGCTCGAGAACCTCGGCGATGCGCAGTTCGTTCTGGCCGCGATGGCGGCCGGCAAGCACGAGCGCGGCATCAAGACCATCGCCGGTCGATTGCGGCGTGACCGTGAAGCCCGCCGCCTGCAATGCACGGAAATGCGGCCGGAAGCCCTGTACGAGATCGAGCGTCGCCTCGAAAGCCGGCGGCAGGCGCAGGCCGGGTTCGGCGCCAAGGAAGAGAACGCGCTCGCCCTTCCGCGGCAAGGAAAGAGCCTCGGCCTCGAACGGGTGAAAAAGCGTCTTCAGCGCTTCAGCGGACATAGCCGTGCTCCATAAACAAAAACGGGCGCGACCTAAGCCGCGCCCGTCTTATTTTTCCGTCAGATCGCTCAGGCGGCGTTTTCTTCGCCTTCGGTCTTCTTGTCGCGGGCGATTTCCTTGCCGGTGGCCTGGTCGACGACCTTCATCGACAGACGAACCTTGCCGCGCTCGTCGAAGCCCATCAGCTTGACCCAGACCTTGTCGCCTTCCTTGACGACGTCCGAGGTCTTGGCGACCCGGTCGTTGGCGAGCTGCGAGATGTGGACGAGGCCGTCACGCGGACCGAAGAAGTTGACGAAGGCGCCGAAGTCGGCGGTCTTGACGACCGTGCCTTCGTAGATTTCGCCGACTTCCGGCTCGGCGACGATGGTGTGGATCCACTTCTTCGCCGCCTCGATCTCCTTGGCGTTCGAGGAAGCGATCTTGACCGTGCCGTCGTCCTCGATGTTGATCTTGGCGCCGGTCTTCTCGACGATCTCGCGGATGACCTTGCCGCCCGAACCGATGACGTCGCGGATCTTGTCGGTCGGGATGTGCATGACCTCGATGCGCGGCGCGAACTCACCGAGTTCCGAACGCGCGCCGGAGAGCGCGTGGCCCATTTCGCCGAGGATATGCAGGCGACCGTCCTTGGCCTGGCCAAGGGCGATCTTCATGATCTCCTCGGTGATGCCGTCGATCTTGATATCCATCTGCAGCGAGGTGATGCCACCTTCGGTGCCGGCGACCTTGAAGTCCATGTCGCCGAGGTGATCCTCGTCACCAAGGATGTCGGAGAGCACGGCGAAGCGCTCACCTTCCTTGATCAGGCCCATGGCGATGCCGGCGACCGGCTTGGCCAGCGGCACGCCGGCATCCATCAGCGCCAGCGAGGTACCGCAGACGGTGGCCATCGACGACGAGCCGTTGGACTCGGTGATCTCCGAGACGACGCGCAGCGTGTAGGGGAACTGGTCGGAGGTCGGCAGCATCGGACGGATAGCGCGCCAAGCGAGCTTGCCGTGGCCGATTTCGCGACGGCCCGGCGAACCCATGCGGCCGGTCTCACCAACGGAGTAGGGAGGGAAGTTGTAGTGAAGGAGGAACTTCTCCTTGTACATGCCGGTCAGCGAATCGACGTACTGCTCGTCCTCGCCGGTGCCGAGCGTGGCAACGACCAGCGCTTGGGTCTCGCCGCGGGTGAACAGCGCCGAGCCGTGGGTGCGCGGCAGGACGCCGACCTCGGAGACGATCTTGCGAACCGTCTTCAGGTCGCGGCCATCGATGCGCGAGCCGGTGTCGAGAATGTTCCAGCGCACGACCTTGGCTTGGAGTTCCTTGAATACCGAGCCGATCTGTTCGGAGGTGTACTTTGCGTCCTCGCCTTCGGCCGGGGCAAACGCTGCCTTGACCTTCGCCTTGACAGCGTCGACCGCGGCGTAACGCTTCTGCTTGTCGACGTTCTTGTAGGCATCGCTGAGCTCGTCGCCGACGATCTTCAGCATCTCGGCCTCGAGCGCGGAATAATCCGGCGCGGTGAAGTCGCGCGGCTCCTTGGCGGCAACTTCGGCCAGCTTGATGATGGCGTCGATGACCGGCTGGAAACCCTTGTGGCCAAACATGACGGCGCCGAGCATCAGCTCTTCGCCAAGTTCCTTGGCTTCGGACTCGACCATCAGCACGGCGTCGGCGGTGCCGGCGACAACGAGGTCGAGCTTGGATTCCTGCATCTCGTCGACATGCGGGTTCAGCACATATTCGCCATTGATGTAACCGACGCGGGCGCCGCCGACCGGGCCCATGAACGGAACGCCGGAGAGCGTCAGAGCGGCCGAGGTGGCAACGATCGACAGGATGTCCGGGTCATTTTCGAGGTCATGCTGGACGACGGTGACGACGATCTGCGTGTCGTTCTTGTAGCCCGCCGCGAAGAGCGGGCGGATCGGGCGGTCGATGAGGCGGGAAACCAGCGTTTCCTTTTCGCTCGGACGGCCTTCGCGCTTGAAATAGCCGCCCGGGATCTTGCCGGCGGCATAGGTCTTTTCCTGGTAGTTGACGGTCAGCGGAAAGAAGTCGAGGCCGGGCTTCGGCTCCTTCATCGAAACGACGGTGGCCAAAACCTTGGTCTCGCCGTAGGTGGCGAGCACCGCGCCGTCGGCCTGGCGCGCGATCTTGCCGGTTTCGAGGATGAGCGGACGGCCGCCCCATTCGATTTCCACTTTGTGGTGATTGAACATGTCTTGTCCTTGATAAGCGGAAAGGGGCGCGCCGTTTCACGGTGCGCGGATGCCCTTTCCCTGGCTTCCTTTCTCGGGCAGCCACGGGCAAGACAACGGGAAGCTCGGATGATTTAGGCGCGACGAGCGCGCACGAGCGTCCTGCAATCCTGCCCCATGACCGTCCATGGGCGGTTTCGAGTGGCCCTCTGCACGCTCGAAACCGGGTCTGGCCAGCCGATATGACTGGCAGAATGTGTGACCGGCGGACTTCCCTGGGAAAGTCCGCCGGTCAATTCGTCAACGGCGCAGACCGAGCTTCTCGATCAGTGTCTGATAGCGCGCGTCGTCCTTGCGCTTGAGATAATCAAGCAGGCTGCGGCGCTGGGACACGAGAGCGAGCAGACCACGGCGGGAATGGTTATCCTTCTTGTGGTCCTTGAAATGGTCGGTCAGGTTCTTGATGCGCTCGGAAAGGATGGCCACCTGGACTTCCGGAGACCCGGTATCGCCCTTGGCGGTTGCGAATTCACCCATCAATTCCTGTTTGCGCTCGGCAGTAATCGACATCGTGTTTTTCCTTATCTGTTTGAGGAAACGGGTCGCCCACAGCCGGGATGTCGTCCAGCAGGGGCCGTGCATGCAAAGCGTCAATGCGCAATGCTGCGGCGCATATAGTGCAATTCCCCGAAAAACACCAGCCCAATTCACAAGCCGGCTTTTGACGCTCAAATGGCAGGTTCAATCCCAGTCAAAGCCACTTCTTCCATTTGAAGAATGCAATCAGCCCGACAACGATGGCAGCCATGAACAGCAGCGACAAGGGATAACCGTAGTACGCCTTCAGCTCCGGCATGTTCCAAGGCGAGCTCGCGGGGTCGAAGTTCATGCCCCAGATGCCGACCAGGAAGGTGAGCGGCATGAAGATGACCGAGACGATGGTAAGATAGGAGATGACGTCGTTGGTGCGGGCCTGGCTCAGCGACAGATGCATTTCGATCAGGCCGGTCAGCATATCGCGCTGGGTCTCGACCAACTCGATCAGCCGGAGCGAATGGTCGAGCGTGTCGTTGAGGAAGACCTTGGTCTCGGCTCTGACATAGGACACGTCGTTGCGGATCAGCGTCGCCAGCGCATCGCGCATCGGCCATAGCACGCCTTTCAGGACATTGGCATCGCGCCGCAATTCGTGAAGTTGCCGCATCTGATGCTTATGCGTCGAATGCAGCATCTGGTCCTCGATGCTGTCTACAAGGTCGCCGGTGGCCTCGATCGGCGGAAAATAGCTGTCGACGATGGCGTCGATCAGCGCGTAGGCGAGATAGTCGGCGCCGCGCGTGCGCAGCCGGTTGGGCGCCGAACTCTCGATGCGCTTGCGCACGGGATTGAACGGATCGCCCTCGCGCTCCTGGAAGGTGACGACGAAGTTCTCGCCGAGGAAGAGAGCGATCTGTTCGTAGCGATGCGACGTGACATCGTCGATCATGCGCATGACGACGAAGGCGTGATCCTCGAAGAAGTCGACTTTCGGCCGCTGGCCGGTGTTGACGACATCCTCCAGCGCCAGCGGATGCAGGCTGAAGATGCGGCCGATCTCCTCGATCAACTGGATGTTGGCGAGGCCTGTGCAGTCGAGCCAGATGACCGGCCATTTCCGGCAATTGGCCGCGACATCGTCGATGCTGGCATTCTCGATCGTCTTGAACTTCTGCGGCGAGATCAGGGTCAGCCGCAATTCGGAGCGCCGCGCCGCCGGATCGGCGATCAACGTGCCCGGCGAGGCGCCGACAGGCGGCCGCCTCGTCTTCACCGGCGCACGTTTCTTGACCGTGTCACCCTTTGCCATGGAGCCCTCTGCCGCGATGTCGCACCGACACTAGATGAGTGGCATCACCCGGCAAAGACCCGCTTGGGCTTGAACATGCCTTGCTCGATCGCGCCGATGGCGACCAGCTTGCCGCGTGACGTCGCGCAGGCCTCTTCGGCCTCCACCGGCGCGTCACGGCCACGGATGATGACCGGATTGCCGAGGCGGATCTTTGTCGCCGCATCGTCGCTTATGGCGATCTGCGGCAGGCAGTCGAGAGCAGCCGAGGTGTCGACCAGGAGCGTGTCGATGGCGCCGAAGTCGATCGGCTTGGCCACCGCGTCAGCCGGGTCGGCTTCGTCGGCCGCTTCCAAATTCTCATCGCCAGTGGCGCCGAAGCGGGCGGCCTCGAGTTCGGCGATGGTGACGAAGTCCTCCGGCGTGAACGGCTCGACCTCGACCCGGCGCAGCTCGCTGATGTGGCCGAAGCAGCCGAGGTCGCGGCCCATGTCGCGGGCCAGCGAACGCACATAGGTGCCCTTGCCGCATTCGACTTCGAAAATCGTCTGGTCCGGCTTGTGCTCGACAATATCGAGCCGGCCGATCTCGATCTCGCGTGCGGGTATGTCGACCGCCTCGCCTTCGCGGGCGAGGTCGTAGGCGCGCTCACCCGCAATCTTGATGGCCGAGAATTGCGGCGGCGTCTGCATGATGACGCCGGTGTATTTCGGCAGCAGCGCCCGCACTTCGGCTTCCGCCGGACGCAGGTCGGAGCTCTTCGTCACCGGCCCTTCAAGATCGTCGGTGGAGCGCTCATCACCCCACGCAACGGTGAAACGATAGACCTTGGCGCCGTCCTGCACGTAGGGCACTGTCTTGGTGGCCTCGCCGAGTGCGATCGGCAGCATGCCGGAGGCAAGTGGGTCGAGCGTGCCGGCATGGCCGGCCTTTTCGGCCTGAAACAGCCATTTGATCTTGGAGACGGCCTCGGTCGAGCCCATGCCGACCGGCTTGTCCAGCACCACCCAGCCGGAGACCGGCCGGCCCTTCTTCTTGCCGCGACGCGCCATTATTCTTCTTCCTTGTTGTCGTCGCTATCCAGATCGCGCGCCACTTCGGGCGACTTCAAGAGGTCGTTGATCCTGGCGAAATTGTCGAAGGAGGTATCCAGCCGGAAGCGGAACTCCGGCATGTATTTCATCTGCCTGAGCGCGCCCGAGACACGGCCGCGCACGAACTTGGCATGCTTGTTCAGCGCCTCGATCACCGCGTCGGCATCCTTGGCGCCGAGCGGCGAAACAAAGGCGGTGGCGATCTTGAGATCGGGCGACATGCGCACTTCGGAGACCGAAACGACCGAGTTTTCAATCAACGGGTCGATGATCTCGCCGCGCTGCAAGGTTTCGGAGAGCGCATGACGCACCTGCTCGCCGACGCGCAGCATGCGCTGGGATGGGCTTGATGTCGTGGAACGGGGCATTGTTCTCAATCCTGAAAGCGTGAGGCGCGGGATAGGACCGTGCCGCATGTCTCAAACGGTCATTCTCAATAGCACTGGGGCGGCGGTCTTTCGACCGCCGCCCGATATCGACAAGCCACTCGAACTCAGAGCGTGCGGGTCACCATCTCGACGCGGAAGCACTCGATGACGTCGCCGACGCGCATGTCCTCGTAGTTCTGGAAGGCCATGCCGCACTCCTGGCCGCCCGGAACTTCCGAAACCTCGTCCTTGAAGCGCTTCAGGGTCTTCAGCGTGCCTTCGTGGATGACGACGTTGTCGCGGATCAGGCGTACGCCCGCGCCACGCTCGACCTTGCCTTCGGTGACACGGCAGCCGGCGATCTTGCCGACCTTGGTGATGTCGAAAATCTCGAGGATCTCGGCATTGCCGATGAAGGTCTCGCGACGCTCCGGCGACAGCAGGCCCGACAGAGCCGCTTTCACATCATCCACCAGGTTGTAGATGATCGAGTAGTAGCGGATCTCGATGCCAGCGGCCGCGGCCGCGGCACGCGCCTGCACATTGGCACGGACGTTGAAGCCGATGATCGCCGCGCCGGACGTTTCCGCTAGCGAGACGTCGCTTTCGGTGATGGCGCCGGCGCCGGAATGGACGATGCGCGCACGCACTTCGTCGGTGCCGAGCTTGTCCAGGGCAGCATTGATCGCTTCGATCGAACCCTGCACGTCGCCCTTGATCACCAGCGGGAATTCCTTCAGCCCGCTCGTCTGCAACTGCGACATCATCTGTTCGAGCGAGCCGCGCTGGCCGGCATGCCTGGCCACCGCTTTCTCGCGCGCCAGACGCTGGCGATATTCGGTGATCTCGCGGGCACGGGCCTCGTTGTTGACCACGGCGAAGCGGTCGCCGGCCTGCGGGGTTCCCTGAAGGCCGAGCACCTCGACCGGCATTGCCGGCGGCGCCTCCTTGATCTGCTCGCCGCGATCGTTGACCAGCGCGCGCACACGGCCCCATTCGTTGCCGGCGACAAGGATGTCGCCCGGCATCAAGGTGCCGGTCTGCACCAGCACGGTGGCGACGGGACCACGGCCCTTGTCGAGCTGCGCCTCGATGACGACGCCTTCGGCGGTGCGGTCGGGGTTGGCCTTGAGGTCGAGGATTTCGGCCTGCAGCAGGATCGCTTCGAGCAACTTGTCGAGATTGGTGCCCTTGGTCGCCGACACCTCGACGTCCAGCACTTCACCGCCCATCGATTCGACGAACACCTCGTGGCGCAAGAGTTCCGAGCGCACCTTCTGCGGATCGGCATCATGCTTGTCGATCTTGTTGATCGCCACGATGATCGGAACGCCGGCCGCCTTGGCATGGCTGATCGATTCGATCGTCTGCGGCATGACGCTGTCGTCGGCGGCCACCACCAGGATGGCGATGTCGGTCGCCTGGGCGCCACGGGCGCGCATCGCCGTGAAGGCGGCGTGCCCGGGCGTGTCGATGAAGGTGATCTTCTGACCGTTCTTCTCGACCTGATAGGCGCCGATATGCTGGGTGATGCCGCCCGCCTCGCCGGAAACGACATTGGCGTTGCGGATGGCATCGAGCAGCGACGTCTTGCCGTGGTCGACGTGGCCCATGATGGTGACGACCGGCGGACGCGACACGAGGTCTTCCGGACGGTCGGCGATGTTGAATAGGCCTTCCTCGATGTCGGACTCGGCGACGCGGCGGACCGTGTGGCCGAATTCGGTGGCCACCAGTTCGGCCGTGTCGGCGTCGATGACGTCGCCCGGCTTCAGGATCTGGCCCTGCTTCATGAAGTACTTGACCAGGTCGACAGCGCGCTCGGACATGCGCTGCGCCAGTTCCTGGATGGTGATGGTCTCGGGCAGGATCACTTCGCGCATGACCTTCTCGCGCGGCTCGTTGTGCATCGCGCGCTTGAATTTTTCCTGGCGGCGACGCATCGACGACAGCGAACGGGCCCGCGCATCCTCGTCGGACAACGCGGAATTCAGCGTCAGCTTGCCACGGCGGCGGTCTTCCTCGCTCTTGGTGGGCTTGGCCGGGCGCGCCACTTCGGGCGTGACCAGGCGGCGCACCGGCGCACCGGCGGTCGCCCGCTTCGGCTTGGCCTCTTCCTCCTCGTCGGCGGTCGCCAACTCAGCGGCTTGCGGCGCGCGACGGCGTGCCTCTTCCTCGGCGCGACGGCGCGATTCGGCCTCGGTCTGCAACCGTGCCTCTTCCTCGGCCTGGCGGCGCGCGGAGTCCTCGCGTTCGCGCTTGCGGCGCTCTTCGTCCTCGGCGCGGCGCTTGGCCTCTTCGGCGGCGCGCTGACGGTCTTCGACCTCGCGGACCTTCGAGCCCTCGAGCGCCCTGCGGCGCGCTTCCATTTCGCTGCGCGACAGTTCGTTCAGCACCATGCCGCTGCGCTCGACCGGAGGCGGCGGAGGCGGAGGCGCCTTGGGCGCTTCCTGCACGACGGGTGCCGCCACGACCGCCGGCTTCGGCGTGAAGACGGGCGCAGGCGGAGCCGCAGCCAGCTCCGGCTTGTCGCCGGGCAGCGAGAACTTGCGCTTCTTGGTCTCGACCACGACCGACTTGGTACGGCCGTGCGAGAAGTTCTGGCGCACAGTGCCCTGTTCCATGCCGGGGCGCTTCAGCGTCAAGGTCTTCTTCGGCGTAACACTCAACGTCTTGTCGTCGCCCGATTTCGTATCGTTCATTCCATATCCTCTGCAGCATCATCTTCGTCAGCAACGGCCGCAAGCATTGCAAGATCGTCCGGGGTTCCGCCCCGATATCGGTCGAGCGCAACCATGCGCTTCTGGACCGCCTTACCCGCGTCTCCCGCGAGGACGGCAGCATGTATCACATTTGTACCCCCCAATGCCAAGCTCAACTCGGCCTCGGAGAAAAGTTTGTAGGCAAGGATGGAAGGGCCGCCTATATGGACGGTCGCCCGCCGCGCCTGGCTGATCTTGCGTACGCCATCCTCGGACGCTTCGGTTGCGTGGAGCACGAAAAGCGCCAGCCCGCCGCGCACCGCGCTCTCGACCTTGGTAGCGCCTAGCGAAATCGCGCCTGCCTTGCGGGCAAGGCCCAGCATGCCCAGAGCGGATCTGGAGAGCAACCCGTCGACCATGCCGCCGAGATCGGCCGGCACGACCACCTGTGCCTTGAAGGCGCGGGCAAAAAGGTTCTTGGCCGCCGCCTTCTCGATATGTAGGCGGTCGGCACTCACCCAGCAACCACGGCCGGGCAGATTTCTCTTGAGATCGGGAACGACGGCCGAATCCGGACCGACGACGAACCGGATCAGTTCATCCGGTTCGGCCTGTTTTCGGGTGACGATGCAGGTGCGATCGTTCATCTCGTCCAAGGGCGGGTTGTGTGCGATGCGGTTTCACCTCACGCACCAACGGCTTCGTCAGCCGTTTCTTCGGCCGCAAGCTCGTCTTCTGTGATCCAGCCGGCCTTGAGGCGAGCGGCCAGAACCATCTGCTCGGCATCGGCGCGCGAAACGCCGTGATTGGCCAGCACGCCGGGATAGACCTTGGTCTCGCCGTCCTTGCGTTCCTTCCAGCCGGTGAGGTCGTCGGCGGCATAGCCGGCGAAATCCTCGATCGTCTTCACGCCGTCCTCGCCGAGCGTCACCATCATGGCGGTGGTGACGCCGGGAATTTCGCGCAGATCATCCGAAACGCCCAGCGCCTTGCGCTTCTCGTCATGCTCGGCTTCGATCTTCTCCAGATATTCGCGGGCGCGGGTCTGGATTTCAGAGGCGGTATCCTCATCGAAGCCGTCGATCGAGGCGATTTCGCCGGCATCGACATAGGCGACTTCCTCGACGCTGGTGAAGCCTTCGGAGGCCAGCACCTGGCCGACCATCTCGTCGACATCGAGGGCTTCCATGAACAGCGCGGAGCGCTCGACGAATTCCTTCTGACGGCGCTCGGATTCCTCTGCCTCGGTCAGGATGTCGATGTCCCAGCCGGTGAGCTGCGAGGCAAGGCGCACATTTTGGCCGCGGCGGCCGATGGCCAGCGACAGCTGATCGTCGGGAACCACCACTTCGATGCGCTCCGCATCCTCGTCGAGCACGACCTTGGCGACTTCCGCCGGCTGCAGCGCGTTGACGATGAAGGAGGCGGCCGAAGGCGACCACGGAATGATGTCGATCTTCTCGCCCTGCAATTCGCCGACGACGGCCTGGACGCGGCTGCCGCGCATACCGACGCAGGCGCCGACCGGATCGATCGAGCTATCACGCGAGATGACGGCGATCTTGGCGCGCGAGCCCGGGTCACGGGCGACCGACTTGATCTCGATGATGCCGTCATAGATCTCCGGCACTTCCATGGTGAAGAGCTTGGCCATGAACTGCGGATGAGTACGCGACAGGAAGATCTGCGGACCGCGCTGCTCGCGACGCACATCGTAGACATAGGCGCGGACGCGATCGCCGTATTTGTAGTTTTCGCGCGGGATCAGCTCGTCGCGGCGGATGATCGCCTCGCCACGGCCGAGATCGACGATGACATTGCCATATTCGACGCGCTTGACGGTGCCGTTGACGATTTCACCGATGCGGTCCTTGTATTCGTCATACTGGCGGTCACGCTCGGCCTCGCGCACTTTCTGGACGATGACCTGCTTGGCCGACTGGGCGGCGATGCGGCCGAAATCCATCGGCGGCAGCTGTTCGGCGATGAAATCGCCAAGCTGGGCGTCGGGATTGCGCTCGCGGGCCGAGGAAATGGCGATCTGCGTGGCGTAGTCGTCGACTTTCTCGACCACTTCCATCAGCCGCTGCAGCTTCATCTCGCCGGTATTCGGGTTGATGTCGGCGCGGATGTTGGTCTCCTGGCCATAACGCGAACGCGCCGCCTTCTGGATCGCATCGGCCATGGCAGCGAGGACGATCGACTTGTCGATCGACTTTTCACGCGCGACCGCATCGGCAATCTGCAGCAGTTCAAGTCTGTTGGCGCTTACAACCATGTTCTTTCTCCCGAGCCTGTTCGCCGGACCTTTGCGCCCGGCAGCTCAATCAAATTTCCTGTTCGTGTTCTTCCGTGGCGTCCGGCTCCGCACCTTCGGACACATCGTCGTCCGGTTCACCGCGGCGTTTCTTGGCTTCCTTACGCGCCCGGTTGTCCTTCGACAACGCTTCGCGAATGAGGTCGTCGGTCAGGATCAGCCGGACATCGGCAATGGCATCGTAGGGCACGCGCACCGTCGGCTCCTCACCATAGGCCGCCTTGTCGCGCTCGATCAGCACGTCGTTCTCACCGGCCTCGGCGATCTTGCCCTTGAAGCGCTTGCGGTCAGCGACGACGACCGACGTCTCCATCTTCACCAGATGACCGGTCCAGGTCACGAAATCCGATTTGCGCACCAAGGGCCGATCGATTCCAGGCGAGGAAACTTCGAGATGATACGCCTTTTCGATCGGATCATCGACGTCGAGTGCCGGCGACACCGCGCGGCTGACCTCTTCGCAATCCTCGACGGTCATGGTGCCGTCCTCGCGCTCGGCCATGATCTGCAGCGTCAGCCCGTTCTGGCCGGACAGATGCACGCGCACGAGGCGAAAGCCGATGCCGCGCAGCACCGGCTGGACGATTAGCGCAATGCGCGCATCGATGCCGCTTTCGCGGATGATGCGGTCGTCACCTTCGCTTGCCGTTGCAGTCATCAATTGCCTGTCGTTCGTTTCGAACCTATCGGCAGGTAATAAAAAAGAGCGGGACCGGGTGGACCCACTCTTCGTCATACCGACCAAGAATTTGAGGTCGATATAAACGATCCGGGCTGGTGTTTCAAGTCCCAACCGGCCAAAAGCCTGTGGCTCCAGGGCTGTTCCAGGCGCATGGCCGCCATGCGGCAATCCCCCTGTGAGAGCCTGTGGGGCGCTCTTATTTGTTAGCCATCAAACGAATTGAATTGGCGCGCGCTGGCGCGCGAAAGGACAAGGCCATGAGCAAGCGCAAGATATTTTCCACCTTGGGCGATCTCTTCACCACATTCGGCAGCGCCGTTGCCGCATCGCGCGCCGTGGAAGCCGGGCGTAATCCCAGAGCCGACGACCTGCGCAATCTCGGCATGGACCCGGCCGTATTCAACAGGATCGGTCGTTTCTGACTGCGATAAGCACTCAACCCAGACTCCCGACAGCTTGCTGGAGCCATTGCCGGTTGGGCTCGCTTACGTCCTGATAAAGGTCAGATAGGCCGGTCGGCGGCCCTCGCGGATGGCCTTCGCCTCATAGCGCGTACCCGGCCAGCCCTCATAGGAGCGATGCCAGTCCGCCGCTTCCGCGGCCTGCCATGCGAAGGCGCCATGCGCGCGGCAATGCAGCAAGGTCCAGTTCACATAAGTGTCGATGTCGGACGCGAAGCGAAATTTTGAGCCCGGCTTCAGGACGCGCGCGAAACGGTCGAGATTGACCGGGCTGACGAAACGCCGCTTCCAGTGCTTCTTCTTCGGCCAGGGGTCGGGATAGAGAAGGTCGATACCGTCGAGCGAGGCCGGTGGCAGCCAGTCAAGCAGCTGGGTGGCGTCGTCGTCGTAGACCCTGAGATTGGCCAGCGGCGCTGCCCGCACGGCCATCATCATCTTGGCCATGCCGTTGACGAAGGGTTCTACGCCGATGAAGCCGATCGTCGGCGCCTCGGTCGCGCGATGCAGGAGATGTTCGCCGCCGCCAAAGCCGATCTCGAGCCGAACCGCCGAAACGTCGGTTTTGAACAAGGTTCGCAGATCCGATGGGGCTTCAGCCGTCAGATCGAGCCGGTAGGCGCCGAGGCCGCTTTGCAGCGCCGCCGCCTGCTGTGGGCGAACGGGTTTGCCGCGCCGACGGCCGAAGAAGGCTTCGGTCGTGCGGCTTGGCCTGTCTTGCTGGCTCATCTGGTCGCGTGGGTCCGTCGTGGCGATCAGGCCGCGACGGCATCCTTGAGCGCCTTGGCGAGATCTGTCTTTTCCCAGGAGAAAGACCCGTCACGGCCGGCCTTGCGGCCGAAATGGCCGTAAGACGACGTCTTGGCGTAAATCGGCTTGTTGAGATCGAGATGACGGCGAATGCCGGACGGCGACAGGTCCATCACGCTGCGCAACGCATCCTCGAGTCTGGCCTCGTCGACCTTGCCGGTGCCATGCAGGTCGACATAGACCGACAGTGGCTGGGCGACGCCGATGGCGTAGGAAAGCTGGATGGTGCAGCGGTCGGCAAGTTTTGCCGCCACGACGTTCTTGGCCAGATAGCGCGCCGCATAGGCAGCCGACCGATCGACCTTGGTGGTGTCCTTGCCGGAGAAGGCGCCGCCACCATGAGGGGCCGCGCCGCCATAGGTGTCGACGATGATCTTGCGGCCGGTCAGGCCGGCATCGCCGTCCGGGCCGCCGATGACGAACTTGCCGGTCGGGTTGATATACCACATGCAGTCGTCGGCGATCTTGAGGTCGCCGAGTGCTTCACGGATATAGGGTTCGACAACCTTGCGGACCTTCTTGGAATCCCAGGTCGAATCGAGATGCTGGGTCGACAGCACGATCTGCGTCGCCTCGGCGGCCTTGCCGTCGACATAGCGGACGGTGACCTGGCTCTTGGCATCGGGGCCGAGCTTCCCGGCCTCGCCGTTGTTTTCGTGACGGGCAGCGGCCAGGAGTTCGAGGATCTTGTGGCTGTAGTAGATCGGCGCCGGCATCAGGTCCGGCGTCTCGCGGCAGGCATAGCCGAACATGATGCCTTGGTCGCCGGCACCTTCCTCGCCCTGACGGTCGGCGGCGTTGTCGACGCCCTGGCCGATGTCGGGCGACTGGCCATGCAGCAGGACCTCGATCTTGGCCGTCTTCCAGTGGAAGCCGGCCTGCTCGTAGCCGATCTCGCGGATCGCCTTGCGGGCGACGGATTTGAACTTCGCCGGGTTGACGACAGGGTGGCCCGCGGCGTCCTTGAGGATGTTGCCGGCCTTGTCCTTCTTCAAGAGCGTCTCGGGGACGCGCACCTCGCCGGCGATGACGACGCGGTTGGTGGTCGCCAGGGTCTCGCAAGCGACACGGACTTTCCACGGGTCCATGCCGGTCTTCTTGGCTTCACGATAGACCAGATCGACAATTTCGTCGGAGATCCGGTCACAGACTTTGTCGGGATGGCCCTCGGCAACGGATTCCGAGGTAAAGAAGTAGTTCTGCCGCGTCACGGGTGTCCCCTCTTGAAAAACGATCGGCAGGCTGCCGATTTTGGCGCGCCACGTGTTAGCGGGGCAAAGCGCTGCTCGTCAAGCGTTGCCGCGGGTCTGGCCCGAATGTCGGAGGCGATATCTTGTGCCACCGGCGGCGCACGCCGCCGGTGCAAGGCGCATTGCGGATCAGTCGAGATCGTCCTCGGCGAGCGATTTCACCAGGTCTATGATCCTGCGGCGCACCTTGACATCGGCGATCTTGACAAAAGCCCGGTTGAGCTGAAGTCCTTCGGGACTGCCGCAGAATTCGACGGCGAAAGCCATCGAGCTATCCTCGGCAAAGCCACGGTTGGCCGTCAGTTCCTGGCCCGGCGCGTCCTCGAAAAAGAAGGCGACTGGCACGCCGAGTATGGAGGCTATCGCCTGCAGACGGCTGGCACCGACGCGATTGGTGCCCTTTTCATATTTCTGGATTTGTTGAAACGTGATGCCGAGATTCTCGCCCAGCTTTTCCTGGCTCATTCCGAGCATATTGCGGCGAAGCCGGACCCGGCTTCCAACGTGAATATCGATGGGATTGGGCTTCTTCTTGTTTTCTTCTGTCATTTTTTCCTCGCCGAATTTTTTCGGCTTTTGATTTTTTCCTGCCCAAACAAAGCCGGAGGCGACTGCCCCAACAGAACGATCCACCGGCTTCGAGAAATTTTCAGGCGGTACAGTATGGGTTTCTAATGTGCCAACTGTCAATTCACCCGTAGCCTTCGCCTTACGTTCGACAGCACCCCTACAAGCGCAAACAGCAACATGATCAGCATTCCGTTAATGCGCCGCTGGCGGGGCGAAATGACCGTCTGTTCGGAAACAGGCACCTTCACATCGATGGCTCCGCGCGCGTCGATCGCCAGCGCATCGACAACGCGGCCACGTGGGTCGACAACGGCCGAAATGCCGTTGTTGGCGGCACGCAACAAGGGCAATCCGTTTTCCACCGCGCGAATCTGGGCCTGCCTGAAATGCTGATACGGTCCCGGCGTGTCGCCGAACCACGCATCATTGGTAACGTTCACAATAAGCTGCGCTGACGTAGCGTCAACTGCCACCAGGTCGGGAAAGATCACCTCATAACAGATAAATGGCAGGGCACGAATGCCGCCCGGCAGCGTGATGGGATGACGCGCGTTGCCGGCCGTGAACGTCATGGGTCCCGCGACGAGCTGTTCGATGCCGAAACGGCGGAGCAGGTCGGCAAAAGGCAGGTACTCGCCGAACGGCACCAGATGGACCTTGTCCACGGCATCGGCGATCTCGCCCTTGTCGTTGATCGCCACCACGGAGTTGTAATAGCGGCTGTCGGCACTTGCCGCCGAGCCGCCCTCCTCACGCACGACGCCGGCAATCAGCATCTGGCCGTCGCCCAGCATGTCGCCCAAGGCCGTCAAGGCATCGGGACGCTCGGTGAAAAGGAACGGCACCGAGGTTTCCGGCCAGAGAATCAGCTGTGGTTTTTCGTGACCTGGGTCCGGCGCCTTGGCGGACAGGCCCAGCAAGGTGGCGAAGATACGGTCGCGCACCGAGGCATCCCATTTTTCCGACAGGTCGACGGCCGGCTGGACGATGCGGACATCGAGACTGCGCGACGCCGGCTTTTCGGGGGCGGTGAGCCTGACATAGCCAAAGCCGGCATGGGCGGCCGCGAGCGCGACAAACAGCGCGGCGCCCAGCCGAAGATGCCGGCGCGCCGCCAGCAGCGCCGGCAGTGCGAAAACGAAGACCGCGAGCGCGTTCATGCCGATCATGCCGGTCACCGAGACGCTCTGCATCAAAAGGGGTACAGGCATCGCCGCGTAGCCGATGGCATTCCACGGAAAACCGGTGAACAGGAAGCCGCGCAGCCACTCCGCCAGCGCAAAACCGAAGGCAAGGGCAGCGATGCGGCCGATATCGCTGCTCCACAGGAGCCGGGCAACCATCGTTGCGAAGCCATAGAAAAATGCGAGCGCGAAAGGAATGCCGACCACAGCGAAGGGAAGCGCCCAGGCAAAGTCGTCGGCCTCGACCAGCAGCGCCGAGCCGATCCACCAGAGGCCGGCGAGGAAATAGCCGAAGCCGAACCACCAGCCGATGGCGAAAGCCGGCCGCAGGCGCCGCAACAGGCTGCCCGAAGCTTCGCCGGTCGCGCCGTCGAGCAGCCAGACCAGAACCGGAAACGAAATGAAACAGGCGGCGAAGAAATCGTAAGGCGCCTGGCCCAGCACCGCCAGCGCCCCGGCGAGAAAGGCCACCAGCGCACGGCGCCAGCCCCAGAGCAGAATTATCCGGCCGGCAAGGCGCACCATGAATACTTCCGAGTCGCGCGAATCAGGACGCAAGATTTATCAGGCTGTGGCCTGCACTCCAAACGCCGGCGCGACGACCCGGCTGCGGTTCTACCGGTGCCAGCCTTCGATGTGCAAGCCACCCAACCGCTCGGCCTCTTCACGGGAAACAGAACGGATTGGCTGCGTGAACGTCCAGACATGGCCTTCGGGATCGCGCGCCCGATACTGGCGTTCGCCGTAGAACTGGTCCGCCGGCTCCTGGATTATGGCAGCACCGGCCGCGCGGGCCTGCTCGCAATGCGCATCCAGACCGTCTTTCAGCCTGACATAGACCGACTGCGTGTTCTTGCCGCGGACCGATGCGGGGCTCGCGACATGATCGGCCCATTCGGAATCGACGATGATGTAGCCATCCCCGAACCGCATCTCGGCATGGACCAGTTTTCCGCCGGTATCGCTGACCACCATGCTGGGCTCGAAGCCGAAGGCCGCTTCGAGCCAATCCATCGCCGCACGCGGGTCGCGGTAGAACACGCCAGAACCGAGGACCGGATGCTTGAACGGATCCTCGACCGTCATGGCGCGGCAGCTTCTCAAGCCTGTTCGGTGCGCGCCGTGGCGCGCCGGCGGCGCTCGCCCTTCTGGCTCTGCACGATGCGCACACGCTTGACGCGGCGCGGATCGGCATCGAGCACATGGAACTCGAAGCCGGGAATGGCCTGTACCACCTCGCCGCGTGCCGGCACGCGGCCGAGCGTGTTGAAGATCATGCCGCCAATGGTGTCGACATATTCGCCATGTTCGCCCGCGGTGAAATCCTCGCCGATCATCTTGGCGACCTCGTCGATCTCGGCCTTGCCGTCGACGATGAACACGCCGTCGCCGGTCTGGGTGATCAGCGGCTCGTCGTCATCGTGCTCGTCCTCGATGTCGCCGACCACCATTTCGACAATGTCCTCGAGCGAGACGAGGCCGTCCGTGCCGCCATATTCATCGATGACCAGGGCCATTTGCGTGCGTGTCGTCTGCATGCGGCCCATCAGGTCGGAAGCGAGCATCGACGGCGGCACGAACAGGACCTGGCGGATCAGGTTGAGCTCCCCGATGGTGCGCGCCAGGTCGACCTTGGCAAGATCGAGAACCGTGGCGACGGGCGCTTTGCGGGTTGCACGGCCCTTCCTGACGCGCGCGATCTTGGTGATATGGGCCAGCACGTCGCGGATATGGACCATGCCGCGCGGGTCGTCGAGCGTCTCGGAATAGACCGGCATGCGGGAATGGCCGGATTGTTCGAACATGCCAAGGAGATCGCCGAGCGTCGTGGCGATCTCGACCGCCTCGATATCGGCGCGCGGCACCATGACGTCCTCGACGCGCACTTCGCGCAGCCGCAGGATGTTGTTGAGCATGGCGCGCTCGCCAGGCGAGAAGGATTCGACATCGCTCGTCGTCTCGGCGAGCGCGCCGGCGATCTCCTCGCGCAGGCTGGTGCCGTTGCGTTGCCGGAACAGGCCCAGCACGCGGTTGAACAGGGAGGGACCGGCAGGCAACTGCTCGACGGCGGCGCTGCCGGTGTTGGCAACACCAGGGGTGACGGTACTCGGACTTGATCCCTCTTCCGACGTATTGGAAGCCTTGATCGCACTGCCGGCATCGGGGCGGGCGGCAGTCTCTGGTTTGTCGTTCATCGTCGTCCGGTCAATTGATCTTTTTTAGTTACGCGTAGGGATCGGGAATGGCAAGCCTTGCAAGCGCGGCGCGCTCGATGGCTTCCATCTCCTCCGCCTCGGCGTCGTTCTCGTGATCATGGCCCATGAGATGCAGCAGGCCATGGATGACGAGATGGCAGATATGGTTCTCCAGCGGCTTGTCTTCCAGTGCCGCCTCGCGCGCCACTGTCTCGGCGGCAAGCACGATGTCGCCGAGCATCGGCGGCAGCGGACCACCTTTCACATGCGGAAAAGCCGGGAAAGACAAGACGTTGGTGGGCTTGTCCTTGCCACGCCAGTCCGCATTCAAGCTACGGATATGGGCATCGTCGGAAAAAACAACGCTGAGTTCGGAACGACCCGTCGCGCCGGTCTCGGCAAAGGCGGCGTCAACCGCGCGATCGACCAGCCGCGCCAGGCTTGCTTCATCGGGCCAGTCGCCCGCTTCAACCGATATATCGATCTCGACGGGAACCGGACGGCTCCCGCCGCCGGATATGTTGTCCTCAGGCATGAGGCCGCATCGTCACATCAATTCTCGGCACCGAGGCCACGAGCCAGCTTGGTGTCCCGGTCATAGGCCCTGACGATTTCCGCCACCAGCGGATGGCGAACGACGTCGACATCGTTGAAGCGCACGGTTACCGCGCCAGCCACACCGTCGAGGACACGCAAGGCTTCGACCAGGCCTGACTTGGTGCTCGGAGGAAGATCGATTTGGGAGGGATCGCCGGTGACGATCATGCGCGAGTTCTCGCCGAGACGGGTGAGAAACATCTTCATCTGCATCGGCGTGGTGTTCTGTGCCTCGTCGAGAATGACGGCGGCGTGCGCCAGCGTGCGGCCGCGCATGAAGGCAAGCGGCGCGATTTCGATCACTTCGGCGGCAATCGCACGCTCGACCTTGTCGGCCGGCATCATGTCGTAGAGCGCGTCATAGAGCGGGCGCAGATACGGATCGACCTTCTCCTTCATGTCGCCCGGCAGGAAGCCCAGCCGTTCGCCGGCTTCGACGGCCGGCCGCGACAGAATGATGCGCTCGACCATGCCGCGCTCGAGCAGCATCGCCGCGTGCGCCACCGCCAGATAGGTCTTGCCGGTGCCGGCCGGACCGATGCCGAACACCAGCTCCGAACGCTCCAGCGCCCGCATATAGGCGTCCTGGTTAAGCGAACGGGCATAGATGGTCTTCTTGCGGGTGGCGATCTGGGCGGCGGAAACCTTGCCCTTGCGCTCCAGCGTCGGCAGCGTCAGCTGATCGTCGGCCGCAACCGCCATACGCACTGCGCCGTCGACATCGGACTGGCCGATGTCGACGCCCTTCTGCAGGATGCCGTAGAGATTGTCCAAGGCACGGCGTGCCTGTTCGGCGGCCGAAGCGGACCCCTTTATGGTCAGCTGGTTGCCGCGCGAGCGGATGTCGACGCCGAGCTTCTGCTCGAGCCGGGCCAGGTTCTCATCGAACTGGCCGTAAAGGGCGCTGGCAAGCTTGTTGTTGTCGAAAGTCAGAACGATGTGCGCCATGTCAGAAGCCCCGGATGCCGGTACCGGGGGCAGATTCTTCAACTCCGCTGCGCTCAACCGTCTCTCCTCATCTGCCGAGACCCTCAGGCCAATTCGGCGAACAGGCTGTTGTAGCCCGTCTTCGTGATTCGCACCTTGATAATGTCACCGATTTCACCGGCCATTTCATCAACAATAACCGGCTGCAGCCAAGGCGAGCGGCCGACTTTCTGGCCGGCCTGACGGCCGGGCTTCTCGATCAACGTATCTATGGTGCTGCCGACCAAACTCAAGCCGAAATCCTGCTGTTGTTTCAACAGCAGCGCCTGCAGGCGCTGCAAGCGCTCGTCCTTGACCGCTTCCGGCACGTGGTCGGGCATGTCGGCGCCGGGCGTGCCGGGACGCGGCGAATATTTGAACGAGAAGGCCGAGGCGTAGTTCACCTGGCGCACCAGTTCCATGGTCGCCTCGAAATCGGTTTCCGTCTCGCCGGGGAACCCGACGATGAAGTCGCCCGACAGTGCGATATCGGGCCGGGCGCCCCGGATGCGGTCGAGCAGCGCCAGATAGTCTTGCGCCGTATGCCTGCGGTTCATCGCCTTCAGAATGCGATCCGAGCCTGATTGCACCGGTAGATGCAGATAGGGCATCAGCGACGGCAGGTCGCGATGGGCCGCGATCAATTCGTCGTCCATGTCGCGCGGATGGCTGGTCGTGTAGCGCAGCCGCGCCAGTCCGGGGATTTCGGACAACCTGAACAGCAGGCGGCCGAGACCCCATTCCTGACCGTTCTCGCCCTGGCCATGCCAGGCGTTGACGTTCTGGCCGAGCAGCGTCACCTCGCGCACACCGGCCTCCGCCAGGCGCTCGGCCTCCGCGACGATCTGCGCCACCGGCCGCGACACTTCCGAGCCTCTGGTATAGGGCACGACGCAGAAGGTGCAGAACTTGTCGCAGCCTTCCTGGACGGTGAGGAAGGCGGTGACGCCGCGCTTGATCACCTCGGCGCGCTTGGGCTGCGGCAGATGCTCGAACTTGTCCTCGATGGCGTAGTCGGTCTCGACGATCTTCTCGCCGCCGCGAACCCGGGCCAATACGTCGGGCAGACGGTGATAGGTCTGCGGACCGATGACCAGGTCGACGGCCGGCGACCGGCGGATGATCTCGGCGCCCTCGGCCTGCGCCACGCAACCAGCGACGCCGATCAGCATCTCGCGGCCGGCGCTGGCGCGCTCGGCTTTCATGTCACGGATGCGGCCAAGTTCGGAATAGACCTTTTCGGCCGCTTTTTCCCTGATGTGGCAGGTGTTGAGCAGCACCAGATCGGCCTCGCCGATGGCATCGGTCGCGGTATAGCCGTCGGCGGCCAGCGCATCGGTCATGCGCTGTGAATCATAGACGTTCATCTGGCAGCCATAGGTCTTGACGAAGACCTTCTTGCCTGCCGTGGCGCGCGCCGCCGGCTGTCCGGCCACGGTGCCGAGTTCGTCGCTTTCAATCGTGTTCAAGTCCATCCGGCGGCTTCTAACGCCTTTCCGTGACAAAAAACAGACGATTCTCCGCATGCGCCGGCTGGCGCATGCCGGCGGCTAACGGCTCGGGTGCGGATCGGCGAGGGCCGCCTGCATCATCTCGCGCACTCGGCCCTCCATCAGCTTGGCCGTTTCCTTGCGGTTGGAACCCTTGGCAAAGGCGATCGGTTCGCCGAAATGCACCTCGACGTCGAGCGAGCCCTCGGCCATCAGCACCTTGAGATGCGGCATCAGGTCCTCGTCGCCGATCCAGGCCGCGATCGGGCGGTGGCGGCGGCCAAGCGGGACGCCGTGCAGGCGCGTGTAGGCGATCGCCACCGGCTGGATGAACACTTCCTGCGCGGCACCTTCCGAGATCGCCATCGAGGCGGCGCCGAACAGCGTGCTCTTGAAGGGCAGCACGACATTGCCATCACCGGTCGACCCCTCCGCGAACAGCACCATGGCATCGCCCTTGGCCATGCGATTGGCGATCTCGCTGGCCTGGTCGCCCGAGGAGCGCTTGCGCTCGCGCTCGATGAAGACGGTGCGCTGCAGCTTCGACAGCATGCCGATCAACGGCCAGCCTTCCATGTCGGCCCTGGCGATGAACTTCACATCGGCAAAGGAGCCCAGCACCATGATGTCGGTCCAGGAGATGTGGTTTGAGGCCACCAGCAAGGGACGCTTGGTCGACAGCGTTCCCCTGACATGAATGCGCATGCCGAGCGCCCGGATGATCAACCTGTGCCAGGTCTTGAGGATGACGGTTTCCGGCCACCAGCCGGTTTTCATCGACAGTATCTGCAGCGGCACGAGAACCAGCGACCCGGCGACGACAAGGCCCAGCGCCAGGAAAATCCTGATTTTTCCGATCATATGTCCTGGCCCTACCCGATCCCTCGCTAGCGAAGATCGCGGCGCATGACAAGCGCGCCCGTCGGCCCCCGACCCGGCGACTTGTAGTAATCCGGGCGCTTGCCGACTTCCCGAAAACCCAGCCGACGATAGAGGGCGATCGCGGCGGCATTGGTCTCATCGACCTCCAGGAACAGGGCCTCGGCGCGCTGCGAATGCAGCTCGCGCAGCACCGCGTCCATCAACTGCCAGCCCAGGCCCTGGCGGCGATGCGACCGCGCCACCGCGACAGTCAGGATTTCACCCTCGCCCGCCGCCAATCGAGCGAGAACGAAGCCAACGGGCGGTTTGGCGCCCTGCCCTGTTTCGCGCGCGGCATAACCGAAGACGGTATCCTGTTCGAGCAGGGCGGCGAACTCACCGTCGGTCCATGGGCGGACAAAGTCCTCGCGGTGCAGCACCGAGACAGCGGGGCTGTCGGTGATCCTGAGCGGCTCGAGCGCGTAGTCCCGGCGGCGGGATTGGAGAAATGGTATGCGCATCAATTCTCGTTTTCTCGTCTGACCATGATCTGTGGGCAAACGGGACCGCTTGTCCGCGAAAACCGGCTTCCACTTTTCGCTAACGCGGTCCTTCGGTTCGGGATCATGGTCTTTGCCTCGAAAGTATAAATCCGGCCTGCGGCTTGGCATCGGCACCGCGCAGATAAAGCGGTTTCGGCCTTTCGCCCTGGCCCTTTGCGACAGCCAGCCGGGCGTAGGTGAGGATGTCGGCGGTGGCCGTCCGAGGCCCGACATCGAAGGTGCGGCCGGCCGCTTCGGCGATCGGCGTCGCCGCCGTGCCGGCGAGCACAGCGGAACATTCCGACGCCATGGCCACCGCGTCCGCAAGCGTGACCACCGCCGGACCGTAAGTCAATGCTGACATTTCATCGTAGAGCGCGGCATGGATTTCGTCGCGTCCGGCATCGAGCGCCGCCAGCATGGCACGGCCTGGAAATGCGGTGGCCGCCTCGGCCGCCAGCGCCTCGAGGGTCGTCACCCCGATTGCCGGAACCTTGAGCGCCAGCGCCAGGCCGCGCGCGGTCGACACACCGACGCGCAGGCCGGTGAAGGAGCCGGGGCCGACGGAAACGGCAACGGCGCCAAGGCCGGCGTAGTCGGTCGCGCCAGCCTTCAATGCTTCGGCGATGACGGCCATCAGGTGCTCGGCATGGCCTTTGCCCAGGTCAAGCACCGAACGGCCGAGCTCCCGCCCGACCGCCGCGTCGTAGACACAGGCGGCGCAGAGGCTGGCGGCACAGTCGATGGCGAGAACTTTCATGAAACGACCGGTTCGAGAAACATTCCCTGTGCCCGCCATGGCGCGCAACCGCAAGGGTATAGTGCACAATTTGTTAAGCGGCTTCGGTTTGGCCTGGCAGAGGACCTTATGCCGCCTGGCCTATGCGCAGCATGTGGTTGTCCCAGACATAGTCCGGTTCCGACCGCGTGGCACCACCGCCCTCGATGATCTCGCCGGCGCCCGTTGTCGCCATGAAACCGGCCCCGTCGGGCGCCACGCCGCAGACTTCGACCAGCGCGCTGGAGGAGACGACCCCGCCGCTGCCCGCATCGATCACGACCAGTGAATTGCCTTCCGGCGAGGAGACGGCGACGGTACCGGCAACAGGATTGGCGGCGACCGAGCCGATATAGTTGCGGAAACCGGACAGCACGTCCTGCGGCATGTCGAGCAAAGCCAACGCCTTGCCACGCGCGGCGCGGCCGACCAGCAGCGGACGATCGGTGCCGGGGCCCCGGTACTGGCAACCGAACCAGACGGCGCCGGTCTGGTCGATATCCATGTGGCGGATCGACAATTGGTGCAGTGCGGCCGGCAATTCATGCTTTTCGATCAGATCGCCGGTGGCGCGGTCGACCAGCACATAGGAGGGTTTCATAGTGGCAATGTTGAGCTCGGCGTGGCCATAGTCGGGATGGGTCTCGATGCCGCCATTGGCGACCGCGATCGTCCTGCCGTCGCCCAGCAGCAGAAGTTCGTGCGGGCCCATGCCGTAGGTCGGGAATTCGCCGATGCGATTGAATTTCGCCCGCGCGTCATAGACGCCGACCACGCCGGCCGCGTTGTCGAAATCGTTCTCGGTGGCGTAGAGCAATGCGCCGTCGGGCGAGAACACGCCGTGACCGAAGAAGTGCCGGCCGGTGATGCTGGCGATGGTCAGCGGAGCATCGCGTCCCGTGTGATCGAAAACGACGGCGAAAGTGCCGGGCTGGCGGGCAAAGACCACCGAACGCTTCAATACGGGATCGAAGGTGACGTCATGGCCGCGATCGGGCAGGTCGATCGCATGCAGCACCTTGCCGGCTTCGGACAGGACGGCAGCGCCAAAACTGCCGTCGCGCTTGACGAAGGCGGTGGCAAAGACGGCATCCGCCGCAAGCGTGTTCGCCCAGGCTGAGGGCGTCAGGGCGGCGGCAAAGCTTGCACCTGCCACTTTAAGGAAATCGCGGCGGTCGATGAGCAATCTCTTCATGCTCAGTCCCCATCCAGCGACGAGAAGCCGGCGGTCAGGCCGAATTCGGCGGTCAACCTGGTGCCGATCAGGGTCGACAGGCTGGAGGTGATCAGGACGAAATGCTCGAGTTTTTCGCGCAGCGCCGGATCGGCGAGCGTCTTGTCGATCGGGTCCTGGACAGCCTTGGCGACCGCGACGCCGTTGACCAGCTGGATGTGGATCGATTCCGCCATCCAACGCGCATCAGGCGGCAGCGCGTCGCCAAGCTTCGACACCTGGAACAGCGCATCGATGCCGGCCAGATTTCCAGCCAGCGCATTGGCGGTGTTTTGCGAACGCCAGTAGATCGCCTGTTTTGGCTTGTCGGCCTCGGGCTTGGCACCCAGAAAACCCTTCAGGCGCACATCGCGGACCATTTCCAGCTCGTTGATGAAGACCCCGACCAGTTCGGTGACCGCCTCGTTGCCATCACGATAGAGCGCATTTTGCGGCCCCGGATTGGCCCAGAGCGCCGCGAATCCCTCCGGTTTGTTCCAGGCCGCGCTGACGTCGGCGGTGATGGTTTCGATGTTGCCGGCAACGGCCGCGCCATAGGCACAGCGATAGAGTTCAGCCTTGCCCGTCAAGGCATCGGCGCCCTCGCCGTAAAGCACGAATTCCAACGCGCCCAGCCCCTGCATGGCAACGCTTTTGCCGGCGAGCTGCGCAGGATCGGCGGCGGCTGGATCCTTGTCCGACAGCGCCGCCTGCACCTGTTTCAGGCCGATGCTCTTGCGGTCCGGCCAGAACAGCATGCGCTCCAGCCTGTTGTTCTCCTTGATCGGCCCGAAACCGATGATCTCGGCCGATGACCAGGCATGGACGGTAGCCGAGAACGCAGCCCGCGCGGCTTCGAGGTCGGCTTGCGAGGGCGCCTCGCAGAGCTTGTGCATCGCTTTGGCGAGGGCCTCGGCATGCTGGTGCAGGCCGTCATATGCCGGGCGGACAAAGCCGTCGATCGCGCGCTGGATGACGTCAGAGGCTTTCACCGCGGCCGATGCGGGGAGAGCGCTCAGCAGAACCAGCGGAAGAAGGAGAACCAGCGCGAAACGCTTCGGCATCAAAGTGACTCCAGGAATTTGACCAACGCATCGCGCTCGGTGGCGCTGGTGGCGGCAAAGCGATCGCGCGCCTTCCGCGCCTCGCCACCATGCCACAGGATAGCCTCGACCAAAGAGCGCGCACGGCCATCGTGCAGATAGAAGGAATTGCCGTTGACGGTTTCGGTGAGGCCGATGCCCCACAGCGGCGGGGTGCGCCACTCATTGCCAGTCGCCTCGCCCACGGCCTGGCCATCGGCAAGATCCGGCCCCATGTCGTGCAGCAGGAAATCGGAATAAGGCCAGATCAACTGGAACGCCTGCGCCTTGTCGGGCGCATCGCGACGGGTGACGAATTTCGGCGTGTGACAGGCAACGCAGCCGATTTCGTAAAAGACCTTCTTGCCGGCGAGCACATCGGGCGAGGCGAGGTCGCGCCGCGCCGGCACTGCCAGGTTCCGCGAATAAAAGGTGACGAGATCCATCACCGGCGCCGGCGCCTCGGCAGGGCCGAGGCGCGCCTGCACGCCGTTGGGCATGGCGAGGCATTTTTCCTGCGCGGCGGTGCAATCACCCCAGTGTTTCGGCTCTTGCGGCGTCGAGATGCCGATATCGCCGGCAAAGGCATCCGCCGCCTGCTGGCGGATCGACGCCGTCTGCGCCTTCCAGCCGAAACGGCCAAGCGTCAGCTCGCCGCTCAGGCCATCGCGCACGATGTTCGGCTTGCCGGAGATCCCATCGCCATCCCTATCGTCCGGGTCGGCAAGGGCCAGAATGTCGCCGGGCGCGATCTGCTCGATCAGGCCAAGCCCGATCACGGGCGGAGTCAGGCGTGGCGACAGGGTGGTGCGTGGATCGAGCGGCCCGTAGGCAAGATCGGTAACGGAATAACTGGGCTTGCGCAGGGAAACCACGGCGCCATCCGTCAGCTTCACCTTACGCTCCTGATAGTCGACACGCATCCTGCCCTCACCCCTGAGGCCAGGGACGGCCAGTTCCTGCAACTGCGTACCATAGACCGGGTCCGGGAGATTGAGCAGCCTGTGGTCGACGAACGCCGCCTTCTCTTCCGCGCTGCTTGCGTCGCGCGCCAGCCGCAGGAACATCGAGGTGGTGCCGGCATCGCCTTGCGGCGGCCGGCCGCGGCCATCCTTCAGATGGCAGTTCTGGCAGGCGCGTTCGTTGAACAGGGGGCCAAGCCCATCCGACGCCTGCGTCGAGGATGGCGACGACACCCAGTTCTTGCGGAACAGGGCGTTGCCGAGCTTGAAGGTGCCTTCTTCCTCGAAGCTGATGTTGGCCGAGGATTGCGAGAAGGAATCGCGGCTGACGTCCTTCCGCGAGGTGCCCGCGCCACCTTGCATCAGTTCGAAAGCCTCGGGTTGGGAGAAATCCGTGGTCGGCCTGGTGACGGCGGTGACGCGCGCCTGATCCTTGGCATTGAGATCGGTGCGCGTGGTGGCGAGGCCGGCGGGTTGAAGGTCGCCGGCGATCGCGGAGGATGTCAACGCCAGCATGAGAATGATGCCGCGCCGACCAGCCGATATGGCTGGCGCTTTCCGGAGGGGCAGCGGGGCTTTGGCCCGCCGCAAGCGGCGCAGGAAGTCTAAGAGGCGCCGCATTCCCGCATATCCTTAATCCGCCTCGTCCGCCGATGCGGCGTTGAGCTGGCCGTACTTTTCCTCGCCGATCGAGGCCAGCAGGTCGAGCTGCGTCTCGAGGAAGTCGATGTGGCCTTCCTCGTCGGCCAGCAGTTCCTCGAACAGTTTCATCGATACGTAGTCGCCCGCCTCATCGCAGATTTCGCGCGAGCGCTTGTAGGCAGTGCGCGCGTCATATTCACCGGCAAGATCGGATTCGAGCACTTCCTTGACGTTCTGGCCGATGCGCAGCGGCGCCACGGACTGCAGGTTGGGATGGCCTTCGAGGAAGATGATGCGGGCGACCAGCTTGTCGGCGTGGTGCATCTCCTCGATCGATTCCGCCCGCTCCTTCTTGGCCAGCTTGGCATATCCCCAATCCTCGAGCAGGCGGAAATGCACCCAATACTGGTTGACGGCGCCGAGCTCCAGAAAAAGAGCCTCGTTAAGCCGCTCGATGACCTGTGGTTCGCCTTTCATGGGTTCTGCTCCCGTATTGGACGCGCAGGCCTCTGACGCGATCCAGATGTGAAACGATGTCCACGCCGCTCGCCTGCGAGCGGGCATGGTAGTTCTCGGTGACCCGAATGATCGTTTCGACCACATTTGGGAAACAGCCGCAACAGCGGCCCCTTTTGTGCATGGCGTGATAGACCTTCGCCGGCACGATGAGCTGCCAGGGATCCTGATCCAGCAGGCCGATGATCGTCTGCTCGATCTCCTTCTCGGTGATGATGTTGCAATGGCAGATCAGCATTTCGTCGCTCTGGCTGACGGCGCCGGTGCGGCGCCGTTTGGCTTGGGGATGGTAGGGCTACTTGAACACCTTGTCGGGTGCGTCGAGGCTGTCGGAGCCTTCGAAGGCGATGGCGTTCAACTTCAACGAACCGACCGCGCGCTCGATCGACTTGGTCTGGTCGATCAGCGCGTCGATCGCCGCCTGAACGGTGGCATTGCCCGCGGTATTGCCTTCGGCGATCTGCTGGTCATAGGCCTCGCCGGCCTCGGCCCGCGCCTTGATCGCCTCCATCCTGGCGACGGTGACATCGAGTTTGTCAGACAGTTCCTTGTCGATCGCCGGATCGGCCGCCTTCACCATCTCCGAAACCGATGGCCCCGAAACGACGGTGCCGTCCAGCCTGGTGTAGCTGGCGTGGTAGGCGGCGCGGATGCCGATGGCGTCATAGAGATGGGAATTGTAGGTGTTGTCGGAGAAGCAGTCCTGCTCCTCTTCCGGGTCATGCAGCAACAGGCCGAGCTTCATGCGTTCGCCTGCCAGTTCGCCGTAGGAGAGCGAGCCCATGCCGGTGAAGATGACCGAGATGGAGGTGTTCGGCGCACCGTCGAGCAGGTTCTTGCGCGCCGCACCGTCTTCCTTCCAGTTGCCGACCATCTCCTGCAGGTCCGAGACCAGAAGGGTGCTGGCGGACTTCAGATATTCGGCGCGGCGGTCGCAATTGCCGCTGGTGCAGTTCTTTGGGTCATAGTCGGTGTAGGGGCGCTCGCCGGCGCCCGGGCCGGTGCCGTGCAGGTCCTGGCCCCAGAGCAGGAATTCGATGGCATGATAGCCGGTGGCGACATTGGCCTCGACGCCGCCGGCCTCCTGCAGCGTGCCGGAGAGGAACTCCGGTGAGAGCTTCGAGGCATCGACCTTCTTGCCGTTGATCTCGATTTCCTTGTTGGCGATCACATTGGCTGTGTAGAGCGAATTCGCGTCGGACTCGGTGCCGTAGCTCTTGGCGACATAGTCGATCAGGCCTTCGTCCAGCGGCCAGGAATTCACCTTGCCTTCCCAGTCGTCGACGATCTTGTTGCCGAAGCGATAGACCTCGGTCTGCTGGTAGGGCACGCGCGATGCCTTCCAGGCGTCGCGGGCGGCATTGAGCGTTTCCGCCGACGGATCGGCAAGCAGCGCGTCGACCGCCTTATCGAGCGCCTGCGCCGTGGTCAGCGAATCCTCGTATTTGGCAAGCCCGATGTCGGCATAGGTCTTGATGACCGCCTTTGCATCGGTTTCCGCCTTGGCAGGCAGCACGAGCACCGCTGCGGTCAGCAGCGCCGTGGCGCCGATCGCCGTCAGCCTGCAGCCATATCGTGCTGTCATTATCGCTCTCCAGTTTCTCGGGAATTTTCCAAGCGGCGCGCGCGCCAACCCGCGCCAGGCCACATTCATGCCATTGGGCGCAAGACATGCCGCGCGATCGCGCGGCTCAGGGAAGAAAGACACCAAAATGCCTCCAATCGAACGGGTTCAAGGCCCAGACATCAAAGGGATGCGCCAATGCGCGAGCTTCCTTAAAGCTTCGAGTCCGAAGGAAGTCAATGGACAATTTCCGGAAAACTCAATCGAAACAATAGTTTAGAATTATTCTAAACTACGATTGTCAACTTTACGCGTCCGCTGCACCGGCTTTGCGGCCGAACTGTACGATTGACAGTCACCGTCCCGGGTGCGACCCGCAAACTCTCTCTTGCGGCGGCGCCAGACAATTGCCACTTGGCGAGACGTCCTAGGATCGAACGGGATCGGAATGCGATGAAGAACGGCGTGGTCATTGTCGGTGCGGGTCATGCGGGCGTGCAGGCGGCCGCCAGTCTGCGCGAGGATGGCTACGATGGGCCGGTGATCCTGGTCGGCGACGAGAACGAACTGCCCTACCACAAGCCGCCGCTGTCGAAGACCTTCATCAAGGATGCCGAAGCCAAGCCTCAACCGCTTCGGGGCGAGGCCTTCTATACCGGCAGCGCCATCGACTACTGGCCAGGGATCCGGATCGAGCGCATCGATGCCGGCAGCCACAGTCTCGACATTGCGGGCGGCGGCGCACTTGCCTTCGACCATCTGATCCTGGCGACCGGATCGTGTCCACGCGCCCTGGCGCTGCCCGGGGCGGATCTGTCCGGCGTGGTGTCGCTGCGCTCGCTGGCCGATGCGCGGTTGATCCGGGAGCTGAGCGCGCGGAGCGAGGATGTGGTCATCCTCGGCGGCGGCTTCATCGGGCTGGAGATCGCAGCGACGCTGCGGGTCGCCGGCCGCACCGTGACGGTTGTCGAAGCCGTCGACCGGCTGCTCGGCCGCGCCGTGGCGCTGGCGGTGGCGAGCCATGTCCGGCAAAGGCTGGAAGCGACAGGCGTGCGCATTCTCACCGGGACCTCGATTTCAAGGCTCGAAGGCGAAAACGGCCATGTCACGGCCGCGATCACCTCGTCAGGCGAAAGACTGCCGGCGCGTATGGTCGTGGTCGGCATCGGCGCCGTGCCGAATGTCGAGCTGGCGCAAGCCGCGGGCCTTGCCGTCGCCAACGGCATCCGCGTCGATCACCAGATGCGCAGCTCGGCGCCGGAGATTCTGGCGATCGGCGACGCCGCCTCGTACCGGCACTGGTTCACCGGCGGCGACGTGCGGCTGGAATCGGTGCAAAACGCCACCGACCAGGCACGGCTTGCCGCCAGGACAATTACCGGTCACACCGACGCCTACTCGGCGGTGCCATGGTTCTGGTCCGACATTGGCGACATGAAGCTGCAGATGGTTGGCCTGACCGCCGGCGGCGACAGCCATGTCGTACTCGGCGATCTTCCCGACAACAAATTCTCGATCTACCACTATGCCGGCGACCGCCTGCTCGGTATCGAATCCGTCAACCGCCCCGGCGACCACATGCTTGGCCGCAAGATGCTCGGCGCCGGTTTCTCGCCGACGCCGCAGACGGTAGCCACGGGTCCCGAGGGGCTAAAGGCGGCGTTGGCCGCATTTCAGAACATGGAGTCAGTCAAGGTTAGGGCCTAGGGTTGCCAATTTTGCCATGGGCAATAAAATCTCGCAATGAGCACAATGAACATCTCGCTGCCTGACAGCCTGAAGCATTTTGTCGATCAACAAGTGACGGATCGCGGCTTCGGCACGAGCAGCGAGTATGTGCGTGAATTGATCCGCCGTGACCAGGATCGCCAGCTTCTCCGCAGTTTGCTCCTTGAGGGCGCATCATCCGCGCCAGGCGCTCCCGTTGACGATGATTATTTTGCTGCGTTGCGAAAGCACGCGCAGGGCCAATAGATCAGGTGGCCGCAAAGGCAATTATTCCTCGAAGCCTTGCTCTGCGCGATATCGAGGAGGCTGTTGATTATTTTGCCCGCGAAGTTGGTTCGCAAATGGCGTTGGGCTATGTCGACGATCTCCAGAACGCCCACGAACTGATAGCCAGCCATCCGGCATCGGCTCTCCGAGATATGGCTACGAAATTGGATTGCCCGGCCTGCGCAGCGTGCAACTCAAGCGCTATCCATACCTGATTTTCTATCTTGAGCGGACCGACCATATCGACGTCTGGCGGGCGCTGCACGCCAGAATGAACATCCCAGCTTGGTTGCAGAATCCGAGCTCCTGACGGCACGGCCACCGGCTTCGTCGTAGACCGTCAGGAGAAAAAGGCGCTGCCTTTTCAGGCGGCGCAGACTTCGCGGATCGAGCTTTCCAGAATGTCGAGCGCTTCGTTCATGACCTCGTCCTGGATGGTGATCGGCGCCAGGAAGCGGATGACGTTGCCGTAGACGCCGCAGGTCAGCAGGATCAGGCCCTTGTCGAGCGCCTTCAGGCGGATCGCGTTGGCGATCTCGGCCGACGGCAGGCCCTTCTTGACGTCGTTGAACTCGACCGCGTTCATGAAGCCCAAACCCCTGATGTCGACAATCTCGGGCACGTCGTCACGGATCGACTGCAGACGCTGCTTCAGCCTCGCACCCAGCGTGTTGGCGCGGTCGCAGAGCTTTTCGTCCTCGATGACGTCAAGCACGGCATGTGCCGCGGCAACGCCGATCGGGCTGCCGCCATAGGTGCCACCGAGGCCGCCGGGGCTGGGCGCATCCATGATCTCGGCGCGGCCGGTGACCGCCGACAGCGGAAAGCCGCCAGCGAGGCTCTTGGCCATGGTGGTGATGTCGGCCGCCACCTCATGATGGTCCATGGCGAACATCTTGCCGGTGCGGGCAAAGCCGGTCTGCACCTCATCGGCGATGAGCAGCATGCCGTGCTGGTCGCAGAGCTTGCGCAGCGCCGTCAGGAGTTCACGCGGCGCGTCGTAGAAGCCGCCCTCGCCCTGAACCGGCTCGATGATGATCGCTGCGACGCGGGCCGGATCGACATCCGCCTTGAACAGCTTGTCGAGCGCGGCCAGCGAATCGGCGACCGAGACACCATGCAGTTGCACGGGGAACGGCACGTGGTAGACGTCGCCCGGCATGGCCCCAAAGCCAACCTTGTAGGGCACGACCTTGCCGGTCAGCGCCATGCCCATGAAGGTGCGGCCGTGGAAGCCGCCGCCGAAGGCGATGACGGCCTGGCGGCCGGTGGCGTTGCGAGCGATCTTGATGGCATTCTCCACCGCCTCGGCACCGGTGGTGACGAAGATGGTCTTCTTCTCGAACTTGCCGGGCAGCATGGCGTTCAGCCGTTCGGCCAGCCGTACATAGCTCTCATAAGGCACGACCTGATGGCAGGTGTGGGTGAAGCGGTCGAGCTGCGCCTTGACCGCCTCGATCACCCTGGGGTGGCGGTGGCCGGTGTTGACGACGGCGATACCCGAGGAGAAGTCGATATAGCGGCGGCCTTCGACATCCCAGATTTCCGAATTCTCGGCCCGATCGGCGTAGATCTGCGTGGTCATGCCGACGCCGCGCGAGATCGACTGGTTCTTGCGTTCGGAAATGGCGGAGTTCTTCATGATATCCCTCACCGGGCCGGCGCCCGTTCTGTTTGATGTCGTTGAACTCCCCTTCTGGCCTTATTTCAGATTTTCCTCAAGTCGGCACCATCACCGGGTCGATTGGGCCTGACTTGACCAGTCCAGCGATACACGCGGCCGTGGTGCCGCTGATGCTGTTCGTCATGGCGACCATCCTGATGGTGCAGTTGCAGAGCTTCCAACGCTTATTCCTGGTGGTGGCGGTGGCGCCGCTCGGGCTGATCGGCGTGGTGGCCTACGCCATGATGGGCGGCATTATCGCGGGCACCGCGATCACGCTGCTGTTCCTGCCGGCGCTTTATTTGACGTGGTTCCGGATCAAGGAGCCGAAAGAGCGCGGCAAGGCGAAGGGTGGGATCCTGCCGGAAAGCGGAGCGGCCTGAGGCGGGAAATACACTTTGCGTCGGACAACTATCGTCAAACTTGCTCGCGAGCGGTTCTCACAAACCCGTCGCTGGCCCGCAAGAGGTTGCGCGTATAATCCTTCGTCACGCGGCGCTCGACCAGATCGTTCGCCACCAGATTCTCCACCGCCTCGCCGCCCTGCATCACCATCAGCCGCTCGCACATATGGGTGATGATGGCGAGGTCGTGGCTGACCATCAGGAAGGTCAGCTTGCGCCGGCGGCGGACTTCTTCCAGCAGGTTGAGCACTTCCGCCTGCACCGAGGCGTCGAGCGCCGAGGTCGGCTCGTCGAGCAGCAGGATCGAGGGTTCGAGGATCAGCGCGCGTGCGATCGCCACACGCTGACGCTGGCCACCCGACAATTGGTGGGCGTAACGGAAGCGAAAGCCGTTGCCCAGGCCGACCTCGTCGAGTGCGCGTTCGATCCGCTTTTCACCATCGGCAAAGCCGTGGATGGCAAGCGGCTCCTGCAGCAGTCGATCGACGGTCTGGCGCGGGTGCAGCGAGCCATACGGATCCTGGAAGACCATCTGCACTTCGCGGTAGAAGGCCTTGTCGCGGCGCGCGCCGAGCGTCTTGCCGTTGACGACAATGCTGCCCGAGGCAACCGGCGCGAGGCCGGCGATGGCCCGCAGCAATGTCGATTTGCCGGAACCGGATTCGCCGACAAGGCCGAAGGATTCGCCCGGCTGCACGTCGAGGCTGACGCCCTTCAGCGCGCGGAAGCGGTCGAAGATCACCTCCAGCCTGTCGACGGCAATCGCAGAAGTCATGCCGCCCACTCCGGCTTGCGGTCGAGCACCGGCAGTGGGTGACGGTCGGCGCCGATCTTGGGCATGCAGTTGAGCAGCCCGCGCGTGTAGGGATGCTGGGCCTGGCTGAGTTCCGAGGCCTTGAGCTGCTCGACCACCTTGCCGGCATACATGACGATGACGCGGTCGCAGAAGGACGAGACCAAGCGCAGATCGTGCGAGATGAAGATCAGTCCCATGCCACGCTCTGCGACCAGCCGGTCGAGGATGCCGAGGACATCGAGCTGCACCGTGACGTCGAGCGCCGAGGTCGGCTCGTCGGCGATCATCATTTCCGGCCCGGCGATCAGCATCATGGCGATCATGGCGCGCTGGCCCATGCCGCCCGACACTTCGTGCGGATGCAGGTCGAAGACGCGTTTGGGGTCGCGGATCTGCACCGCTTCCAGCATGGCCAACGCGCGCTCGCGCGCCTCCGCCTTGCCGACCTTTTCATGGGTGCGTAGCGTTTCGACGATCTGACGGCCGATGCTCATCACCGGGTCGAGCGAATATTTCGGGTCCTGCAGGATCATGGCGATGCGGTTGCCGCGCAACGCCCGGCGTTGGCGCGCCGAGACGCCGAGCAGGTCGATACCGTCGAAGGTCAATTTGGTGGCCGATATCCGGGCCTGCGGCGGTGTCAGTCCCATGATGGCACGGCCCGTCTGCGACTTGCCCGAGCCGGATTCGCCGACGATGCCGAGCCGCTCGCGGCCGAGCGAAAAGGAAACGCCGCGCACCGCCTCGATCATGCCGGTGCGGGTCGGAAAGGTGACCCGCAGATCCTCGACGTCGAGAAGCGTGCTCTTTGATCGCGGCTGATCAGGGGAGCCACTCATTGGTCACCGCTGCGGGGATCGAGTGCGTCGCGCAGGCCGTCGCCGAGCAGGTTGAACCCAAGGCTGACGATCAGGATGGCGAAGCCAGGCGCGCCGGCCACCCACCATTGGTCTAGGATGAAGCGGCGGCCCGAAGCGATCATGGTGCCCCATTCCGGCAGCGGCGGCTGCGCGCCGAGGCCGAGGAAGCCGAGGCCCGCGGCCGTCAGGATGATGCCGGCCATGTCGAGCGTCACGCGGACGATCAGCGAGGAGATGCACAACGGCATGATGTGGCGCAGCACGATGCGGAACGGCGAGGCGCCCATCAATTGCACCGCCTTGATGTAGTCCGAGTTGCGCACGGTGAGCGTCTCGGCCCGAGCGATACGCGCATAAGGCGGCCAGGAGGTGATGGCGATCGCCAGCACGGCGTTCTCGATGCCGGGACCAAGGGCGGCGACGAAGGCCAGCGCCAGCACCAGCTTGGGGAAGGCAAGGAAGATGTCGGTGATGCGCATCAGCACGGCATCGGTCCAACCGCCGGCATAGCCGGCGACGGTGCCGACCAGAAGACCGATGGGGGCGGCGATGATGGCGACCAGGACGACGACATAGAGCGTCCAGCGGGAGCCGTAGAGGATGCGCGAATAGATGTCGCGGCCGAGGTCGTCGGTGCCGAACCAGTACTGCCCGCTCGGCGCCAGCAGCCGCGCGTTCTTCAAGTCACCGAAGGTCGGCGAATACGGCGCCAGCACACCGGCAAGGGCGGCGACGAGCAGCAGGGCAATGATGATCAGCAGACCGACAAAGGCCAGACGATTGGCGGAAAAGCGCCGCCACGCGACATAGGCGCGGCCGAGTCTTGCCTGCATGCGCGATGCCGGCCGCTCCGACAGCAACCATTCGCGACGGCTCTGGATGGTCTCGGCGCTCATCCTGTCTTGGTCCTCGGGTCGAGCACACGGTAGAGCAGGTCGGACAGAAGGTTGATGCCGATGAACACCGAGCCGATGACGATGGTACCGCCAAGCACCGCGTTCATGTCGGCGTTCTGCAGCGAGTTGGTGATGTAGAGGCCGATGCCCGGCCAGGAGAAGACGGTCTCGGTCAGCACCGAGCCTTCGAGCAGCCCGGCGTAGGAGAGCGCGATCACCGTCACCATCGGCACGGCGGCATTGCGCAGCGCGTGGCCCCAGATGATGCGGGTTTCCGACAGGCCCTTGGCGCGCGCCGCGACGACATATTCCTGGGCGAGTTCATTGAGCATGAACGAGCGCGTCATGCGGCTGATATAGGCGAGCGAGAAATAGCCGAGCAGCGAGGCCGGCAGGATGATGTGCCGGAAGGCGTCGTAAAAGACGTCCCACTGTCCCTGTATCGCGGAATCGAGCAGGTAGAAACCGGTGATCGGCGTGAAAGTGTATTCGTAGACAACGTCGAGCCGTGCCGGGAAGGCCACCCATTGCAGCTTGGCATAGAACAGGACGAGCCCAAGCAGGCCGAGCCAGAAGATCGGCACGGAATAACCGATCAGGCCGATGACGCGCACGATCTGATCGACGAGGCTGCCGCGTTTGACCGCGGCCAGCACCCCGAGCGGCACACCCAACAGCGCGCCGATCAGTGTCCCCAATGTCGCCAGTTCCGTCGTTGCGGGAAGAGCGCGGCGGATGTCGGTCATGACAGGATTGGTAGTCAGCACCGAGATACCGAAATCACCGCTCAGCGCGTGTTTCACATAGATATAGAACTGTTCGATCAACGGCAGGTCGAGGCCCATTTCGCGGCGCGTGCGCTCCACGACATTGGCAGGTGCCCGGTCGCCCAGAACGGCGAGCACCGGGTCGATCGGGATGACGCGGCCAATGAAGAAGGTGACCGCGAGAAGACCAAGATAGGTCGTCACCGCGATGACCAGGAAGCGGCCGAGCGATGATGCAAGGGCGGCGGCGCGGGCGCTGCCGCGCCCGCTTTCGTTTTCAATCGCGCTCATGCGGCGTGTCCGCGAACGCTATTCCTTGGAAACCGGCCCGACGAAGTTGGTGTCGAAGCTCGGACCGAGCACGAAGCCCTTGAGGTTCTTGCGCAGACCCGCGACTTCCAGCTGCTGGTGGATGATGACGAAGGGGCTGGTGTCGAGGACTTTCTTTTCGAGATCCTTGTACATATCGGCGCGCTTGCCCGAATCCTTCTCCAGCAGTGCTGCTTCCGTTTCCTTGGTCAGGTCCGGAATGTCCCAGCTGTTGCGCCAGGCGAGCGTGTGGGACTTGCCGGCATCCGAATTGTCCGGGTTCGAGGCAAAGGTCTGCGCGTTCGAATTCGGATCGAAATAATCCTGGCCCCACTGGCCGATATAAATGTCATGGTTGCGGGCGCGGTATTTTGTCAGCGTCTGTTTGCCATCGCCGGGGATGATCTCCAGCTTGATCCCGGCCTGCCCCAGCGTCTGCTGGATCGATTCCGCCATGCCGGTGTATGGCTGGCCGGTGCGCACGTCCATGGTGACGCTGAAGCCGTCCGGCAGGCCGGCCTTGGCCAGCAACTCCTTGGCCTTGGCGACATCGAGCTTGAACGGGTTTTCGTCCAGTTCGCCGAGAACGCCCTTGGGCAGGAAGGTCTGGTGGATTTCGCCGATGCCCTTGAGGATGGTCGAGCTCAGCGCATCATAATCGACAAGGTATTTGAAGGCCTGGCGAACCTCGGGCTTGGCAAGGTTCGGGTTCTTCTGGTTGAGGCTGATGTAAAAAACTGTGCCCTTCGGCGCACTGGTGGTGGTCAGGTCGGCGTTCTTGGCGATGGCGCCGAGATCGTTCGGCTCGAGATTGCGGGCAACGTCGATGTCGCCGGCTTCGAGTGCCAGGCGCTGCGCCGAGCTTTCCTTCATGTTGCGGTAGATGACGCGGGCGAGCTTGGCCTTTTCGCCGTGATAATTGTCGTTGCGCTCCATGACGACGGCTTCGTTGGCACGCCACTCGCGCAGCTTGTAGGCGCCGGAACCAGCATAGCCTGTTTTCAGCCAGGCGTTGCCGAAGTCGTTGTCCCATTTGTAGTCGGCAGTGGGCGCTGCCTTGACGACGTGCTCCTTGACCAGCTTGCTGTCGACGACCGAGGCGACCGTCGCCGACAGGCAGTTCAGGACGAAACTTGGCGCGTAGGCCTTGTCGACGGTGAACTGGAAGGTGGTGTCGTCGACCGCCTTGGCCTTTTCGGTGACGTTGTCGCCGCTGATGCCGAACTGGTCGATGATGAAGGCGGGACTCTTGTCCAGCTTGACGGCGCGCTCGAACGAGTAGGCGACGTCGGCTGCGGTGATCGGGTTGCCGGAGGCGAATTTCAGGCCCGGCTTGAGCTTGAACGTATAGGTCAGGCCATCGTCGGAGACGGTCCAGCTTTCGGCGAGATCTGGCTTGACCTTCGAGGTGTCGCTGAGGTCGAGGCGGACAAGAAGGTCATAGGTGTTGCCGGTGACTTCGGCGGTCGACAGCTCGAACGCCTCGCCCGGATCCATCGAGATGATGTCGTCGATGGCAAAACCTTCGACAAGCGTGTCGGCGGGGGTGACCGCGCTAGCCGGCGCTCCGGCCAGAAGCAGCGCCGACATGGCGGCGCCCGCAAGCAAGATGCGGGATCGTAGAGCAAGCTTTTCCATCATCATAATGATTGTTCCCTGTTTTGTTGTTTGTCGACCTGAGTTCCCGGCTCAGGGTTGCGGTGTTCTTTCAGGGCTCCAACGAGAGCCCTGGCCCACTACCGTCGTGGTTTTTGTCCAGTTGGTCAACACCATATCCGGCGACTCCGGGGCCGGCAACGAGGATTTATGAAACAGCATGAGTGGATCAGAATCCGCTGTGGCGTGTCCATGCATGCGCCGGCCAATCGATGCCGCGTATCGGGAAAAATCTGCTAAAATTCGAAGCTATTTCAACGCGGCGACCAGGACTGCGTCGGGAAAGCAGGTGGCGGCCCGACCATTCTTTTCCTGCCATCTGCCAATCGAGCGGCGGGTCTTGAAGCCGGGCAGGCCGTCGGCGCTGCCGACGTCATAGCCCTTGGCTTCCAGCGACCGTTGCAGGGCGGCGATGTCGGAGCGGTGGAGATCGCCGACCGGACCCCAGCTGCCGGAAAAATTCTGATCGCCATGGGCGATGCGGTCGGCGCCATGGCCGATGAACAGCGCGTAGAGGTCGCTGGTGTTGTATTCCTTCAGCACGTAGAAATTGGGGGTCGCGATGAAGGCCGGGCCGCTGCGCCCGGCCGGCATCAGCAGGAAGCCTTCCGCCTTCATCTCGGCGGCCGGGAAGGCCTTGCCGCCGACGCGCTCGATGCCCATGGCGGCCCATTGCGATATCTTCTTGCCCTGGTCCGGACCTTCCAGCGAACAGGACACGCTCTGAGGCACGGTCACCTCGAAACCCCAGCCGCGTCCCCTCACCCAGCCGTAGTGGACAAGATAATTGGCGATCGAAGCCAGCACGTCGGGAGTCGAATTCCAGATGTCGACGCGGCCGTCGCCGTCGAAATCGACCGCATGCTTGAGGAAGGAGGTCGGCATGAATTGCGGCTGGCCGAGCGCACCGGCCCAGGACGATTTCATCGCGCCGACCGGGGCCAGCCCGCGCTCGACGATTTCGAGCGCCGCCATTAGTTCGGTGCGGAAGAAATCCTTTTTCGTCGACATGAACGCCTTGGTGCCCAGCACCTCGAAGGCATCGTAGGGCATCTTCGCCGCGCCGAAGCCGGTCTCGCGGCCCCAGATCGCCAGAGGGATTTCGCCCGGCACGCCATAGCGCTTTTCGATCGCGGCAAGCGTGCGGGCATTGGCGGCTTCGCGGGCGCGTCCGCCCGATGTCACCGCGCGAACCGTCTTCTCGGCAAAATAGGCGCCGGGCGAACCGAACTCGGCCTGGTGCTGCTTCTGCGGCGTCTTAGGCTTCTCGCCCGGCATGACAAGATCGGGGAGATTGAGATTGGGCTTGATGCCGTTGAACGCGGCATCGAACGTTTTCTTGGAAATGCCTTTCGCCTTGGCGTCGGGCCAGAGGTCGGTTTGGAGCCAGGCGCGGAACTGATCGTCGATCTGCGCGGCGGAGGCGGGGATGGTGAGAAAGATGGCGAGGAGCGCGGCCATAAAGAAAATAAAGCCGAATTTGCGAATGCCGCGTTTTGTGGCGCCCCCCTCTGTCCTGCCGGACAGCTCCCCCTCAAGGGGGGAGATTGGCAGCTTCGACCTTGCCGCCAATCTTGCAGCGTTGAAAATCAGCGACCGCAGACAAATCTGGCGATCTCCCCCCTTGAGGGGGAGATGTCCGGCAGGACAGAGTGGGGCGTGCACCACCAACTTCGAAGGAGACGCAATCATCGTGCCCATCCGCCCCGCCGATCTTGTCAAAACGCCGTTCGCGAGCGCAGCGCGGCGGCCAGCGTGCCTTCGTCGAGATAGTCGAGTTCGCCGCCGACCGGCACGCCGTGCGCCAGCCGGGTTATCTTGACCTCGAAGCCGGAGAGCTGATCGGTGAGGTAGTGCGCGGTGGTCTGGCCCTCGACCGTCGCGTTGACGGCGAGGATGACCTCCTTGACCTCGCCGCCGGCGATGCGGTCGATCAGCGAACGGATGTTGAGCTGATCGGGGCCGATGCCGTCGAGCGGCGACAGCGTGCCGCCGAGCACGTGGTAACGCACATTCATCGCCGCCGCCCGCTCCAGGGCCCACAGATCCGAGACGTCCTCGACGATGATCAGGGTGGCGGCATCACGACGGGCGTCCGTGCAGATCATGCAGGGGTCCGACGTATCGACATTGCCGCATGTCGAGCAGATGCGCACCTTGTCGGCCGCCTCGCCCATCGCGGCGGCGAGCGGCGACAGCAACTGTTCCTTCTTCTTGATCAGGTGCAGCGCCGCGCGCCTGGCCGAACGAGGGCCAAGCCCCGGCACCTTGGCCAGGAGTTGGATCAGGCGTTCGATCTCGGGACCGGCGATTCGCTTGGACATCGCTCTGATCTAGGATTTTTCAGAACGCTTTGAAACATCCCCATCGACGCATGGCCCGCCATGCTGCCATGCGGAGGGGATCAGTTGGCTTCGAGCGGGCGGCCCTGGCTGACGATCATCGCGCCGATGGCATCGGTGTTCTCAGGCGTCGACTGGAAGCCCATCGACGCTTCCTGCGGAGCGTCTTCAACCGAGGAGATGACCCTTTTGCTCGAGGTTCCGCTGTTCAAGGTTCCGCCAAAACGGGCGGCATCCGGCTCTTCCATCGGCTCCTGCATGGCAACTTCGATCGGCTTGGCCTGGATCCGCGCGGACTTTGCCGTCGGTGCTGCGGATGCCGTCAGATAGGTCTGCTGCGCGGGGGCGATGCGGGCGGGCGACGGCTTGGTCGCCGGTTCCGCGGCGGCGGTCACGTAGACCTGCTGTGCCGGAGCGGTGTGAGCGGTTGCCGTCTTGCTGGGGCGTGACGGTTCCGCCGCAGCGGTCATGTAGACCTGCTGTGCCGGAGCATTGCGAGCGGGCGTCTTGGCCGGGCGCGCCATCTCGACGGACGCGACACGCGTCGCGGGTACTCCCGGCAACGCGGTCGGCGGCTCGGCCGACGCTACCATCGGCTCATCCGGCAGCGGCTGCCAGTTGCGGCCGCGCTTTTCGTAGAAGGCATTGCCGCCCGCAACCATGGTGTAGTGCATGTTCTTGTAAGGGAAGCGCAGGCCGGCGGTGTGGAAATACATCGTGTTCTTGAGCTTGGCCTTGCGCTCGCCCTTGAGCACGGCGTCGGCGGCCTCCTCGACATCGGGCATTGCGCGCGAATTCATCGGCCTGGTCATGACGCCCGGCGCGAACTGCCCGGGTTCACCCACCACCTGGCAGATGGTGCTGCCATGATTGCCCGAGCGCAGCCGGTTCATCACCACCGTGCCGACGGCGATCATGCCGTCGCGGCTCGACCGGTTGGATTCGAAGAACATTGCCCGTTCCAGGCATTCCCTGTCCTTCGGCGTGTGGCTGTAGGCGCGCGAACTCAGGAAACTCGGCGTGATGGCGTCGGTCAGGCTGGCAACCGACATGCCGTGCGAGGTGGTCTGGCTGCAAGCGGCCAAGAAAAGGGGAGACGTGACGACGCCGAGCAACAGCGGCGTCTTCCATCGCATGGCGATCAACAGGTAACCCTCTCACTTCAATGCCCGCCCCCAGGCTGCGGCAAGAATGAGACACTTTCGGGCAAAATGATGGCCAAAACGTTATTAACGGCGGACTGTTGCCGAATTGACACAAATCGAGGCTTTCCAGATGGATCGAGCCGTCGTTTCACATAGACGATGACCACCTTTTCTTCGTTTCGCCGCAATTCCCTTGGGGAAGCGCCATGCGCTTTTCCCGGGAAAGCCGCGCCACGCTTTCTCAAAAACAGCCTATCGCCCGGCGGCGATTGCTGCCGGTCGACCGGGTTCGACCTCTTCGACCGTCTCTGAAAACAGGCCCCGCCCGAGAAACAGCGCCCGCGCCTCCCTGGCCGTCGGCGCGATCTTGCCCGGCCAGTCGCTGTCGATGAACTCGGCCTTGGTGAAATCAGGATTTGTTTCGGAGGCCGCCTCCAGGAATTCGGCGATTTCCAACACGATCGCGCGTTCGTCCTTCGAAAGCGCCGACGTGCCGGCTTCGATCGAAGGGCGGTGCACGAAATCCTCGAAGAGATTGAAGTAGCCCTTGATGCCGACGAGATCGACGCCCGCATCGCAATCGGCGAGGATTTCCAGAATCTCGTAGATCCTGTTGCGGATACGCTGCTCGATCAGTCTTTCGGACGGCTCGCCGATCATGGCCGCGCCGGTCTCAGCTTTATGCATATCGTTGCCCCAAAACCGCTGCGCACTTTTGGGCGACATGCATTAGAAAGGCAGTTTCATTCCTGGCGGGATGGGTAGGCCGGCGGTCAGCGCCTTGGTCTTTTCCTGCATGATCTGCTCGACCTTGGCCTTGGCGTCGTTGTGCGCGGCGAGAATCAAATCTTCCAGGATTTCGACCTCGTCTTCCCTAAACAAAGACGGGTCGATCTTCAGCGACTTGATGTCGAACTTTCCGCTCAACGTGACGCTGACCAAGCCGCCGCCGGCCTGGCCGACGGCTTCGACGGTGGCGATCTCGTCCTGCATGGCCTGGAACTTGGCCTGCATTTCCTTCGCCTTGCCCATCAGGCCGAGAAGATCTTTCATGGTCCGATCCTTTGCGGATTAGTGCTGGATATCAGGGTTCGTCGTCATCGGCCGGCGGCTCGACCGGCATTTCGGCCTCGCTCGTTTCGGCGTCCGGTGTGTCGGGAATGCGCACGTCGATGATCTTGGCGCCGGGAAAGCGGGCCAGGATGGCGGCCACGGTCGGGTCGTTCCTGGCATCGAGGAAGGCGTTTTCACGCTTCGTCGATTCCATTTCAGCCAGGGTCTGGCCGCCCTCCTCCTTCGACAGCGACACCAGCCAACTGCGGCCTGTCCAGGCGCGCAGTTTGGTCGTCAGTTCGTTGAGCAGCATCTTGGGCGCATCATCGGTCAGGCTGACGTCGATGCGGCCAGGCTCGATGCGCACGAGACGGATGCAGCGCTTGACCAGCACCTTGAAGGCGATGTCGCGCTGCGCGTCGGCGAGGGCAACGATGTCGGCCAGCGATTTCAGCGGTACGGCTTGCGTCTCCGGCGCTGGTTGCGGGGGCGCGACGAAGGCGGCCGGAGCCGGCGTGGCCTCGACCAGCCGCATCGTCTGCGCGCCGCCCGACCCGCCAGGCATGCGCGCCTGCGCCACGGCGCTGGCGCCATTGCCGCCAGCACCGCCATTGCCGGGGTTCACGGGCGCGCCGTTCGGGCGCGGCGCGGCACCAGTTGCAGAGGCGCCGCTCTCCAGCGATCTCAACGCCTCGTCCAATGTCGGCAGGTCGGCGGCGTGCGCCAGCCGGATCAACACCATTTCGGCGGCACTGACCGGCCGGTTGGACGACTGCACCTCGGGAATGCCCTTGAGCAGCATCTGCCAGGTTCGCGACAGCACGCGGACCGATAGCGCCCGGGCGAAATCGGCGCCGCGCTGGCGCTCGTCCTGCGACAGCGAGGCATCGCCCATGGCGCTCGGCACGAAACGCAGCCGCGTGACGAGGTGGTTGAACTCGGCCAGATCGGTAAGCACGGCGGCCGGGTCGGCGCCGGTGTCGTATTGCGCGCGGAATTCGCCGAGTGCGGCCGCCACATCGCCCTTCATCACATGTTCGAACAGGTCGACGATGCGGGCGCGGTCGGCCAGGCCCAGCATGGCGCGTACGGCCTCGGCGGTGACCGAGCCGGCGCCATGGGCGATCGCCTGGTCGAGAATGGAGAGCGAATCGCGGGCGGAGCCTTCCGCCGCGCGCGCGATCATGGCCAGCGCGTCGTCGTCGACCGAAATGCCTTCCTTGCCGGCGATCGAGGAGAGATGCGCGACCAGCGCGCCAGCGTCGATGCGCCTCAGGTCGAAACGCTGGCAGCGCGACAGGACCGTGATCGGAACCTTGCGGATCTCGGTGGTGGCGAAGATGAATTTGACGTGCGGCGGCGGCTCTTCCAGCGTCTTCAGCAGGCCGTTGAAGGCCTGCGTGGACAGCATGTGCACTTCGTCGATGATGTAGACCTTGTAGCGGGCCGAGACCGGCGCATAGCGCACGCGCTCGATGATGTCCCTGATGTCGTCGATGCCGGTGTGCGAGGCGGCGTCCATCTCGATGACGTCGACATGGCGGCCTTCCATGATCGCCTGGCAATGCTCGCCGAGCACGGCGAGATCGACCGAGGGCTGGTCAACGGTGGCGGTTTTATAATTCAGCGCTCGCGCAAGTATGCGCGCGGTCGTGGTCTTGCCGACGCCGCGCACGCCGGTCAGCATCCATGCCTGGGCAATGCGGCCGGTGGCAAAGGCGTTGGTGAGGGTGCGCACCATCGGCTCCTGGCCGACCAGCTCGGAGAAATTCGACGGACGGTATTTGCGCGCCAGCACGCGGTAGGCCGCGGCCTTGCCCGTCGCCAGACTATCGGACCCCGAATTTCCGGCTTCGCTCATTCGCCCGTTAAGCTCCAAAAGGCCGCGCCCGAAGGCGCCGATTCCTGCGCATAGTCTCGCCCGCGCTGCAATGCGTCGTCAATGTCGCGAGGAGGGCCGATGAGGTGGGAGGCTGGAACAATGACCCGTTCCGGGCTCGTTAGGGCTGCTTCCTTCCGGACCTGACCCGGTTGGCGAGTGGATCGTCCACCACCAACCTCCCGCTGTCCATATCGGCAATTGCGCGACGAAATGCAAGTGCGCAGGCAAATCGGCACCGCGAAGCACTGGATTCGCTTGCAGCCCCGATGCGGCCGCTCTAGCGTTCAGGGTTTGAGGAAACCAAGAAAAGCAAGGGAAACGCCGATGCTGCCGGGCCTGAAGGCCGGATTCACGCTGGATGCCCGGCTGGAGGCGGACAGCGAGCAGTTGATGTGGCTTGGGCTGTGCGAATTGCGGGTGATGAACGACCGCCGCTGGCCATGGCTGCTCCTGGTGCCGCAGCGCCCGGGCGCTGAGGAGATCCACGACATGACGCCGCTCGACCAGGCGATGCTGACCTTCGAGACCAATATGGTGGCGCAGGCGCTGAAGAAGGTGAGCGGCTGCACCAAGATCAACACCGGCGCGCTCGGCAACATCGTGCGCCAACTGCATGTCCATATCATCGCACGGTCCGAGGGCGATCCCGGCTGGCCCGGCCCGGTGTGGGGGCATGGCCTGCGCGAGCCGTACGAGCGTTCCGACCTGCGCCGGTTTGCCGAAACGATAAGGGCGGCGCTATAAGCCTTCCCCGTGTCCATCCCAAGCATGTCCATCCCAAAGCACCAGAGTCCATATGAGCTTCCGCCTGTTTGACGCGCCCCTGCGCGAGCCGAGCCAGTTCGTCGGCTTTGCCGGCAACACGATCGACCGGCAATCCGAGAACCGCGCCGACGATTCGGTCGACAAGGCGCTGGCCGATCCGACGACGCGACTGCTTTTGATGAATGGCGGCCGGCTCCACCTGAAACTGGCGGATGGCGGTTTCGATCCTTGGCACCGCGTCGCCGAGAGCGAGCCCTTCAGCCCTTCCTTCGACCAGGGCGTCCTGCTCGGCTTTTCCGAACAGGGGCCGGTGCTGGCGGTGCTGGCCGGCATCGATCCCGAACAGTTGCCCGAAACCGTCAAGGCGATCGATTACCGCTCGGTCTACATGCAAGGGCTGATCGACGAGGCCGCCGCCGGCGCGATGGCGCAAGGCGCCGCCCTGCTCGCCTGGCATGCCAGCCACCGCTTCTGCAGCAAATGCGGCACCGAATCGCAGATGCGCGCGGGTGGTTACAAGCGCCATTGCCCGAATTGCGGCACCGAGCATTTTCCGCGCACCGACCCGGTGGCGATCATGCTGACGGCGACGCGGGAGAAATGCCTGCTCGGGCGCGGCCGGCATTTTGGGCCGGGCATGTATTCGGCGCTTGCCGGCTTCATCGAGCCCGGCGAGACGATCGAGGCGGCGGTGCGCCGCGAAACGCTGGAGGAGGCCGGGATCCGGCTCGGCCGCGTCGTCTACCATGCGAGCCAGCCGTGGCCGTTTCCCTACTCGCTGATGATCGGCTGCTTCGGCGAGCCGCTCAACGAAGACATCCAGGCCGATCTCGACGAATTGGAGGACTGCCGCTGGTTTTTGCGCGACGAGGTGCGCCTGATGCTGGACCGTACACACCCCGACGCCCTGGTCACGCCGCCGAAAGGCGCCATCGCGCACCACCTCATCCGCGCCTGGGTCGACAGCGAATAGCGAATATCGAAGTCATTGCAGGAGAGACAAATGATCCGTCACACCGTCGTCTTCACGCTGAAGCATCCGCCGCATTCGCTGGAGGAAAAGCGGTTCCTCGTCGACGCCAGGAAGATCCTCTCGGCGATCCGGGGCGTCACGCATTTCGAGCAATTGCGGCAGATCAGCCCCAAGAACGACTACCAGTTCGGCTTCTCGATGGAGTTCGCCGACCAGGCCGCCTACACCAGGTACAACGACCATCCCGACCATGTCGCCTTCGTGCGCGACCGCTGGGTGCCGGAGGTCGAGACCTTCATGGAGATCGACTACGTGCCGCTGGGCTGGTAGCTCAATCCGCCACCTTCCACTGCTCGCGTGACTCGCTGGCCGGATAGACGCCAAGTATCCTCACCTCGCGCGAGAAGAACCGCAGTTCGTCCAACGCCAGCTTGACCAGCTGATCGTCGGGATGGCCCTCGATGTCGGCGTAGAACAGCGTCGCCGTGAAGGCGCCGAGCTGATAGCTTTCCAGCTTGGTCATGTTGATGCCGTTGGTGGCGAAGCCGCCCATCGCCTTGTAGAGCGCGGCCGGCACGTTGCGGACGCGGAAGATGAAAGTCGTCATCATCTTGACGTCAGGTGACGGGCGCTCGGCCCATTGCTTGCTCTTGGTCAGGACCACGAAGCGAGTGACGTTGCTGTCGGTGTCCTCGACGTTCTCCTCGATGATGTCGAGCCCGTAGAGCGTCGCGGCCAGCGCTGGGGCCAGCGCGGCCATGGTGCGGTCCCTGACTTCGGAGACCATTTTGGCGGCGCCCGCCGTGTCCCCGGCGACTACCCCTTTCCACCCGTTCTTGCGGATGTATTTGCGGCACTGGCCGAGCGCGTGGATGTGGGTGTGCACGGTCTTGATCTCGTCGCGCTTGACGCCCGGCAGCACCATCAGCTGGAAATGGATCGGCAGGAAATATTCGCCGACGATGTGCATCCTCGATTCCGGCAGGAGGTGATGGATGTCGGCGACGCGTCCGGCGATAGTGTTCTCGATCGGGATCATGGCGAGATCGGCCTTGCCGGTCTCGACGGCATTGAACGCGTCCTCGAAGGTCGGGCACGGCAACGGCTCCATCGAGGGATAGACGTTGCGGCAGGCGGTGTCCGAATTGGCGCCCGGCTCGCCCTGGAAGGATATTCTGTTGGTCTTTTCAGGCATGCTGATATCTCAGTTTGAAAGGATTTCCCTGGCACGTTCCAGGTCATGCGGCGTGTCGACGCCAAGCGGCAGCGACTGCACGATCTCGGCGTCGATGCGCATGCCGGCTTCCAGCGCCCGCAGTTGCTCCAGCCGCTCGCGGCGCTCCAGCGGCGACGGCTTCAGCGCGACGAAACGCTCGAGCGCGGCGCGGCGATAGGCGTAGAGGCCGACATGGTGATAAAGCGGCCCGTCGCCCCAAGGTGCCGTGGCGCGGGTGAAGTACAGCGCCCGCAACCGCGTGCCGGAGAGCGGCGACCCGACGATCTTGACGACGTTGGGATTGGTCTTTTCCTCCTCGCGGATGATCTCGACGCCGAGCGTGGCGATATCCACCGAGGCGTCCTCGAACGGCCTCAGCGAGGCCGCGATGATCGCGGGATCGATGGTCGGCAGGTCGCCCTGCACATTGACGATGGTTTCGACCTTTTGCGCGGGGTCAAGTTCGAGCAGAGCTTCAAAGATGCGGTCGGAACCCGATTCGTGGTCCATGCGCGTCATCACCGCCTCGAAACCATGCGCGCGCACCGCCTCGGCCACGCTTTGCGTGTCGGTCGCCACCGCCACCCGGCCAAGGCCGGCTTCGGCCGCACGGCGGGCGACATGCACGATCATCGGCGCGCCTGATATATCGGCCAGCGGCTTGCCCGGCAGCCGTGTCGAGGCCATGCGGGCCGGTATCAGGATCAAGGTGGACATCGGTCTGGCAAGGCGTCCGAAACGAGGAGGGGAAAAGTGGCAAAAGGTCTCACTGGCAGCGCCCTTATAGGTGTTGCAACGCCCGAGCAAAAGACCTAGTTTCCGCCCGATTTGACCGGCTCTGGAGGGCAGGTCTCGATACCGACGGACGGAGTGGACGGATCAGTCCGCCGGAAAAGGGAGCAAGGGGCGAATGGATTCCAACGAAGTCAACAAACTGCTCGCCGGATTGCTCGGAACCGTTTTCGTCGTCTTCTCGGTCGGGCTGGTATCGGACGCGCTGTTTGCCTCGCCGGCCCCGGAAAAGCCCGGCTTCGCCATCGAGGCCGCGGAGCCCGCCGAAGGTGGCCCCGCCGCTCCGGCAGCGGCCGAGAAGCCGATCGCCGACCTCCTGGCCAGCGCCAGCGTCGAAAAGGGCGCTGCCATCTTCAAGAAGTGCCAGGCCTGCCATTCCGGCGAAAAGGGCGGCCCCAACAAGGTCGGTCCGGATCTCTGGGACCTCGTCGACCGCCCGGTCGCCGAGCATGAAGGCTTCGCCTATTCGGCCGGCATGAAGGAATTCTCCAAGGGCGGCACCGAGAAGTGGACCTATGACAACATCAACCACTTCATCACCTCGCCGAAGAAATTCGTGAAGGGCACGGCGATGGGCTTTGCCGGCCTGCCCAAGGAAGAAGATCGCGCCAACGTCATCGCTTATCTGCGCACGCTGTCGGACAACCCCAAGCCGCTGCCGGCACCGGGTGCCGCCGCGGACGCCTCCGCGCCCGCCAAGCCGGCCGATGGGGCCGCTCCGGCGAAACCCGCGGCGCCTGCCGCGCCTGCGCCGGCCGCACCGGCAAAATAACCGGAAATGCCGTGATCATCTTGAAAAAGCCGGGTTCTGCCCGGCTTTTTCGTTAGGAAAAGCTCCGATGCGGCGACAAAGCCGCGCATGGCGGTTTTCACGAGCGCCAAATCATCTAGATTGCGTCTGGATGATCCGCAGGCATGGCGAAGAGGGTGGTGCATGACGGTTGGCCGAACGGTTCTAAGGTCGTTGCTGACGGCGGCCCTGCTGGCGGTAGGGTTGCAGGCGACCCTGGCCGACGAGTGGCGCACCACCTCATCGCTGATCGGCGAATCCAAATACGGCGACAATTTCCAGCACTACGACTACGTCAACCCGAACGCGCCCAAGGGCGGCACACTGAATTCAGTGGTGCTCGGCACCTTCGATAGTTTCAACCCCTACATCGTCCAGGGAACGCCGGCGGCAGGTCTCGTCGGATTCGGCGGCGGCCTGCTCTACGACACCCTGATGGAGCAGGCGACCGATGAGGGCAGCGTCAGCCATCCGCTGATCGCCGACGCCTATAAATATCCGGCCGACTACTCCTCGGCGACCTACCGGCTCGATCCGCGCGCCAAATGGCATGACGGCCAGCCGATCACCGTCGACGACGTGATCTGGTCGTTTCAGGTGCTGAAGGCGAACAGCCCGCAATACAACCGCTATTTCGAAAATGTCACCGACGCGGTGGCGGTTTCCGACCGCGAGGTCGAATTCCACTTCAACCAGAAGGGCAACCGCGAACTGCCCAAGATCATGGGCGATCTTGCCGTGCTGCCGAAGCACTGGTGGGAGGGTACCGATGCCAACGGCAAGAAGCGCGACATCACCAAGTCGACGCTGGAAATTCCACTCGGCTCGGCGGCCTACAAGATCGCCAGCTTCAAGCCTGGCTCCGAAATCATCTGGCAGCGCGTGCCGGACTATTGGGCTGCCAAACTGCCGGTGAAGGTCGGCCGCGAGAATTTCGATACGCGCCGATACACCTACATCCTCGACGACAATGCCGCCTGGCTGGCCTTCACCAAGGGCGGGCTGGAAGACGTCCACCGCGAAAACAGCTCGCGTAAATGGGCGACGGCCTACAATTTTCCGGCTGTCCAAGCCGGTGATGTCATCAAGAAGGACTTCCAGACCCAGTCGCCGCAGCCGATGCAGGGCTTCGTTCTCAACCAGCGGCGGCCGCTGTTCCAGGACCGGCTGGTGCGTGAGGCACTGACCATGCCGTTCGATTTCGAAAGCATGAATCGTACGTTGTTCTTCGGTTTCAATACCCGCACATCGAGCTATTTCCAGGGCACCGAACTGGCGTCCAGTGGATTGCCGCAAGGCAAGGAACTGGAGATCCTGGAAAAATATCGCGACAAGCTGCCGCCGGAACTCTTCACACAGGAATTCAAGCTGCCTGTCTACGACTCTCCGCAAGCGGAGCGAAAGTACCTGAAGCAGGCCGTCGATCTGTTCGCAAAGGCCGGATGGGTCATCAAGGGCGGCAAGATGGTCAACGCCAAGACAGGCGCACCGTTCAAGTTCGAGATCCTCGGGTGGAACGACACAGACCAGGTGATCGCCAGCCCCTACATTGCCAACCTGCGCAAGATCGGCGTCGACGCTACTCTGCGCATCATCGATCAGACGCAGTACATCAACCGCGTCAACAACTTCGATTTCGATGTCGTGACGGGTCTGTTCGGCCAGTCGGATTCGCCCGGCAACGAGCAGCGCGATTTCTGGAGCTCGAAAGCCGCCGATGCGCCTGGTTCGCGCAACCTGATGGGCATCAAGGATCCAATCGTAGACGCGCTGGTCGATCGCATCATCTTTGCCACCGATCGCGATGATCTCGTCGCCGCGACCCATGCGCTCGACCGCGTCCTGCTGTGGAACTTCTACGTGGTGCCGCAATATTACCGTTCCGCGGTCTGGCTGGCCTATTGGAACAAGTTCAAGTTCCCCGACAAGCAGCCTGCCTATGTGGGCGTCGACATCGATTCCTGGTGGGTCGATCTCGACAAGGAAAAAGCGCTGGCGGCCAAATACAAGGGCGGTAATTGATGGGGCGGCAATCGATGACGGTGCTACCCCGCCGCAATTTCCTGGCTTTGGGCGGCGCCGCCGCTGCCGCCGCCCTGATGCCGGGCAAAGCCTTCGCAAGCATTGCGACCGGGACCAAGCTGCACGGTCTGTCCGCCTACGGCGACCTCAAATACAAGCCTGATTTCCCGCATTTCGACTATGTCAATCCTGACGCGCCCAAGGGCGGCCAGATGAATTTCGCGCCGCCCAACGCAACCCTCAATCAGAGCTTCCTGACTTTCAACACGCTGAATTTCCTGGTGTTGAAGGGGGAGGCGCCGCCGCGCGCCGAACTCTGCTTCGATTCCCTGATGACAAGCGCCCTCGATGAGCCGGATGCGGTCTACGGCCTGCTTGCCGAGTCCGTCACGCTGTCGCAAGACCGCAACGGCTTCCGCTTCGTGCTTCGGCCGCAAGCGCGTTTCCACGACGGCTCGCCGCTGACCGCAGAGGACGTCGCCTTCGCGCTGAAGCTTTACAAGGACCAAGGTCACCCGAACCTTTCCAAGGCACTGCGGCATATGACGGAAGCGGTCGCGGTCGATCCGACCACGCTCGAGCTGACCTTCAATGGCGAGCAGTCGGCGCAAAACATCCTGGCGGTCGTGGTAATGCCGATCGTGTCCAAGGCCTTTTATACGGCCAATAAATTCGACGCCTCGACGATGACACCGCCGCTCGGCTCCGGGCCTTACAAGATTGGGCGCGTGGCGGCCGGACAGACTGTCGAATATGAGCGCGTGGCCGACTATTGGGGCCGCGATCTCCCTGTGAACCGCGGCCTGTACAATTTCGACCGCATCCGCATCGATTTCTACCTCGACCGGCAGGCGGCCTTCGAAGCGTTCAAAAAAGGCGACACGCATTTTCGCGAGGAATTCACCGCGCGCGTATGGGCGACCGGATACGACTTTCCAGCGTTGAAGGACGGCAAGGTCGTCAAACGGGAATTTCCCGGCGAGAAGACGCCGGACATGCAGGGCGTCGCTCTGAACCAGCGTCGTCCGCAATTTCGCGACGAACGGGTGCGACGGGCGATCGCCAGATGCTTCGATTTCGAATGGATGAAGCGGGCGCTGTTCTACGGCTCCTACGAACGTGCTCAGTCGAATTTCGAACGGTCGGATTACAAGGCAGAAGGGCTGCCCTCGCCCGAGGAATTGGCCCTGCTGGAGCCGTTCAGGGCCGAGTTGCCGCCAGAAGTCTTTGGTGAAGCGGTGACGCAGCCCCTCTCCGACGGTTCGGGCCATGACCGCAAGCAGCTGGGCGAGGCTTCGCGATTGCTTGCGCAGGCCGGCTGGAAACGTGCCGGCAGTTTCCTCGTCAACGACAAGGGTGAGCGGCTGCGGGTTGAAATGCTGGCGGAGGATGACGGCATCGTTCGCATCTACACCCCGTGGTCCGAGAATATGAAGGCGATCGGAATCGACGCATCGATCCGGCAAGTCGATTCAGCGCAATATGAACAGCGGCAGAGCGATTTCGACTTCGATCTCGACATGCTGCATTGGTCGATCGGAGCGACACCGACCGATGACGGGCTGGAAATGCTCTATGATTCCCGGATGGCTGACATACCGGGGCAGCGCAATTATCCGGGTACGAAAAGCAAGGCCATCGATGCGCTGATCGTGGCGGCCGGCAAGGCGCAAAGCCGCGTAGAACTGGTCACCGCGCTCAGGGCGCTCGACCGGGTCTTGCGCGCGCGGCTAGACTGGATACCAACATACTATCTGGCGAATCACCGCGTCGCCTATTGGGACATGTTCGGCTTTGTCGAGCAAAAGCCCGATTTCGGCTTTCCGGTCGAGACGCTGTGGTGGTTCGACAAGGGCAAGGCGGCAAAAATTGGCAAAGGCTGAATTTCTTGCGGGTGTTGGCGCTGCCCCTCACCTGCCTGCCGGCATCCTCTCCCCGTATAGTGACGGGGAGAAGGGCGCTCTCATCGGTGATTTCGCCAACTGCAAACGTCGCGATAAGAGCGCCGAGGCCGCGGCCAGTCCCTTTCTCCCCGTCACTATACGGGGAGAAATATCCGGCAGGACATTGAGGGGCGGCGCCGGCGTCGACAATTGGCCTGAAGCGACTGCCTTGGGGGTGCCGCCAGACATGGTGGCTCTCCCTGAGGAGGATACCATCTGATGGGCGCCTATATACTGCGCCGTATCCTTTTGATGATCCCGACCCTGTTCGGCATCATGGCGATCTCCTTCGCCGTCATCCAGTTCGCGCCTGGCGGCCCGGTCGAGCAGGTCATCGCCAAGCTGACCAACCAGGGCGGCAGCGACCGCCTCGGCGGTGGTGGCGGTGATGCTGGCGGCTCCAATTTCGACGCCGCCGGCGATGTCGGTTCGAAATATCGCGGCGCCCAGGGTCTCGACCCGGAATTCATCAAGAAGCTGGAGAAGCAGTTCGGCTTCGACAAGCCGCCGCTCGAACGCTTCGGCATGATGCTGTGGAATTACGCCAGGTTCGATTTCGGCAACAGCTATTTCCGCGATATTTCGGTGCTCGACCTGATCCTCGAGAAGATGCCCGTTTCGATTTCGATCGGGCTCTGGATCACGCTCCTGTCCTATCTGATCTCGATCCCGCTCGGCATCCGCAAGGCGGTGAAGGACGGCACCCCCTTCGACGTCTGGACCAGCGGCGTCGTCATCGTAGGCTATGCCATTCCGGGCTTCCTGTTCGGCATCCTTTTGATGGTGCTGTTCGCCGGCGGCTCGTTTTGGGACTGGTTCCCGTTGCGCGGCATCGTCTCGGACAATTGGGACCAGTTGTCGTGGCCGGCCAAGATCGCCGACTATTTCTGGCACATGACCTTGCCGCTGACGGCGCTGGTGCTGTCGGCCTTCGCCACGACGACGCTTTTGACCAAGAACTCGTTCCTGGAGGAGATCCGCAAGCAGTATGTGGTGACGGCGCGCGCCAAGGGCCTGTCGGAACGGCAGGTGCTTTACGGCCATGTGTTCCGCAATGCCATGCTGATCGTCATCGCCGGCTTCCCGGGCGCCTTCATCTCGGCCTTCTTCACCGGCTCGCTGCTGATCGAGAACATCTTTTCGCTCGATGGCCTCGGCCTGCTCGGCTTCAGGTCCGTCGTCGAGCGCGACTATCCCGTGGTGTTCGCCAATCTCTACATCTTCTCGCTTCTCGGCCTGTTCATCGGGCTGCTGTCCGACCTGATGTACACCTGGGTCGATCCGCGTATCGATTTCGAGCGGAGAGACGTCTGATGTCGGAGGCAAGCGTTACCGCCGGTGTCTTGCCGGAGCGGCTCCCACGGCCGTTCCTGTCGCCGCTCAACAAGCGCCGTCTGCAGAATTTCAAAGCTAATAAACGCGGCTTCTGGTCTTTGTGGATTTTCCTCGTCTTGTTCGTTTTGTCGCTGTTTGCCGAGTTCATCGCCAACGACAAGCCGATCATCGCGTCCTACAAGGGCGAAATCCTTTTCCCGGTGATGGTCGCCTACCCGGAAGAAAAATTCGGCGGCTTCTATGCCGTCACGGACTACCGCGACCCGGTGATCCAGGACGAGATCAACGCCCATGGCTGGATGGTCTGGCCGCCTATCCGCTACTCCTACCAGACCGTCAACAACGCCATCCCGGAAGCAGCACCCGCCAAGCCGTCCTGGGAATATGACGCCAAGACGCGCTGCAACCAGTATCCGCAAGGAGCCGATGACCCGGCCTGCAATGTCGGCAACTGGAACTGGCTCGGTACCGACGACCAGGCGCGCGACGTGCTGGCGCGCGTCATCTACGGCTTCCGCATTTCAGTGCTGTTCGGCCTGATCCTGACCGCGGGCTCGGCCTTGATCGGCGTCGGCGCCGGTGCCTTGCAGGGCTATTTCGGCGGCTGGACCGATCTGCTGTTCCAGCGCTTCATCGAGATCTGGTCGGCCATTCCCGTGCTTTATCTGCTGCTCATCGTCGCCGCCATCCTGCCGCCGGGCTTCTTCATCCTGCTCGGCCTGATGCTGCTGTTCTCCTGGGTGGCGCTGGTCGGCGTGGTGCGGGCGGAGTTCCTGCGCGCCCGCAACTTCGAATATGTCAACGCGGCGCGCGCGCTCGGCGTGCGCAACCGCACCATCATGTTCCGGCACCTGCTGCCCAATGCGATGGTGGCGACATTGACGTTCCTGCCCTTTTTGCTGAGCGGCTCGATCTCGACACTGACCTCGCTCGATTATCTCGGCTTCGGCCTGCCGCCCGGCTCCGCCTCGCTCGGCGAACTGCTCAAGCAGGCACAGCGCAACCTCAACGCGCCTTGGCTCGGCATTTCCGGCTTCGTCGTCATCTCGCTGATGCTGTCGCTGCTGGTTTTTGTCGGCGAGGCGACGCGCGACGCCTTCGATCCGCGCAAGACGTTCAAATGAGCGAAACCCCCTTGCTCAGCGTCCAGGACCTCAGCGTCGCCTTCAGCCAGGACGGCGGCCAGTCTGTCGCCGTCGACCACATCTCGTTCGACATCGCCAGGGGCGAGACGGTGGCGCTGGTCGGCGAATCCGGCTCCGGCAAATCGGTCTCGGCGCTGTCGGTGCTGAAGCTGCTGCCCTACCCCAGCGCCAGCCATCCCTCGGGCAAGATCCTGTTCCAGGGCGCCGACCTGCTGGCCATGAGCGAGAAGCAATTGCGGCAGGTGCGCGGCAACAAGATCACCATGATCTTCCAGGAGCCGATGACCTCGCTCAATCCGTTGCACACGATCGAGCACCAGATCGTCGAAATCCTGAAGCTGCATCAGGGCATGGGCGATCGTCCGGCCAAGGCGCGGACGCTGGCCCTACTCAACGAGGTCGGCATCCGCGATCCACAGAAACGGCTCGACGCCTATCCGCACCAGCTTTCGGGCGGCCAGCGCCAACGCGTCATGATCGCCATGGCGCTCGCCAACGAGCCGGAACTGTTGATCGCCGACGAGCCGACGACGGCGCTCGATGTCACCGTGCAGGCGCAGATCCTCGAACTGCTCGCGGGCCTCAAAAGCCGCAAGGGCATGTCGATGCTGTTCATCACCCATGACCTCGGCATCGTACGCAAGATCGCCGACCGGGTCTGCGTGATGACCAAGGGCAAGATCGTCGAGACAGGACCGACCAAGGACATCTTCGCCAACCCGCAGCACCCCTATACGCGCCACCTCCTGGCCGCCGAGCCGAAAGGCAAGCCGCCGGCCGCCAATGCCGGCGCCAAGCCTGTCATGACCGGCAAGGACATCAAGGTCTGGTTTCCGATCAAGCAGGGCTTCTTCCGGCGTGTCGTCGATCACGTGAAAGCGGTCGACGGCATCGATGTCACGGTGCGCGCCGGCCAGACGCTGGGCGTGGTCGGGGAATCCGGTTCGGGCAAGACGACGCTCGGCCTGGCGCTGGCGCGCATGATCTCGTCGACCGGAGCCATCCAGTTCAACGGCCGCGACATCAACCAGCTCACCTTCAACGCCATGCGGCCGCTCAGGCGCGAACTGCAGATCGTCTTTCAGGATCCGTTCGGTTCGCTCAGCCCGCGCATGTCGATCGCCGAGATCATCGAGGAAGGCCTGAAGATCCACGAGCCGAAACTGTCACCCGACGAGCGCGACGACAAGGTCGCCGCCGTGCTGAAGGAAGTCGGCCTCGACCCGGCGACCCGCAACCGCTATCCGCACGAATTTTCCGGTGGCCAGCGCCAGCGTGTCGCCATCGCGCGTGCCATGGTTCTCAACCCGCGCTTCGTCATGCTGGACGAGCCGACATCGGCGCTCGACATGAGCGTGCAGGCGCAGGTCGTCGATCTCCTGCGCGATTTGCAGGCCAAGCACGACCTCGCCTATCTCTTCATCAGCCATGACCTCAAGGTCATCCGGGCGCTGGCCAACGACGTCATCGTCATGCGCAACGGCCAGATCGTCGAAGCCGGCACGTCCGAACAGATTTTTGGAAATCCGCAAACCGACTATACTCGGGCGCTGATCTCGGCCGCCTTCAAGATCGAGACGGCGCCGACAGGCGTGGTCAGCGAGTGATCCGCACAAGGAAGGACTGAACGAACCGCGATGGAAAAAGGCCGTATCCTGCTTGCCGTCACCGGCTTTCATCCGCAGCGCTGGCGCGACCTGTTGTCGGCCGAGCGCGAGGTGGTGCTGGAGCCGGACGGCGCCAAGGATCCCTCGATCACCTATGCGGTGGTGTGGAAGCACAAGCCCAATCTGATGTCGTCGCTGCCCAATCTGCGCGCCATCTTCTCGATCGGCGCCGGCGTCGACCATATCTTCGCCGATCCCGGCCTGCCCGACGTGCCGATCGTCAAGGTCGTCGCCGATAACTTGACGCAGTACATGACCGAGTACGTCGTCTGGCGAGTGCTCGACCATCATCGCCAGGGCCTGCTCTACCGGTCGCAGCAGCTGAAGAAGATCTGGCACGAACCGCAACAGAGGCCGGCCGGCGACATTTCCGTCGGCATCATGGGTCTCGGCAGTCTCGGCCGGGCCGCGGCCTCGGTGCTTCTGTCGCTCGGCTTCGCGGTCAATGGCTGGTCGCGCAGCGACCGGCCGATGAAGGGGGTGGCGACCTATTCCGGCGAAGCGGGCCTGATCCCGTTCCTCAACGCCACCGACATTCTGGTGGTGCTCCTGCCGCTCACTCCGGACACGCAAGGCATCATCAATTACGGCGTGCTGAAGGAATTGCGCAAGCGCAACGGGCTTGGCGGCTCGGTGCTGATCAATGCCGGACGCGGGCGGCTGCAGAAGGATGCCGACATCGTTCGGGCCTTGGACGACGGCACGCTGAAGGAAGCGAGCCTCGACGTGTTCGAAGTCGAGCCGCTGCCGAAGACCAATCCGCTGTGGCGCCATCCGAAAGTGTTCGTGACGCCGCATGCCGCGGCGACTTCCGATCCCGTGCACCTGGCGCCGATCATGCTGCGCCAGATGGACGCCTTCGAGCGCGGCGAGAAGCTCGACAATCTGGTGGACCGCAAGGCGGGATATTAGCCAGACGTCGTCGTCACCTGGCCAAGTCCCAGTCCTGAAAACATTTCTTGATCGCCCGAACCGAAGGCAGCTGCAGCTTTGGCAGGTCGATCCGCTCGAACATCGCCCTGTATCTCTGCCGGTTTTCCGGCGTGGCCACGGCGATGTGGTGGATCATGTCCCATTTGATGCTGTCGCGCCCGCCTTCCAGGCCACCGCGCCTCTCCCTCTCGAACAGGGTTCGCCTGAAATAACGCAGCAGACTTGCCGAGGTGGAGATGTCCAGCAGGATCAATCCCGTCGAGCGCTGGAAGCGTTGCGGCATGCAAACCGAGTAGTTTCCGTCCATCACCCACCGCTCGCCGGCGATCGCGGCGTCATGCAAGGCAATGAACTCGTCCCTCGGGCGCTGCTCCCAATCCGTGTTGGGCAGATGAAAGAGCAGATCGAGATGGATGGGCGTCAGGCCACGCTTGCGCGCGATCGCGTCGGCAAGCGTCGACTTGCCGCTGTTGGACGGCCCCAAAATACAGATGCGGTCGCCTAAGTCCGAGAGATTCACCGGATGGAGCCTTGCGATTGGATCATCAGCCGGGCAGAGCGAACTTCTTCTGCTTGTCCGGCTTGCCGCAGTCGCGGCGGTCGATGGACCGGTTCATGGCATCGATTTCGCCTGACGCCTTGTCGCTGTCGCGCTCGGCCTTGGAGCGCAAGTCGGGCGTGAACGGGCCGAAGCCCATGGCAGGATTGGAGAAGGCCGGCTTGGCGGTCGTCGGGAGGTTGTATTGCTGCGCCAGCCCGTTGCGTTGCGCCAGCAACTGATCGCATGGCACGGTGTCATATTGCAGCGAGGACTCTACGTTGGCGTCCTGCCGCTGGGACGCTGAATTGCCGACGCAGCCGGTGGTTGCCAGGCAAGACGCCAAGATCATCATGTTCCAGCGCATCGAAGTGCTCCTCCTGGTATCCCGCCCTGACGCGACCAGATCGCAAATATCAGTCGCGCACGCAAATCGGACTTTTTCGCAGCAGTACAAAGGGCTGCCCTCACATGGCATGAGCTTTCCGTGCCACGACGGCCAGGCCTTTGACGGGCTCGCGGCGATCCTGCCGGATGGTGGTTGGCTCCAATGCCACAATTGAAAAGCCATTGGCCTCGAGGGTCCGTCCAACATAGCCCTCCGAATGGGCATAGCGCCGCGACGGCTGCAGCGCGAAGTCGCCGCCATCCACGAGGGTCTCGACGGAAAAGGCAAACAGGCCGCCCTCGGCGAGCAGGCCGGCGACTGTCTCGACCAGGCGTTCGATCGCGCCGACATAGATCAGCACGTCGGCTGACGTCACCAGATCGGCCTTGTAGCCGGAATAGGAAAAGTCCTGCAAATCCGCTTTTGTCAGCGCGTCATAAATACCTTTTGCCCGCGCCTTCCTCAGCATCCTTGCCGAGATATCGACCCCCTCCAGCCGGTCGACGATCGGCCTCAGCCTCTCGCCCATCAATCCGGTGCCGCAGCCCAAGTCGAGCGCGAGGCGGAAGCGGCCCGGCCTTGCCTTGCGGATGGCGGCGTCGAGTACCTCGGGCAGCCGGTAGTCGAGCTTACCGACCAGCATCTCCTCGAATGTCTCCGCATAGTGGTCGAACAGCGTTTCGACAAAGGCACTGGGCGGCGCCATGGAGACCGGACCCTTGCCGATCAGCTGCAATTTGAGGGCCGCGCCCTGGCGATCGGCCGGATCGAGTCTCAGCGATGTCATCCAGGCTTGCGCCGCCAGGTCGAGCCTGCCTGATGCCTCCTGCATCTCGCCGAGCCGAAACCAGCCCATTGCCCATTGCGGCGCCAGTTCCAGCGCACCGAGCAGCAACTCGGCCGCAGCAGTATGATCGCCTGAGGCAAAGAGCATTTCGGCATAATCTGCACGGCGATCGGCGTTCGGGTCGCCCGACGAGGTCTGAAGCGGTTTCATGATGATGGTTCCACCGGCAGGGTAGCCGGCCGCCATCTCTGTAGAGCAAAGCATGCCGAAGCTGAACCGAATTGAGCTGGCTTTGCCCGGGGAGTCAGCAGTCTGGGGCAACGGGCTTCTCGCAGCGGAATTATATCCTATCTTGGGACCATGCGCGCCAGCGACCTGCTTCATCCCCGGCCCGAAGGCCTCTACTGCCCGCCGGGCGATTTCTTCATCGACCCGGTGCGGCCGGTGAACCGGGCGCTGATCACCCACGGCCATTCCGACCATGCTCGTTCCGGCCACGGCTCGGTGCTTGCGACGCAGCAGACGCTCGATATCATGGGACTTCGCTATGGCGAGGATTTTGCCGGGACGACGCAGGCAGCCATGCTCGGCGAGACGATTGCCATCGACGGCGTCGATGTCACCTTTCATCCGGCGGGCCATGTGCTGGGTTCGGCGCAGATTGCTGTCGAGCACCAGGGCAGGCGCATCGTCGCCTCCGGCGACTACAAGCGGCAGAAGGATGCGACCTGCGCGCCGTTCGAGCCGATCCGCTGCGACGTCTTCATCACCGAGGCAACCTTCGGCCTGCCGGTGTTTCGCCATCCACCCGACACGGAAGAGATCGCCCGCCTCTTGAAATCGGCGGCGCAATTTCCGGAGCGCTCGCACTTGGTCGGCGCCTATGCGCTGGGCAAGGCGCAGCGCGTGATGCGGCTGCTACGCGACGCCGGTTACGACAAGCCGCTCTACATCCATGGCGCGCTGGCCAAGCTCAGCGCGTATTACCAAAGCCAGGGCATCGATCTCGGCGAACTCGAGCCGGCGACGGTGGAGAGCGGCGGCAAGCAGGATTTCGCCGGGGCCATCGTGGTCGGCCCGCCATCGGCCTTCGCCGACCGCTGGGCTCGGCGCTTTCCCGATCCGATCTCGTGCTTTGCGTCGGGTTGGATGCGCATCCGCCAGCGCGCCAAGCAAGGCGGCGTCGAACTGCCGCTCATCATCTCGGATCATGCCGACTGGGACGAACTGATCGTCACCATCAAGCAGACCGGCGCCGAGGAAATCTGGGTCACGCACGGCCGAGAGGAAGCGCTGGTGCGCTGGTGCGAACTGGAAGGGATAGCGGCCAGGCCACTGCATCTGGTGGGCTATGAGGACGAGGGCGATTGATGGCACTTTTTGATCTGCCAATCGCCAACGCCGAGCCCTACGGCGCCCCTCTCTGTCCTGCCGGACATCTCCCCCTCAAGGGGGGAGATTGGCAGTTTTGCCGCCGGCGCTTCTTCTGCAACGCCGGAGGTTGGCGAAAGCGGCGGTGGCATCTGATCTCCCCCCTTGAGGGGGAGATGGCCGGCAGGACAGAGGGGGGCGCCTCGCGCCGGCTTTCACTACTGGCGTGGTGCGTCCAGCCATGAACCGCTTCGCCGAGCTTCTCGACCGCCTGGTGCTGATGCCATCACGCAACGGCAAGTTGACCCTTTTGACCGACTATTTCCGCAGCGTCGAGGATCCCGACCGTGGGCTGGCGCTGGCCGCGATCACCGGCGATCTCAAAATTGCCGCCGTCAAGCCGGCCATGCTGCGCACGCTGGTCATCGAACGCATGGACCCGGTGCTGTTCGGCTATTCCTACGACTATGTCGGCGACCTCGCCGAGACGGTGTCGCTGGTCTGGCCGCAAACGCCTGGCGGGATCGCGAACCGCGAGCCGACGCTTGGCGAAGTTGTGGCGAAGCTGCAGGCGGCGAGCCGCTCCGATGGACCGAAGGTGCTGGCGGGGCTGCTCGACAGCGCCGGCATCTCGGCGCGCTTTGCCATCATCAAGCTGGTCACCGGCGGCCTGCGCATCGGCGTCTCGGCGCGGCTGGCCAAACAGGCGCTGGCCGATTTCGGCAAGGTCGACGTGGCCGAGATCGAGGAGCTCTGGCATGGGCTGTCGCCGCCCTACACGGCGCTGTTCGCCTGGCTGGAAGGCAAGGCCGAAAAACCGCGCAACACGGCGCTGGCGCTGTTTCGCCCGGTCATGCTGTCGAATCCGATCGGCGACGGCGATCTCGAAAAGCTCGATCCCTTGGACTATGCGGCGGAATGGAAATGGGACGGGATCCGCGTCCAGGCGGTGGCCGAAGGCGGCATCCGCCGGCTCTATTCGCGCACCGGCGACGATGTCTCAGGCGCCTTTCCAGATCTCGCCGACGCCATGAACTTTTCCGCGACGCTCGATGGCGAATTGCTTGTCGGCGATCCGCGAGAGGCGACGGGAACCTTCTCGGACCTGCAGCAGCGGCTGAACCGCAAGACGGTGACGCCGAAGATGCAGCAGCAATATCCGGCCTTCATGCGCTGTTACGACCTGCTGCAGATCGGCGCGGAGGATCTGCGCCCACTGTCCTTCCGCGAGCGGCGCGGCCGCCTCGAAACCTTCATCGGGACGCTCGACCCCAGCCGCTTCGATCTTTCCCCCTTCGTCCACTTCACGGACTGGCAGGCGCTCGAGGACCTGCGCCGCGCGCCGCCGCATCCGATCATCGAAGGGGTGATGCTGAAGCGCTGGGACTCGCCCTATGTCGCTGGCCGGCCGAAGGGGCCGTGGTTCAAATGGAAGCGTGATCCACACACGGTGGACGCCGTGCTGATGTATGCCCAGCGTGGCCACGGTAAGCGCTCGAGCTTCTATTCCGACTACACGTTCGGCGTCTGGTCCGGAGCCACGGGCGAGGAGGAACTGGTGCCGGTCGGCAAGGCCTATTTCGGCTTCACCGATGAGGAGCTGAAGCAGATCGACAAATATGTCAGGGACAACACCGTCGAGCGCTTCGGACCGGTGCGCTCGGTGCGCGCCGATCGCGACAATGGCCTGGTGCTGGAAGTCGCCTTCGAGGGGCTCAACCGTTCGACCCGGCACAAATCGGGTGTGGCCATGCGCTTCCCCAGGATTTCACGGCTGCGCTGGGACAAGCCGGCCAACGAGGCCGACCGCATCGAGACGCTGCAGGCGCTGCTCGACCGCTAGGACGTAGTGACGATTTAACGGGTTGGGATTCCCAAGGAAGCGCAAATCAGATTCAACGCTGATTTTTGGAGGT